>JBARHR010000103.1:0-14361 GCA_049799335.1 Gallionella sp. | reverse complement strand
GACTCTATGTGGACAAGTACGGCAATGGTCTGGACATTTACGCCAACGCCACCTATCCAACCATCACCAATCCTGCCGCCAACCAAAGCACCTACGACGACAAAACTCGCGGCGGCTCTGTCGAACTGAGCACGACCCGTCTCGCCGGGCAGGAAATCAAACTGGTTACACACTACAAGGTGGACAAGCACATCGCCCGCGACGGTGTATCGACCATCACCGAATCGTTCCAGGACTCATTGAGCTCGTATGCCGTAGAAGACAACGTGGTGATCAATCCTTCCACGCTGCTCTCACTCGGCATCACCCGCCACACCATCAAGCCGCAGGAAGTCTATAAGCCGGGCAGCCCGTTCGCCCTGCCCGGCGCGAAAACGGCCACCAATGGTCAAATCGGGCTTTTCTACGACTTCACTTCCACCTCCCGTTTCTACGCAACTCTCGCCCAGAAATCGCGGTTGCCCACGATCAAGGACAGGTACTCCGCCAGATTTGCGACGTATTTCGAAAACACAGCACTGCTTCCGGAAGCCTCAGTCAATTACGAGATCGGTTATCAGGGCAGTCCGTGGAGCGGAAGCAAAGCTGATGCTGCAGTCTTCTACAGCAACATCACCGACAAGATTCAGACCGCCTATCAACCCGGCTCCACTGCCTGCACCACAACCAGCCTCTGTCAGATGCAAAACATCGGCAAGGTGCAATCCTCCGGCATTGAGTTGGGTCTGAACAGTCCGGTCATTCCGGCGCTGGAGTTGGGCGGCAACTATACCCTGAGCGTGCTCAAGAACGTGAGCGATCCCACCACCAAACTCACCAGCATCCCGCGCCACAAGTTGACAGCGCATGCTTTGTATAAGGTGGGCGAAGCATTTGATCTCATCACGTTCGCCGAATACAACAGCAGCCGCTGGGCCTCGAATACGGTTGCACTGTCGGGCTATACGACGCTGAACCTGAAAGCGGTTTACCGCGCCACCAAGGACATCTCGACCGAAGTCGGTGTCAACAATCTGAGCGACCGCAACTACTCGCTGGCCGACGGCTACCCGAACCCCGGTCGCACGTGGTTCGCCAACGCTTCGCTGAAGTTCTAGGAGAGCCGTCATGACAAAAGCAAAATGGATTGTTGCTGTCTGCATCCTGCTCGTGTCGCCACTGGCCACCGCCACCGAAAAGGTGGTGGTGCTGTCCAGCTACCCGCAGGAAGTCATCACGCAATTCGAGGCGGCATTCGAGCAGACCTATCCGCAATACCGTCTGGAAATTCTGTGGCGGCAATCGCGCGATGCGATGAGTTATCTGCATCAGCCGCACAGTCCGGTGGATGTGTACTGGACACCGGCACAGCGCAACTTTGCCGTGCTGGCCAAAGAAGGTGCGTTGCGCAAACTGGACATCGACTTGAGCGGATTGCCGAAAATGATAGGCGGCTTTCAGATCTCCGATCCCGATGGCTATTACGTCGCCCATGAAACAGCGGGCTACGGCATGGCCTATCACCCGGCAGAGTTGAAACGGCTGGGGCTGCCGGTACCGACCGACTGGAAAGCGCTGACTGCGCCCGCGTTCAACGGCCATGTCGTGCTGCCGATCCCATCCAAAGTCGGCTACGCACCTATCCTGGTGGATACGCTGTTGCAGAGCTACGGCTGGGAGCAAGGCTGGAGCGTGCTGGAACAAGTGGCGGCCAACGCCAAACTGGCCGATGCCGGTGCGACATTCATCTCGGACAATGTCGGCAGCGGACGCATTGCCGTCGGCATGACGATGGATTTCTTCGCGCGATCGGCGATTGCCAATGGCAAACCCTTGCGCTTCACCTACCCGGAAAGAGTCGGCTACTCCCCGGCACATGTGGGCATTTTTCAGGAAGCGACAAACCTGGAAGGTGCGCGCGCCTTCACCCGCTTTGTGTTGTCGGTACAGGGGCAGAAACTGCTGTTTCATCCCGACATCCGCAAGCTGCCGGTGCGCCCGACCGTCTATGCCGACAAGCCCAAGGATTACTTCGATCCGTTTGCCGCCGCACAACGCGCCACCTACGACTACGACGTCAACGCCGGATTGATGCGACAGGAACTGGTGAGCGCATTGTTCGATGCGATGATCACGCGCCAACACACCGCATTGAAAATGATGTGGTCTTCGCTGCACCAAGCGGAACAAACAGCGCCCAACGATCCGCGTTTACAGGAAGCACGCACATTCGCGAGCTGGCTACCGGTCACGGCATCGCAGGTTAACGATGCCGCACTGCAGCAAGCGTTCATCAAGCGCGACAGCCATACCGAAATTATCGAGCAGCAGTGGGATGCGGAAATTTCCAAACACTATGCGCAAGCTACACGCATTGCTCAAACCATATTGGGAGTCACACCATGAAACCGGCTGGATTGCTCTTGCTTGCCTTGACCTTGGCTGCGCCGGTTGCGGCAGTGGAAACGGACGTCACCACGGCAGATGACTCGCGTGAAGCATACGCGCAGCCGATTCCCGCACTGTCCGAAACAGACCGCGCACAGTTTTTCAAAGGGCGCAGCCTGGTGCATCAAGTGTGGGTGATCCCGCCCAGTGAGAACCGCGAGATCGCCGGACTCGGTCCCTTGTACAACCGCATCTCCTGCATCGCCTGCCACGCCGGAAACGGGCGCGGCTTCGCGCCATCTTCACCGCAGGAACCGATGCGCTCCATGCTGGTACGCCTGAGCATACCGGGCAGCGATCAACACGGCGGACCAACACCGCATCCGGCCTACGGCGGGCAATTGAATGAGAGCGGCGTACCCGGCGTTGCTGGCGAAGGCAGAGCCGAAGTGCGTTTCACCGAGCGCGTGATCCAACTCAAGGGCGGCGAACAAGTCGGCTTGCGCACACCAGTCATCACCTTTGTCGATCTGGCTTATGGTGATTTTCCGCCCGACATGCTGACATCGCCGCGCATCGCCCCTCCGATCTACGGGTTGGGTTTGCTGCAAGCCGTGTCGGAAGCCGACATCGTGGCACTGCAAGATGCCCCCAAACCCAAAGGCATCAAGGGCCAAGTCAACCGGGTGTGGGATGAAGCACAACACCAGACCGTGCTCGGTCGTTTCGGCTGGAAGGCCAACATGCCCAATCTGCGCCAACAGATTGCCGGGGCATTCATCGGCGACATGGGCATCACCTCGCCGCTGTTCACACAGGAAAACTGCACCCCTGCGCAAAGCGCCTGCCAGCTTTCCCCCTCCGCAGGAAAACCCGAATTAAACGACACCCAATTGCATGCGACCGAGCTGTATCACTTCGCGTTGGCTGCACCGCGCCAACGCAATACCGACGACAAACAAGTGCAGCGCGGTGCCGCACTGTTTACGCAAGCGCAGTGCAGCGCCTGCCATGTGCCGCAACTGAAGACGGGCGACTTCACGTCGCTGCCCGCCCTGTCGCGGCGGACCATCCATCCCTACACCGATCTGCTGCTGCACGACATGGGCGAAGCCCTCGCCGACCACAGGCCGGACTATCTGGCGACAGGCCGCGAATGGCGCACACCGCCATTGTGGGGAATCGGCCTCGCGCAAAAGGTTGAACCGCGTGCCGGTTTTCTGCACGACGGCCGCGCAAGAACTTTGCTGGAAGCCGTGTTGTGGCATGACGGAGAAGCCGCAATTGCCGCACGATCCTTTAAGCTGATGGACACACAAGATCGACATGCCCTCGTTAAGTTTTTGGAGTCGCTATGAATGGAATGAGATATACCCGATCCGAAAAATGACTGTCATTTAATTCACATAACCGAATCAATTCACATAGGAACCACAAATGTCCAAACGCAATCTGAACCACTTGCTCGCAACTTCGCTGTTCGTCTCAATGCCCGTATTCGCAGATACCGCCAACGTATCGGTGTACGGCGTAGCGAATGTTTCATATGACCGTATCAACACAGGCACCAGTGCAAGCGGCACTCAGCGTACATATATACAAAGCATCGAGCAATGCTTCACGCATCGAATTCAAATGATTTGAAGATGTCGGTTTGTGAATCTCAGCAAACTGGCGGATAGAAACGCTGGTTCCATTGGACAATTCGTCCAACTCTTGCGCTGCCGTTGCAGCAGGGCCGGTTGTCCCAGCATGCACTGCCAACACCGGCATCTTCGCCACGCGCAACAGCTTTGCCGGATTAAGCAGCAGGGATTACGGCTCGATATTGCTCGGACGAAGTGACACACCGTACAAGATCATCACGCGCACGCTGGACAATTTCGGCGACACCTTCGCCGATAATCGTACCCTGTTCGGAACGGTGAAGAGCAGTTCGGACAGCACATCTTTTGTCACGAAACAACCCGATGTGTTTTCTCATACTTCGCCGACGATTGCCGGTGTCGTAGCCTCGACTGCTTATGTGAACCTGACAGAGTCAGCCACCAAGTCATTAGACAAAAAAGATAGTGCAACTTCTTTGTCTGCCGCTTATGAAAACGGTTCGTTGTACGGAGCACTCGGTTATGATACCCATAGCCTCGACACCATTCGTGTCGGTGGTAAGGAATGCGCCTGGAATGTCGTGCTGGGTTACAAGCTGGATGATTACTCACTGGCTCTGGCCTATGAAAAGACTAAAGATTCGCTGGGAAATATGATATCGGTGCCCATGCGATCAAGGCTGCGAATACGAAAGCAGGCAATCTGGCCGGTACTACAGGCAGTGGAGCCACCGATCTGTCCCCAGGTTACGATTATCGCCTGACCAAACACAGCACGCTGTATGCGCTGTACACCAAGCTGACAAACAAGAGTAGCGCCAACTACAGCTTGGGTGGTGCAGCCTGGATTAGTGGACTGACCACCTCGATCGGTGCGGTCTCAACGTTGTCGGTCTTTTCGTTTGGTGTGAAGCAGGTGTTTCAAAGCCATCCACCTCACAACAAACGGGCACTTCGCTGCCCGTATTCTTTTGAAGCCGAGTATGGAATTTCTTTGGCCTATTGATGATCCCTAATGCAACTCATATCAGAACCAGCGCATTACCAAGATGGAATCAATTGAAATGTCACTGGTGAAGCTGCCGATAAACCAACCGTTCGTAGTGTGTACTCCAAATTGGGAGGTTCACAATGAAAATTACAAACCCAGTGATCAGAGCCATGCGGATATCCTTAAAGCATGTGCTGTTAAACGCCCAATTACAGTGCATCTTCTCAACATTTGACTGACCTGCGCATGCTATTGATGCATGTTTGGACTCTGCGATAGAGTTTGATGACACCGATAGCAATGCAACTCCAATGAGTTCATGGGCTTATTAAACACGGCATTTTTATTGCTTAAGTAATTGATGAGAACATCTCTAATCAAAAAAAATGCACCAACATGAGCAATCAAAACATAGCTGCTGAACATCCAGACCAGGCAAAAGACAATCGTACCGGTCTGAGCAAAGAAGCGCTCAAGCGCGCCTTCCTTGAAAATCTTTACTACGTACAGGGCAAGTTTCCAGAACTCGCCACCAAGCACGATTACTACATGGCACTGGCCTACACGGTCCGCGATCGTCTGTTGCATCGCTGGATCAGTACTGCCGAAGATTACACGCGTCATGGTTCCAGGACCGTGACCTATTTCTCTGCCGAGTTTCTGCTTGGCCCGCATCTGGGAAATAACCTGATCAACCTGGGCATCGAAGACTCCGCACGGCTAGCGATTCGCGAACTCGGCCTGAGTTTCGAGGAGCTTCTGGGACAGGAGGTGGAACCCGGACTGGGCAACGGCGGACTGGGTCGTCTCGCCGCATGCTATCTGGATTCAATGGCTACTCTGGAAATTCCGTCCATAGGTTACGGTATCCGCTACGAGTTCGGTATATTCACCCAGCTCATTGTGGATGGCTGGCAGGTTGAGCAAACCGACAAGTGGTTGTTGAAAGGCAATCCCTGGGAGATTTCACGCCCCGAGTGGGCAGTTGAGATAAAACTGGGAGGGCATACTGAACACTGGGTAGATGATGCCGGCTGCAACAAAGCGCGCTGGGTAGCAGGTCGCACTGTTCTGGGTATTCCCTACGACACGCCCATTTTAGGTTACCGCAACAACACCGCCAACACCTTGCGTCTGTGGCGGGCGGAGGCTCCTGAATCCTTTGATCTGGGGGTGTTCAATCGCGGCGACTATTACGGCGCAGTGCAGAAAAAAGTAGTGTCGGAGAACATCAGCAAGATCCTTTATCCGAATGATGAGCGTATCCAGGGCAAGGAGCTGCGCCTTGAGCAACAATTCTTTTTTGTCTCCTGTTCGCTGCAGGACATGCTGCGCATCTTGCGGGTGCAAAATATTCCACTGGAGCGCTTCCACGAAAAATTTGCCGTGCAACTGAACGATACGCATCCGGCGATCGCCATTGCAGAACTGATGCGGCTGCTCGTGGATAAGAATGGCATGGAATGGAGTACAGCGTGGTTGGTCACCCGGCAGAGTTTTGGTTACACCAATCACACCCTGTTGCCCGAAGCATTGGAGCGCTGGTCGGTCGACCTGATGTCACACATCTTGCCGCGCCATATGGAGATCATCTTCGAAATCAATGCCCAGTTAATCGATGAAGTGCGCATGCGTTTTCCCGGGGACGACGAAATTCTGGCCCGGCTTTCCATCATTGACGAATCCGGCGAACGCTACGTGCGCATGGCGAACCTGGCGAGTGTTGCCAGCCATGCCATCAACGGCGTGGCCGAGTTGCACAGCGAACTGTTGAAGCAGGATGTGCTGACGGATTTTCATGCTCTGTGGCCGGACAAATTCACCAATGTCACCAATGGCGTCACCCCGAGACGCTGGATCGCGCTGGCGAATCCGCGCCTTACCAAGTTACTTTGCCAGAGCATCGGTGAAGACTGGATCAAGGATCTGCAGCATTTGCGGCGTATCGAGCCGCTGTGCGAGGACGCCAGTTTCAAACGCGATTGGCGCTTCATCAAGCGCGCCGTGAAAGAAGATTTTGCGCGTCATGCCCGGCGCGTCACGGGTATTTCCATCGATCCGGAATCGATGTTCGATGTTCAAGTCAAACGCATCCACGAATACAAGCGGCAGCATCTAAACGTGCTGCACATCGTGGCGCTCTACCATCGGATCAAAGCCAACCTCAATATCGATATTCAGCCGCGAACCTTCATCTTTGGCGGCAAAGCCGCACCCGGCTACCACTACGCCAAACTGATGATCAAGTTGATCAACGCGGTGGGGGAAGTCATCAACCGCGACCCGCTGGTTCGTGATCGACTGAAGGTGTTGTTCGTGCCCAACTACAGCGTCACCAACGGCCAGCGCGTATATCCGGCAGCTGATCTCTCGGAACAAATCTCCACTGCGGGTAAGGAGGCTTCAGGCACAGGCAATATGAAATTCTCGATGAACGGCGCACTCACCATCGGCACCCTGGATGGTGCCAATGTAGAGATACGCTAAGAGGTGGGTGCCGAGAATTTCTTTTTGTTCGGCCTGACCGCCGAGGAAGTTCAAGCGACGAGGCGGAACGGCTATTATCCCCATCAGATTTATCTGGGAAACGATGAGTTACGGGAAGTGATTGACCTGATTCGAAACGGTCATTTTTCACACGGTGACCGCGATTTGTTTCGTCCAATTGTAGATTCGTTACTGCATGGCGATTCCTACCGTCTGTTGGCTGATTACCAGTCTTATGTCGATTGCCAAGCGGACGTTAGTGCAGCCTACCGTCAGACCGATCATTGGACGCGTATGGCTATCCTCAATGTTGCGCGCATGGGGAAATTTTCTTCAGACCGTAGCATCGAAAAATACTGCCGTGAGATATGGAAGGTCAAGCCGGTGAAGATAAGCCTTCTGACTTCAGAGTAGATTATCGTCGCGTTCAGTACAAGCTTATTGACGCTCTAAGACTCTTCATCCACGCAAGCCACCACCACACCAATCGCATGCAAGGGATCATCGGTCAGGCTGAGACAGTGTTCGCTGCCGTTTACCAGATACAGGTTGAAACTTTCACGCTGTAAAGCAGCCGGTAAGCGCGCAGGCATATCGTCATCGTTGCAGAAAGTAAAGCGCAAATCTGGCCAGGACTGCTTCAAGGTAAGCAGCGAATCGTCGTTCAACACGCCCAATGATGATGCGAGGTTGGCGATCTGCTCCAGTGTCTCCGGGACGATCATTTGTCTACTCTTGCTCTACCACGAACCTGTTCAGTGACTTCGCCTCCACACCAAGGATCTTGGCCAACCAGGGAGGTGGCGCATCGAGCACGGTTTGCAGGCGTTGTAGCGTGGAACTTGCCTTGCCGCCGTCCGGTACTTTCACCGGATGCACATTGGCGCGCACCGCCTTGGCCGCTGCCGGTCCGCCTATGGATTGCACGTAGACAATCTGGCAATCATGGATCAGATCGGCACGAGCAACGTTCTTGTCCTCTGCATCATCGGTAATCAGTGTCGACCTGACGTCTATCAGTCGAATCTCGTATCTGCCCACCTGATAGATCAGGAAACGCGGGCAGGAACCGAAGTGACCGTCCAGATTCTGTTCGCTATTCGACGCAACGGCGACGCGCAGACTTCCCGGCATATCGCCTGCTGCGTAGGCATCAAGGTCCGGAAAATCGGCTGCATCCCCGGACTCACCCCACAGACAGCGTACCGCCAGTTTGATGGTCGCGTTGTCTACATCCGGTTCAACGGTTTCTTCTCCGGACAGCATCAACTTGAGATCGGCAACCGTTACTTTGGCGAGCTTCTCTTCGTTGATAGGTAATCCGAGTTCGTTGCCAAGTTTCGCAACCAAACTGCCCGTGTCCACGTCCGACAAGACACGGGCGGCATGCGCGATACGAAGTGCTGCCTGTTTAGTGATGATGCTCATGACCTATGCTGCCAATAACGTGATGCAGCCCTTGATCGGACAAAGCTCTACACATTTGGGTTTGTCAAAGTCCCCTTCACATTCGGTGCAGGTATCCGGATCAATTTTGGTAACGCCTTTTCTGGTCTTGATTGAATCGGTAGGGCATTCAGGTTCGCAATCGCCGCATGACGTACACAGGACGGCGTCAATTTTCATAGCCATGATAGTTTTCCTTTACATTTATTCCGCGGCATCCAGACGTCTGGCGCGCAACGAGATCGGCAATTTGGCGGGCGCTGCTTGAGGTTCGATAAAGTACGTACCGCCGTTATTGAGCTTGATCTCTCCACCCCACTTTTCCGGGGTATCGAACTCCATCGATACGATACCGTCCTCAAGGTCACGCTTGGGTAAATAAAAGACATAGTCACCCTTGCTGCCACGCTGGATCATGATGTTGGCCATTACAACTTCCTTTCTCTGTCAGGTTTCCCGCAAACCTGCCGCGCTCGGTCGGCAGGTTTGCAGAGGCTCATTGAGTTAACGTACAAGGTCGTAGTTGTAATCGGTGGTACCCATACCGCGGGTCTCTTCGTCCAGACGCTCCAGTACTGCATTCACCAGTGTAGTCAGCATCTGCATTGCGCCTTCATAACCCAGCGTCGTGGAACGATGCAGGTGATGGCGGTCGAAGATCGGGAAGCCGATACGGATCAGCGGAACTTCAAACTCTTTACCCTTGTGCAAGGTGTCACGCTGGATGAACTTGCCGTAGGAGTTGCCGATCATGAAGTCAGGCTTCTCGGTGAACATCAGTGAGCGGAAGTGCCACAGGTCGGCGCCGGGATAAGTCTTGGCATCCTTGCCGTAAGGTGTTTCTTCCAGCATCTTGGTCATCGCCTTGTTCCACTTCTTGCTGCCGTTGTTGCACAGGATATGCGTAGGCTCGGCACCGAGTTCAGTCAGGAACTTGGCCATCCCCATGACAAAGTCGGGATCGCCATACAGACCGAATTTCTTGCCGTGCAGCCAGGTGTGGCTGTCGGTGATCATGTCGACCAGGCGGCCGCGCTCTTTCACCAGCGATGTTGGAATAGGCTTGCCGGTTACTTCGGAAACTTTCATCAGCCATTCGTCGGTCCATTCCAAGCCCATCGGAATGTTCAGCTTGGGTACTTCGTGCTTCCAGGTCAGATCGACGAACTTCTTGGTTTTTTCCAATTGCAGCGGTTGCAGCAGGAAAGTGTTGAGTGCGTTCGGCGCATCTTTCACTTCGTCCTGGGTGGTGCCGCCTGCATACATGCGGAACTGGCCGTCAGCCGGAGTATCCAGTACTTCGGTCGGATCGCTGAGCATGGTGTGTTCCACGCCCATTTCATCAAGCATGCGATGGATGACACGGAAGTTGCCGAGGTATGTTTCAAAGCCGGGGACAATGTTGATCTTGCCGTTCTTGCCCACCACCTTGTCTTCCATGGTGTTCAGCGTGAAGTAGCGGATGACACCCTCGAACATATTGTCCCAACCGGTTACGTGCGACCCGACGAAAGACGGGGTGTGCGCGAATGGCGTAGGAAATTCTTCGGGAATATTTCCTGCCTTCTTGGTGTTGCGGATGAAAGCATTCAAGTCGTCGCCGATCACTTCTGCCATGCAGGTAGTTGAAACCGCGATCATGTCCGGCTTGTACAGTGCCTTGGCGTTTTCCAATCCGTCGATCATGTTCTTCTGGCCGCCGAAAACCGCCGCATCTTCCGTCATGGAATCGGACACGCAGGAAATTGGCTCCTTGAAATGACGGTTGAAGTAGGTGCGGAAGTACGCAACGCAGCCCTGCGAACCATGCACATAAGGCAGGGTCTTCTCGAAGCCCAGTGCGCACAGCACTGCGCCCAACGGCTGGCAGGCCTTGGCCGGGTTGACCGTCAGCGCTTCGCGCTTGAAGTTAAGATCGCGGTACTCGGCCGTGGTCGTCCACATGAACGTTTCCTGGATCTTGTCCACGGGATGGCGTTCCTCAAACTGCTCTTGTTTGTTGCTCAATGATTGCTTGTAGTCGTCATCGCGAAACAACGGAAAACAAGGTTTGATATCGTCGACTTGTTGCATTTTTATCTCCTTAGCCGCACTGCTCATCCGCAGATACAGGCATAGATTGATTGATGGGCGACACGAGGTCGCCCCCTTATTGCTTTATGCGGCTTCCTTCAACGCTTCCGTTTCAACCGGTTTTTTCAACCACGGCGCAATCATCTTGCCCCAGCAGGGATTGTTAATCGTCATATCCATGTCGCGCGCGAAAATCGCGAAACCGTCGTAACCGTGATACGGACCGGAATAGTCCCAGGAGTGCATCTGGCGGAATGGAACACCCATCTTCTGGAATATGTACTTTTCCTTGATACCGGAACCGATCAGATCGGGCTTGACGCGTTTGACGAATTCTTCGAATTCGAAGCCGGTCACGTCGTCGTACAGCAGGGTGGCATTGCCCATGTCCTTGATGGTACGGTCATAGTCGTCGTTGTGACCGAATTCATAACCGGTACCAACCACTTCCATGCCCAGATCCTCGTAAGCACCGATGACATGACGCGGTCGCAGGCCCCCGACGTACAGCATGACGCGCTTGCCTTGCAGACGCGGTTTATATTTGTCGATGATGGCTTGCATCATCGGCTGGTACTTGGCAATCACCCGCTCTGCCCCTTCCTTGATGGTGTCGTCGAAGTGCGCGGCAATGGCGCGCAGCGACTCAGCCACTTTGGTCGGTCCGAAGAAGTTGTATTCGATCCAGGGTATGCTGTATTTTTCTTCCATGTGCCGCGCGATGTAGTTCATCGAACGATAACAGTGGATCAGGTTCAGCTTGGCATTGGGTGTCATTTCCATTTCAGCGATGGTGCCGTCTCCAGACCACTGTGCGATCACGCGCAAGCCCATTTCTTCCAGCAGAATTCGGGATGACCACGCGTCTCCGCCGATGTTGTAGTCGCCGATCACGGCTACATCGTAGGGTGTGCCGGCAAATTCCTGGGTGTCTCTGCGTGGCAAGACCCAATCGCGGATTGCGTCGTTGGCAATATGGTGCCCCAGCGATTGCGACACGCCGCGGAACCCTTCGCAGCGCACCGGCACAACCGGCTTGTCGATTTCTTTTGCGGCCTTCTTGGATACCGCTTCGATGTCGTCGCCGATCAGGCCGATCGGGCATTCGGATTGAACCGAGATACCCTTGTTCAACGGGAACAGTACTTCGATTTCGCCGATCAGCTTGGCGAGCTTTTTGTCGCCGCCGAACACGATGTCCTTTTCCTGAAAATCGGAAGTGAAATTCATCGTGCCAAAAGTGTTGACGCCTGTCGTTCCGACGTAATAGTTACGGCGGCCGGCGCGGGAATATTGGCCGCAGCCAACCGGGCCGTGTGAAATATGAATCATGTCCTTGATCGGGCCCCACACCACGCCCTTGGAGCCTGCGTATGCGCAACCTCGAACGGTCATCACGCCCGGCAGGGATTTGCGATTGGAGGTGATACATTTTTTCGATTGTTCGATGGATTGATCGTTCACCGCAAGATGCTTTTCACGGTCCTTTCTTGCTTTTTCCGGATATACCTCAAGCACCTCTTGAATCAGCGCTTCAGTTTCTTCACGTGTTAATGCAGACATTCCGTTCTCCTTTAATGACCCACCAATATGTGGAGTCCATCAGGGTTAGTCTCGGTAAGATTGGCGGGCCAAAAAATAATGACAACCCGCCACCCTTAACACCTTTTATCAGGCAACTGCTTCGGCAGCTTTCTTGCCGATGATGGATTCGTCTTCTACATCCATGATGCCGAATTCCATCAACAACGCTTCAAGTTCGTCCATGGTGATTGGTGTCGGGATAACAAATTTCTTGTTCTCCACGATCTTCTTTGCCAATGCGCGATACTCGTCAGCCTGCTTCGCAGTCGGATCGTATTCGATTACAGTCATGCGGCGGATCTCGGCATGCTGAACCGCGTTGTCTCGCGGGATGAAATGGATCATCTGCGTGCCCAGTTTTTCAGCGAGCGCCATGATCAGTTCATCTTCACGATCGGTTTGGCGGCTATTGCAGATCAGCCCGGCCAAACGCACGCTGCCGGAATTCGCATACTTGACGATGCCCTTGGCAATGTTGTTTGCCGCATACATCGCCATCATTTCGCCGGAGCAAACGATGTAGATTTCCTGTGCCTTGTTCTCACGAATCGGCATTGCGAAGCCACCGCATACAACGTCACCGAGCACATCGTAGAACACGAAGTCGAGTGCTTCATCGTAGGCGCCTTCTTCTTCGAGGAAGTTGATCGCTGTAATTACACCGCGACCGGCGCAACCAACTCCAGGCTCTGGTCCACCGGACTCGACGCACTTGATGCCGCCGTAACCGACAGACAGAACGTCCTCGAGTTCGAGGTCCTCAACGCTGCCTGCTTCAGCTGCCAATTCCATCACGGAATTTTGTGCTTTGGAGTGCAGAATCAAACGTGTTGAGTCAGCTTTTGGATCGCAGCCAACGATCATTACTTTCTTGCCAGATTCGGCCAGAGCGGCTACCAGGTTTTGGGTGGTAGTGGACTTGCCGATACCGCCCTTCCCGTAAATTGCGCATTGACGCAGAGCCATGTTAGTCTCCTATAGTTGCAAAATTTAAGATGCGATTGAAAATCTCTCGCTCGCACCCCTACTTCCGCAAGCTCCATGCCAACACCCGCATATCAACATAACCATATGTAATGACAGAGCAAAGTAAATTTGCGAAAGACCCCACGGTGGATTTGGAATACGACAAATCATCTGAATTTGTAGGGGTATCTACAACAACAAACATCACGTTGCCGCGCTACGCTCATTTGCCGATCAATCGTTGCAATCTACCCGCGGCTATCCTTGGCAGCCTAACCTACCAGAAACATCCGGTGCCTCTATTATTGGACGGCGTGGCGGAACTACATTCGGGACTCTTCGACCATCTCGACAAACTGCCCGATGCCGGTGAGCGCGCTCAGGCGTTCATGCTGCATGTCAGCGCGTCGTTTTTCCTGACACAACCCGAGCAGGTCGGACTCACTGAAAACATCCACCGTAACCGCATGAACGCTGACTATTTGCGTATGGTGCGCGGGTGGAGCTTCAATCCCGACGGCATAGAAGCGGCAGTGATGAAAGGTTGGGTTGAGTCGCGCTTCGGGCTGCTACAGCGCTATCATGCCGGCCCGATAAGGGACTTCTCGGGGAGCAACTATCGTCGCTACCTTGAAATGCGTGCAACCGGACTCTATGGAACAAATGCACTGGAAGCACAACTGGATCTGCTATATTCCTATTGTCAGTACGAACTTCATCGCCGCAAATCTGACTCTTTGCACCTTACCTTGTATCGTGGTGTAAACCGCGTAGACGAATACGAGACGGTCGCCAAGCTAAGGAACCGGCGGCGCGTCGTGCTGCTGAATAGCCTTAGCT
>JBARHR010000102.1:0-6747 GCA_049799335.1 Gallionella sp. | reverse complement strand
GGGAATTATTTCCTCGTGGTGATGCAAAGTTAGTGCCTGCATACTTTTGAATTTCAAGTTAAATACCCGCTACGTAGATGCAGCTGATTTTGTTTTGAAACTGGAAATCGCAGTGGAGGTTTGCTGCTAGCTCTTCAAAGTTATTTGGGGATTTAGACTCCCAGGCAGACCGTATAGGGGAGCCCATCTTCGATCAACGCGGTTGGCGTTGCAATCGCGGCTCCGGTTTCGTACCCCGCAGTCGGCGTGGCCAACATTGATCCATTGGCTGTGTCGCCGTCATCAAGCCGGGCGTCAAGGTGCTTGACATACTTGCCCGGAATACCGCTGGAGCAAACGATGTAACTACCTTGAATCGGATGCGTTAAACCCGGGCCCGCATCTATCGGAGAATGGGCCGCGGATGCGGTACCGCTCTGAATGCCGATCAATCCACCAATGGTATTGCGCGGCAAATAATTTGCGTCGGCAATATCGATTGTTCCGGACGCAAGTCCTGCCAGGCGTACGTGTTGCCATAGCAGGTAAGATTCGTCGGTAGTGATACTGCTGTTCCAGTCGCCGTCGATCATCCCGTTACCTTGGGCGCCCAACGGCGTGGTAGAAATGACTCCGTGGAAATGGTGTACCACACTTAAATCGTCTCCCGGAAGCGCATTGAACCTGTCCTGATAGCTAAAAATATACAGGGGGATATTTTTGAATTCTGCAGTCAGGTTTTTCTCCGTCGCGATGTTGACCAGTTGCTGACCCTTCTGGACACCACCAAGCAACAGACCAACCACCATCAGCACGATGGCAATTTCTATTAAGGTAAATCCTGACTGGATTCGTATCATATATGTGATCTGGTTAATACCTGTGACATTGCACTAAGTGGTATTAACGCAATGATCATGCCAGTCTATTGAACTGCGCTGAAACCACTGCCGATAAACGATGTTTGAGTTGTTTGCTGCGGATGAAATGGTTACTTGACGAGATTATGGCGGTAGGTGACTTAAGCGCAACAGCTATTCAATTACGTTGCCTGTTCTTGGCATCGACGAATTAGGTAGTGCGTATCGGACGCCAGTGCATTCTGGCGAAAGTGCATATTCGCTTTGCATTGGAATTACTTTGGCGAATTGACCACCTCGCTGTTTCCGAGTAGCCTTGCGATCATAGAGGTTTATATAGCCTGTTTCATAGCGAGTGGTACAGACGGGTACAACTCGATCCAAACGGACCATTTGTGCCGCTCTGTTCCGTGTTGATGAAATCAATCTGGATAGAGGGAGGCAGCATGTTGTTAAGTTTTACGCCTAAGATCGTGCATCCTTTTCGCCGCTACACTGACATCACCCCGGCCAGCAGGTTATATCTATTCTCATTGTATGCGCCCACGTCGCCAAAAATACACGAGCTCCTGGAAAAGGTCAGACCGATGCGATTTTCTGCAAGTAAAGTGCTCTGACTCGGGTGCCTTCAGTATCTTGCGAACGCATATTCCCACGTTAAAAGACAGCGTATGGCGGATCGAAAATTGATTTTCAACAGGCGTCAATAATGCGGCCTGCAGCGTTGATCAGTTTGCCACCATATCTAGCGTATCGTTTGCAGTTTATTGTATTTGGCGACCATGCAAGATGAACTGGACGAAGCGCAGAATATTATTTCCGGCTATACCGCAGGTTGATATGGTGATGGAGATTTCTTGAGTACCCCAAGTTGACATGACGTTGTCATCGCCGACAAACGTAGCTTGCAGAAACTAACAAACTTTGCAGCAAAGATTCAATGAGCGCTTCCAACGTAACCAATAGATCCCGGAATTACAACGGCGAAGAGCGCCGAGTACATACCCACTTGAGGGCCAATTTCGCGGTCGCATGCCGAATTACGTTACCTTTTCTGGATAAGAATCAGGGATTTGGTGGTTTGCCGATGAAGTTGTCGGCGCTCAGAGAATTGCACAACTGCTTCCCGGAACTGACGGAGCAGGATGTTGCCATCCTGTTTTCAGGAGTTCAGAATTATCACGGCGTGCGCTTGATCGGGTGGCGGTAGATGCCCGAGCGTCCAGTAAGTCCGTAAAAGTGGATTCAGAGACAACCATGAATGGACTTTCGGGCAAACGATATCGCGGACCGTTTTTGTGGGGCACGTACGGCATTGTCCTGATTCTTTGGCTGGCCGGTTCATGGATAATAACCGGATCAATATTTGAATCGCGCAGCAACGCGCTGATTCGTGAGAAATCCCAGCTGATACGGATGCGTGTCGACAATGTTGCCGAGGCATTTGGGCACAATCTTAACGAAGTGCACGGCATACCCGCACTGGTCGCGAACGACCGAGAAGTATTGCGGGCCGTGTCTCAATCCGGCACCGTAAAGCTTAAACCCTCATTTTCGGTCGAACAACGCAAAGCGATATTGCGCGGTAATCGTCAACTTGACGCGGTGAACAACTATCTGAAGCTCATAGATGACCTGCTCGGGTCGGATGTTTTGTACATCATGAATACGCAAGGGGACTGCATAGCATCAAGCAATTTTGGTAAACCGGATAGTTTTATAGGCTCGAATTTCGCCAGTCGAGATTATTTCCGGGTTGCTATGACAGGGCAGCAAGGTCACCAATATGCCGTGGGCAAAGTCAGCAAATTGCCCGGATTGTATTTTAGCGTTCCGATTACCGCTGAAGGCCACATCATCGGCGTCGCGGCGGTAAAGATCAATATGCCTGTTTTGGCACACTGGGTCAGGCAGGCAGATGCGTTCGTTAGCGACGATTACGGCGTAGTCATCCTGGCGAGTGATGAAAATCTGGACATGCGGTCGATACCGGGTGCGACCGTTTTCAACCTGACGAAGGAGGAGCGGTGGGTGCGGTATCGTCGAGAGGAGTTTCCTGCTTTGACGGTCAATCCATGGCCAGCAGCATTTGTCGAGCCGCTGTTTCAGATCGACCGCGAAGACGTGCCGATGCTGCTGACCGAGAAATTCCTGGATGAGGAGCGCATTCACATTCACGTTTTTAGGCGACTTCCTGAAATCGTGGCGTACGCCCACGATCGATTGAGTCATTTTTTATTGTTGGGTCTCTCCGGGATGCTGGCGATCTTCGTCGCTGTCGCTCGCTTGGCGCTTGGTCGCATGCGTAGAAAGGCTTTGGAAGACCAGCGTATCGCCGCTACGGCCTTTGAGACTGAAGAAGGCATTATGATTACCGATCGGGACGGGATTATCCTCAAGGTTAATCGCGCATTTACCCGACTGACCGGCTACAGTGTTGACGAGGCTATTGGCAAGACGCCCGCGATGTTACGGTCTGGGCGACAGGATAAGGCGTTTTACCGGACGATGTGGGAAACACTGGCTCGCGAAAAATACTGGAAGGGTGAAGTATGGAATCGCCGCAAGAATGGAGATATCTATCCCGAATGGCTGACGATCACCGGAGTCTCAGATCCTGGCGGTTTGGTGACGCACTACGTCGGCGTGTTTTCGGATATTACCCAGCGCAAGGTTACTGAGCAAAAAATCAGCTTTCTGGCATACCACGACAAATTGACCGGCCTACCCAATCGGTCGCTATTTTATGACCGCATGTCGCGCGCAATGTCACAGACTAGGCGCATGGACCGCCATTTTGCGCTGCTGCTGTTGGATCTCGATGGTTTCAAGGCAGTCAACGATGAATTTGGACACGAAGCCGGGGATGAGGTAATAAAGGCGTCAGCGCATCGCCTGCTATCTTGCGTTCGAGATGTCGATACGGTTGCGCGGATGGGTGGGGATGAATTTGCGATCATACTGGGTGAAGTCAAGACTTCGGAGGATGTAAGCGCAATCGCAAAGAAGATCATCCAGAGGATCATGATTCCTGTTGCATTGCTTGAAGGCCAGGTGTGCACCGTCGGCGTCAGTATTGGTATTGCGATTCATCCAGACGATGGCGCCGAAATTGACAGGTTGATTCGGGCTGCCGATGCGGCCATGTATGAAAGCAAGGCCGCAGGAAAGGGAACATATACTTTTGCAAAGCACACGCTAGGCGAAGACCTCACGAATCGGCCGTGGATTGTTCTGGACGAACCCTACCTGCTCGGCGTGCCGGCAATCGATGAACAGCACCTGGTGTTGGTTGAGCTGCTTAACCAATTGAATCTGATGGTGCGAAAAATCGAGCCTTCGGCATTGATCTGGCAAACCTTCGACGAGCTGATCAAAAAAGTGGGAACACACTTCGGCGACGAAGAATGTTTGATGGACAGTTGCGGATTTGACAAGTCCTTGCATCAACAGGACCATCAGCGCTTGCTCGCGGAAGCAGGTAGTTTAAGGGAAGAGTTGATTAACGGCGGAGAATCGGCTGTCTTGCAGACACTCAAAAGCTGGCTGATGAATCACGTCTTGAATTCGGATAGAGCATTTGCAAATTTTTACAAAGAAAACGCAGCAAAGAAAATGGATTGACTGTCGAGCATGTTTGTTAGTCGCGCTACTTACGCGCAAAGGAGCGTTCGTGTACCGATCCGCTGTTAATGCTGGAATTTTCAGTCCTCTGTATGTGCTTGCGTATGCCGTATTGGTTACTCCCTGTATCACTTATGCAGGCGTGTTCAAGTGTGTGAACGATGGCCGGGTCGGCTATTCGTCGTCACCCTGTTCGTCCGGCAACGTGCCATACAACCGGAGCAGAATTTCTATTGCAGAATCCGGTGCAAGCTCGGTGACTCTAGTGCGCGACGCGACCGGCGGATTTTCAGTGCCGGGTGCGATCAACGGCGTAAGTACAAACTTCACCGTGGATACTGGCGCATCAGTCACGACGCTGTCAGGAGATTACGCGTACAAATTGGGGATTCAAAGTTGCGTTCCGGTCGGCGTCTCGCATACGGCCAATGGCGATACCGCCACATGCAGCGTCACGGTTTCAACCCTGTCATTCGGCGGATTCAATTACTCAAATGTTACCGTCTATATAAATCCGACGATGCGGGGTGTTACCCTGCTTGGTAACGACTTGTTGTCCGCCTTCAAAATTCATCATGAAAATAACGTGATGGTTCTTTCGAAATAATCGTCCTTGAACGGGTGGTCACGAGCAAATCACGATACCGACGCAATATCAATGCTATGAAACAGGAAAACTCAGGCGACACAAAAATAACTGTGGAATCCCTGCTCAGACAGGTTCCGGCGGTGATGGAAACAACGATCTGCCGCGGTGTACTGGATGTGTTCCACAAAGACAAAAATCTGTACTCCATACCTGTCGTTAATGACCGGGTGAGGCCGGTCGGAATGGTTGTCAGGCAGGAAATTACCGATGAGTTCAGCAAGCCGTTCTATCTGGACATGCAGGGAGACAAGCCGATTTCCGAGTTAATGAATCGCCAGCCCATCATCGTCGATATCGGGACCTCGATTGAGGACGTGGCTCGAATTATTCTCAATGCGGGCATTCAGTACATGGTGACCGGCTTTATTGTCACGCGTGATGGGAAATGCGCGGGGATGGGCAACGGATACGACTTGCTGCATGTGATCATGGAGAGTCGGGAAAAACATCTGTTCGGATTGGCGCATTTTGATCAGTTAACCGGACTGCCCAATCGTCGTCTGCTACTGGATCGTCTGGATCAGGCAATTTCAGTTTCGTCGCGTTCGCGTCAACAAATATCCCTGCTGTTTATTGATCTCGACGGATTCAAACCGGTAAATGATGGTTTTGGTCACGACGTGGGAGACAAAGTCCTGAAAGAGGTCGCCAAGCGGCTTCAGGCGTGTATCAGGGAGGGCGATACAGCTGCTCGAATTGGCGGCGACGAATTCGTCGTGTCCCTCCATGAGTCAAGCCTGGAACGCGCGGTCAACGTCGCAGCGAGAATTCTGGAGACACTGAGGCAATCCTATGAATTGCCGAACGGTCAGATTTCGACCATTTCTGCCAGCATTGGAATTGCCGAATATCCCCTGCATGCAGACAACGTGGATGACTTTCTTATTGCGGCGGACCAGGCGATGTACGCCGCCAAAAGAAATGGAAAGAATCAATTTGCTGTCTTTGATTTTGGACAACAGGTCGAGAAAGTGAGTGGTGATTAGCGAGCTGGTGAACGTGTCGTGATTATGTTCGCGGGACGATTCTACCGTGCGTCCGGCCGTATTGCATCGATTCAAATTGAACAAATTTGCAGTTTTCGCGAACAATCTTCACGCAATCTCACGGCTGTGTAACCCGGTTTTTCGGCAATACAGTACAGGGCTCCGGTATTTAAGTCTCTAGAAAAAATAGATATTTCCCAACAGAAATGTTCCTGGCTCCCATGACGGTAGATGCCAGCCGCTCTAATATTCCAGTATGCCGAGCTCTATTCGGCCTTTTGATCTGGAATGCACCATGAAGGTGGATGACTTGATATCGCGTATTGCCGCGCGCAACCCCGAGTTGCAGCGCGACGGTGCCGAGTTGGGTGTCAAGGTGATCATTGCCGCTATTTCTTCTGCGCTGGCTAACGGCGGGCGCGCTGAAATACGGGGATTTGGCAGTTTTACAGTGACATATAAAGCGCCACGTACCGCAAAAAATCCGCGGAATGGCAAAGAAGTGTCGGTGCCGGCCAAGCATGTTCCAAGTTTCAGGGCCGGCAAGGAATTTCGTAGCCGTGTGGATTGCAGCAACAAGTCGGAGTCGGGCTTGCGGCAAACGGATTGACCTAAGTGGCGACGTAAAGATCTGTGGTTGGGTGAAATA
>JBARHR010000101.1:0-7425 GCA_049799335.1 Gallionella sp. | reverse complement strand
TGATCCGGTAGACACTAGCGTATCTCTGGAACGCTTGCAGCAGCTTGCGATTCGGCTTACTACGGTGCCGGAAAAATTTGAATTGCATTCGCGCGTGAAGAAAATCGTGGATGATCGCGCCGCGATGGGGCGAGGAGAAATACCTCTCGATTGGGGCATGGCAGAAAATCTTGCCTACGCGACTCTGCTGACGGAGGGCTATCCGGTGCGGCTAACCGGACAGGATTGCAAGCGCGGAACATTTTTTCATCGCCATGTAGCATGGCATCATCAGAAGCGTGTTGAGAATAGCGATGGCATCTATATTCCCATGCAGAACCTGGAGCCAAGTCAGGCGGATTTTGTCGCGATTGATTCGTTGCTTTCAGAAGAGGCCGTTCTTGGATTTGAATACGGTTACGCAACGGCCGAATCCAATTCGCTGGTCTTGTGGGAAGCGCAGTTCGGCGATTTCGCCAATGGTGCTCAGGTGGTAATCGACCAGTTCATTGCGTCTGGCGAGGTCAAATGGGGAAGATTATGCGGACTGGTAATGCTGCTACCACACGGTTATGAAGGTCAGGGAGCAGAACATTCATCGGGGCGCATCGAGCGCTATATGCAGCTATGCGCAGACTATAACATCCAGATATGTATTCCTGCGTCTCCGTCGCAAATGTTTCACCTGCTGCGCCGCCAGATGCTTAGACCCTATCGCAAGCCGTTGATTGTGTTTACGCCCAAGAGTTTGCTCAGAAGCAAGGATGCGGCGTCGCCTTTGAGTGAGTTTACAAGCGGTGGCTTTCAGCCGGTTGTTGCTGATATTGAATTGCCCAATGCCAAGAAAGTACGGCGAATTATCGCGTGCAGCGGAAAGATATACTACGAACTGGCAGCGGCACGGCGCGCCAAAGGCATCAATGACATGGCGATAATCAGAATTGCCCAACTCTATCCGTTTCCTCACGACGAGTTCCGGGTGCAAATTGATGCATATCCCCAAGCCACAGAAGTAGTATGGTGTCAGGAAGAACCGGGTAATCAGGGCGCTTGGCATCGCATTCAGCATTACCTGTTGCACCACATGCGTAAAGATATGCACCTAGACTACGCATTGCGTCCGTCTTCCGCAGCGCCTGCCGCGGGTTATCTGGCGGTTCATCAGGAACAACAGAAGGCTGTAATCGAAGCTGCCTTCCGCGAAGATCTAGATAATAAACCCAATCCTGGAGCAGTTCACCATGAGCATCATTGAAGTTAAAGTACCTCAGTTGTCCGAATCAATTTCCGAAGCAACTTTATTGACTTGGCACCAAAAGGTAGGCCAGTCGGTTAGAGAAGGTGAAAGCTTGATCGATATAGAAACGGACAAGGTTGTTTTGGAATTGCCCGCGCTCAAGAGCGGCGTGCTTAGCAAGATTATCAAGGGCGACGGAGAGAAAGTGGTTGGTGAGGAAGTAATCGCATTGATTGATACAGCCGCCGCGGAAGCGCAAACCGCGCCTGCGTCTGTTGTCTCCGCGGCGGTTCCTCCGTCGGTGCGTAAACTGGCGCGCGAAAATGACATAGATGCATCGAACCTTCAGGGCAGTGGACGGAGCGGCCGCGTTACCAAGGAGGATGTACTTAACGCGATGCAACAGGTATCACAGTCACAAACGAGTATTGATTCATTGCCAAAGACTGTTCCCGAAATTGCCCCTTCCGGGAATCGCCCCGAAAAGCGCGTTGCCATGACACGCATTCGGCAGCGAATCGCTGAACGCCTACTCCAATCACAACAGAACGCGGCGATTCTGACCACTTTCAATGAAGTGAATATGCAACCGGTGATGGACTTGCGCAACAAGTACAAGGATGCGTTTGAGAAGAAACATGGCGTCAAACTGGGCTTTTCGTCCTTTTTCGTCAAGGCCTCTGTGCTTGCATTGCAGAAGTTTCCCATCGTTAATTCTTCGGTGGACGGTAACGACATTATTTTCCATGGCTACTTTGATATTGGCATGGCAATAGGAAGCGAACGCGGCCTGGTCGTGCCTATTATTCGCGATGCTGACAAGTTCTCCTTCGCAGACATTGAAAAGCAGATTGCCGATTTTGGGGCACGTGCCAAAGTTGGAAAACTTACAATGGAAGAACTTAGTGGGGGCACGTTCAGTATATCGAATGGTGGCGTTTTTGGTTCCATGCTTTCCACGCCCATCATCAATCCGCCGCAGGCCGCCATACTGGGCATACATGCTACCAAGGATCGAGCGGTTGTTGAAAATGGACAAATAGTCATCAGGCCGATGAACTACCTCGCCCTGTCCTACGATCACCGCATTATCGATGGGCGCGAGGCGGTGCAATTTCTTAGCACGATCAAAGAGGCCCTGGAATTCCCGGGGCGGGTGTTGTTGGATCTGTAAATGAACCACTTTGCGGCTTATCGAATCTATCAGGAATCGGAAATCACATCAGGCGGTAGATTAGTTGAGTTGAGCCTGAACGAACTAGATGAGGGCGAAGTCGTCATTGAGGCTCACTACTCGAGCGTGAACTACAAGGATGCACTTGCGGCAACGGGTACCGGCAAGGTCATCCGTAGATTTCCCTGTGTGGGGGGGATCGATGTGTCAGGCAAGGTTGCAAGTTCATCCGATGCACGCTTTAAAATTGGTGACCAAGTCTTGGTCACCGGATACGACATGGGCGTCGCGCATGACGGGGGTTATGCTCGTTACGTTCGCGTTCCAGCAGACTGGGTGGTTCCATTGCCGCAGGGCGTCAGTCTGTTTGATGCAATGGCACTGGGCACTGCTGGATTCACTGCGGCGTTGGCAATACACCGGATGGAGCAAAACGATCTGCGTCCAGAGAATGGCAAAGTTATCGTAACCGGCGCCACAGGCGGCGTATCAACCCTGGCTATACAAATGTTGGCACAGCTTGGCTATCACGTTGTTGCGTTTACCGGCAGGAAAAGCGAACACGATTTTCTGAAGTCTCTCGGAGCCAGCGAAATACTGCTTCGAGACGAACTTGTTATGGGCACAAGACCAATGGAAAAAGCGCTTTGGTCGGGTGCAATGGATTCAGTCGGCGGCGAAACACTCGCGTGGCTCACACGTACAATGCAGCAAAACGGGGTGATCGCCAGTATTGGCAACGCGGGCGGCGCTGAGTTGAAAACGACCGTGCTGCCTTTCATTCTTCGAGGTATCCGACTCGTAGGAATTGATTCTTCAGCCACATTAATGCCAGTTCGGAGATTGGTCTGGCAACGGCTTGCGACTGACTTATTTCCCCAGCAGTTAAGCCGAGTAGCCAGTACGATACACTTGAATGAACTGCCAAATATCTTTCCAGCTCTGCTTCAGGGCAAGTTGCGCGGGCGTACCGTGGTCGAAATAAAAGCGCGAGGATGATGATATAATCGCCGACGGAGCTGGAAACAACCAGCGCGAAAGTGGCGGAATTGGTAGACGCACTGGATTTAGGTTCCAGCGCCGCAAGGCGTGAGAGTTCGAGTCTCTCCTTTCGCACCATCGACCGATTCAATTTCATTCAAGGAAACAGAGCATGACCAGTGTAGAAACTGTGAGCGCGTTAAAGCGTAAACTTAACGCGTCAATTCCTCAACAGGCCATTCGTGGCGTCGTCTCCTCCAGGCTCAGAAATATCGGCCGCACCGCGAAAATCGCCGGATTCCGTCCTGGGAAGGTGCCGGAAAAGATCATCGAACAGCATTATGGCGCAAAGGTTCAGCAGGAGGCTTTGAGCGAAGCACTGCAAAAGTCTTTTCAGGAAGCGGCAATGTCAAACAACCTGCGGGTTGCAGGCAATCCGCAATTCGAGCTGATAACCAGTGATGTTTACGCTGATCAGGTCGAATATAGTGCGACCTTCGAGGTTTACCCCGAGGTTGTGATGGGTGACCTGTCCGGCAAGCCAGTAGAGCGACTGGTTTATGAATTGACTGCGGATGACGTTGCAACCACGATAACCAATATGCGGAAGCAGCGCGCTACTTACGAAAAAGTTGGCCGACCTGCACAAAATGAAGATCAGGTTCGCGTGGATTTTATCGGTAGGCTCAACGGGGAAATTTTTGAAGGTGGAGAGGCAAAGGATCTTGCGGTGGTACTCGGCATTGGTCGCATGTTACCGGATTTCGAAGCGGCGATAGTCGGCATGGTCGCCAACCAGACCAAAGAATTTGATATGACCTTTCCCGTTGACTATCACGGCAAACATGTTGCCGGGAAGAAGGTGACGTTTGTTGTGACGCTGAACAGTGTGGAATCAGCGAAACTGCCGGATATCGACGAGGGATTTGTTAGGGAGATTGGTATCGCTGACGGCGATGTGACCAAACTAGATGAGGAAGTGCGCAAGAATTTGGCGCGCGAAGTCACTCGACGTTTGAAACTGCGCAATAAGGAGGCGGCGATGGACGCGCTGCTTGGCGTAGCAAATTTTGAGGTTCCAGGCAGCCTGATTGACCAAGAAGTGGAAACGGTGATGAAACAGGCACTGCAGGAGATGGAGTCGCGCGGCGTTAAAATGAGCGATATGGCACTGCAGGCTGAAATGTTCCGTGATCGAGCGGAAAAGCGCGTTAAATTGGGCATACTTCTTGCGGAGGTAGTGCAAAAGCATGGTCTTCATGCGAGTCCTGATCAGACCAAGGTGATGATTGAAGACTATGCACAGAACTTTGATGAGGCAGATCAGATCATAAGGTGGTATGCCGCAGATCCCAAGCGCATGATTGAAGTGGAGAATTTGGTCCTTGAAGAAAATCTGGTCGGATGGGTGATGGGACAGGCAAAGACAACTGACAAAAAGGCAGTATTCAGCGAATTGATGGGAAACGGCTAAAATATGATCGAATATTACAAACTCGCTACAGTGTCCCAAATTCAGGAGACGCAAAATATTGGTCTGATCCCAATGGTTGTTGAGACCAGCGGGCGTGGCGAACGCGCATATGACATCTATTCACGCCTGCTCAAGGAACGAGTTGTATTTCTGGTTGGTGAAGTAAATGACCACAGCGCAAACCTGATCGTAGCGCAAATGCTTTTCCTTGAGTCAGAAAATCCGGACAAGGATATTCACTTCTATATCAATTCACCAGGCGGCTCCGTTACTGCCGGAATGGCGATTTACGACACGATGCAGTTCATTAAGCCGGACGTCAGCACGCTGTGCATCGGCCAAGCTGCGAGTATGGGTTCGTTCCTGCTGGCCGCCGGTGAGAAGGGCAAGCGGTTTTGTTTGCCCAATTCCCGGGTGATGATACATCAGCCCATGGGGGGCTTTCGAGGCCAGGCATCGGATATCGAGATTCATGCGCGGGAAATTCTCTACCTGAAGCAGAGGCTCAATAATCTTCTTGCGCAGCACACCGGTCAATCGGTTGAGACAATCGAACGAGACACGGATCGTGACAACTTCCTGAGCGCAGCTGATGCAGTGAAATACGGGCTTGTGGACCAGATGTTGGAAAAGCGAGTTTAATGTTTTGATCGGATTGCCGATAACTTGGTGGAGGCTGTTGAGTAATGACTAGCGATAATAAATCAGGCGACAAACTGCTCTACTGTTCATTCTGTGGCAAGAGTCAGCACGAAGTTCGCAAGTTGATTGCAGGGCCGTCTGTCTTCGTGTGCGACGAGTGCATCACGCTGTGCAATGACATCATGCGTGAAGAGATACAGAGTGAAGGTAGCTCAAGCAACAAGACCGATTTACCGGTCCCAAGAGAAATCTGCCACGCGCTGGATGAATACGTAATCGGTCAGGCGCAAGCCAAGAAAATTCTGTCGGTCGCGGTCTACAACCACTACAAACGCCTCAAGAGCGACAACAAGGATGGCGTCGAGCTTTCAAAAAGTAACATACTGTTGGTTGGACCAACGGGATCGGGCAAGACTCTGTTGGCGCAAACCCTGGCGCGTTTGTTAGACGTCCCGTTTGTAATGGCTGATGCGACGACACTGACCGAGGCCGGCTATGTCGGTGAGGATGTCGAAAATATAATTCAGAAATTATTGCAGTCCTGCGACTATGATGTGGATAAGGCGCAACGTGGTATCGTTTACGTAGACGAGATCGACAAGATTTCACGCAAGTCTGACAATCCATCAATAACCAGGGATGTGTCTGGTGAGGGTGTGCAGCAGGCTCTGCTCAAGTTGATCGAAGGCACCAAGGCTTCGATTCCACCGCAAGGGGGGCGCAAGCACCCGAACACCGAGTTCTTGCAGGTAGACACTACCAATATACTGTTTATTTGCGGGGGCGCGTTCGATGGGCTTGAAAAAGTAATCCGTAACCGTTCGTCAAAGGCTAGTATCGGGTTCGGCGCTACAATTAACAGCCTGCAGGAAATAAACACCAATGAAACATTGCGAGAAGTGGAGCCCGAGGATCTGATCAAATTTGGCCTGATTCCAGAATTTGTCGGCCGGTTACCGGTTGTCGCGACTCTGGAAGAGTTGGATGAAAACGCTCTGGTGCAGATTTTGACGGAACCAAAGAACGCGCTTACCAAACAGTATCAAAAGCTGTTCTCGATGGAAAATGTAAACCTTGAATTTCGCGAGGGCGTGCTATTGGCTATCGCCCGCAAGGCGTTGGCGCGCAAGGCTGGAGCGCGGGGATTACGTTCGATATTGGAGCAGTCGCTACTCGATGTGATGTTTGACCTTCCGTCTATGGATAATGTCGAAAAGGTAGTTTTGGACGAAGCTGTTTCAGGCGGCGAAATCAAGCCGATTGTCATTTATGCGGACGCGCACAAAGCAGCCTAAATACGCGAGTCCGTTTGGTTTCTTAATATCTTGTCCGAATGGGGGAGCTTGAATTATTTCAAGCCAACCCCATCTAAGTCCACATTCAATATATAGGTGGTTGCCATGCTAGAGCAAGATATCCCCGGTGTTCCTGTTGTAAGCAATTTGTATCCGCTTCTGCCGCTACGTGACGTCGTGGTGTTTCCGCACATGGTGATTCCGTTGTTTGTTGGCCGGTCGAAGTCGATCAAAGCATTAGAGATTGCGATGGAGGCAAACAAGAGTATTGCGTTGGTAGCGCAAAAATCCGCCGCAAAGGATGAGCCAGGTACCGACGATCTTTATAGTATTGGTAGCATGGCCAATATTCTGCAGATGCTGAAGTTGCCGGATGGCACCGTAAAAGTCTTGGTAGAAGGCACCCAACGAGCGAATGTGCTTGCGGTCTTTGATGAAAAAACACACTTTGATGCCGACGTTCAGATAATACCTGCAGAAGACGGGACTGATAGCGAGGCTGAGGCTATGCGTCGAGTACTGATAGCGCAGTTTGATCAGTATGTAAAACTTAACAAGAAGATCCCACCCGAAATTTTGACCTCTTTGGCGAGTATAGACGATGCCGGACGATTGGCAGATACAATCGCTGCTCATTTACCAC
>JBARHR010000100.1:0-9968 GCA_049799335.1 Gallionella sp. | reverse complement strand
AAATTAAGTTACCCCCGGCAAAGCCGGGGGTTTATTTCTGTTAGCCCCTCAAAGGGGCAAAAAAGTGATGCGCCTGAAGGCGCTAGCTCACATGCCTAACTTCAGCTGGTCGTAATGGGCATCTTCTTGGGCTTGATTTCTGACGTATGCCCGGACCATCTCTTCGTCTAGTCCAATCGTGGTTACAAAGTAGCCTCTCGCTCAGAAATTCTCTCCTATGAAATTCTTTGTCTTCCCGGCAAATCGTCTCGCTATCGATATCGCACTCTTCCCTTTGATATATCCAACCACATACGAGACCGAGTGCTTCGGTGGAATACTGATGCAGATATGGACATGATCCAACATCAAATGCCCTTCTACTATCTGACATTCTTTTTGTTCCGCTAACTCCCTCAGTATCTCGCCAAGATATTTTCGGATCGCACCGAATATCATTTTCTTCCGCCTCTTTGGGATAAATACCACGTGATATTTGCAATCCCATTTCGTGTGACAAAGACTCTGGTATTCTTTCACTTGATTCTCCTAACTTTTGATCGGGTCAGAAGAATCAGGCTGACCGTAGCGCTCGGTCAAACCTTGTGAGTCCCCCGGCTTAGCCGGGGGATTACCTTATTTATTTATTTATTCATCTGCTCAACTTTTTTGCGCTGCATGTCCAGGGACGATGGGTCCGTGTAGCGCAGTTGCTAGGATATTTCACCAAGGCCAAGTTTCCTGACGTAATGGCAGGTGTAACCGTTAGGGTGCTTGAGTAGATAGTCCTGGTGGTAATCTTCGGCACTGGAGAATTTCCGGAACGGTGCAACTTCTGTTGCGACGCTGGCGTGCCATTCTGCCGAAGCATTTACAGTAGCAATAACTTCATCCGCAATGCGTTGTTGTTCGTCGTTCAGGTAAAAGATGGCCGAGCGATATTGGCTGCCCGCGTCATTGCCCTGCCTATTGCGTGTGGTCGGGTTGTGCATGCGGAAGAATTCGAACAATAAATGCCGGTAAGTAAGCGTTTTCGGATCGAAGGTCACCTTGATTGCTTCTGCATGACCCGTCAACCCCGTTTTGACTTGCTCGTACACCGGGTTAAGTGTATCCCCACCGCTATATCCCACTTCGGTCGCAACGACGCCGGGAATTTGACGTAACAATTCTTCCATGCCCCAGAAGCAACCACCTGCCAGATACGCCGTTTGCGGTTCGATAGGTTTATCCGGGTTCATGGTTAGTTGTGCTGCAATTTCTTCATTGCCTGTTGGGCTTCCCGCTTGCCTTCGCGTTCTTTTTCGGTAGCGCGCTTGTCGTGCTGTTTCTTTCCCTTTGCGAGACCGATTTCCAGTTTGACCCTGCCACTCTTGTAGTGCATATCGAGGGGCATCAGCGTATAGCCTGCGCGCTGAACCTTGCCGATGATGCGGTCGATTTCCAGCTTGTGCAGCAGAAGTTTGCGGGTGCGCACCGGGTCCGGATGGATGTGCGTGGATGCGTTGAGCAACGGACTGATATGCGAGCCAAACAGGAATAGCTCGCCGTCTTTCACCGTTACATAGGCTTCTTTGAGCTGTGCACGCCCAGCGCGTATCGCTTTCACTTCCCAGCCTTCCAGCATGATGCCCGCTTCATATTTGTCTTCGATGAAGTACTCGTGGAATGCCTTTTTATTCTGGATGATGCTCATAATCAGGTGAGTTTTGCGGTGTGTTCGGCTATTCTACCAGCCTTTGTATTCGTATCTTGGGCTGGCAATGGCATTGGTGGAGAAAACGGTATTGGTTGCTCACAGCGCGGAACAGATGTTCAATTTGGTCGACGGAGTTGAGGCGTACCAGGAATTTCTGCCATGGTGTGGCGGCACCAGCGTGGAAAGAAGCGGGGACAATACCGTACAGGCAACCGTGCATATTGATTATCATCACCTCAAGCAAAGTTTCACCACTGAAAATGTGCGCAATCCGCCGCATCAGATAGATATTACGCTCAAGCACGGCCCGTTCCGGCAACTCGACGGGTGTTGGCAATTCATACCCCTGAGCCCAACTGCCTGTAAAATAGCGTTTCGGCTGCACTATGAGTTTTCCAACAAGTTGCTGGAGAAGCTGGTTGGGCCGGTTTTTCATTACATTGCGAACAGTTTTGTGGATGCTTTCATACAGCGCGCAGATAAGGTTTATTCGGGTTCATGAGCGGCACTATAAACATAGAAGTAGTATATGCATTGGCGGACAGGCAAACGCTGATTAGGCGATCGGTCCCGGATGGAACATCTGTTGCGGAAGCGATAAGCGTCAGTGGCATACTCGACAAGCACCCGGATATCGACCTCAAAGCAAACAAGATAGGCATATTTGGCAAGTTGACCAAAGCGGATGTCGCGCTTCGCGATCGGGATCGCATCGAAATTTATCGACCACTGATCGCCGATCCGAAGGAAGTTCGCCGCAAGCGTGCCGAAGAAGGCAAAGTCATGAAGAAGGGCGGAGGCGAAGCCTGATGCTGGACTACGACTTGCACTGCCATTCCAATATTTCTGACGGCACACTTACACCCGCGGAACTGGTCAATCGTGCGGCAGGACGCGGCGTGAAGGTGATGGCCTTGACCGATCATGACGACGTTGCCGGACTGGATGAGGCGCGTACCGTCGCAACAGCCCTGGGTATGGGCTTCGTCAACGGTGTAGAAATCTCGGTAACATGGCGTGTGCATACACTGCACATCGTAGGGTTGCACATCGCACCGGGCTTTGCTGATCTGACCGATGGGTTGCGCAAGGTGCGCAGTGGTCGTGGAGACCGAGCCAAAAAGATGTCGGACGCGCTGGCGAAAATAGGCATAGGCGGCGTGCTCGAGGGTGCGTACCAATTTGCGGGAAACGCCAATATGATAGGGCGTACGCATTTTGCACGCTATCTGGTCGCCGCAGGCCATTGCAAAGATGTGAAGAGCGTGTTCAATCGCTATCTGGTCAAGGGTAAACCGGGTTATGTGCCGCACCAATGGACGTCTTTGCCAGAGGCAATAAATTGGATACGTGGCAGCTGAGGCATTGCCGTCCTTGCCCACCCCGGTCGCTACATGTCGGGAAGAGTGGGCATGGGCAAAAAGACTATGCATGAATTGCTTGCGGAGTTCGTCGAATGCGGTGGCGAGGCGATAGAGGTGGTCACAGGTAGCCATACGCCGGAACAGTATGCCGAATTCGCGCGTTATGCCGACGAATTCAAGTTGATGTGTTCTTGTGGTTCCGATTTTCACGGGCCGGGGGAAAGCTATCGCGACTTGGGACACTTGCCTGATTTTCCCCTCGGGTGTCACCCGATATGGGAAAGCTGGGAGCACGACCTGACTCTGAAAGTCGCCTGATGTCCCAATTCTTTACCATACACCCGGACAATCCCAACCCTCGTCTGGTCAGACAAGCAGCATCGGTATTGCGCGATGGAGGCATCGTGGTATATCCGACCGACTCCAGTTATGCGCTGGGCTGCCACCTCGGCGACAAGGATGCGGTTGCCCGTATCCGGCAGATACGCAAACTGGACGAGCAGCATCACTTGACCTTGATGTGTCGTGACCTCTCCGAAATATCGCGCTATGCGCGTGTAGACAATGCGCAGTTTCGTCTGCTTAAGGCCAATACACCGGGCAGCTACACGTTTATTCTGGATGCGACCAAGGAAGTGCCAAAGCGGTTGCAGCACCCAAAACGCAGCACCATAGGCATGCGTATTCCTGATCATCCGGTGGCGCTGGCCTTACTGGAGGAACTGGGTGAGCCAATGTCCAGTTCCACTCTGATTTTGCCAGACGAGCCATGGCCGTTGAATGATGCCGAACATATTCGAGAATTGCTGGAGAAACAGGTTGATCTGGTCATCGATGGCGGTGCTGCGGGCGCGGATTTCACCACGGTTATCGATTTGAGCGGCCAGACACCAGTTTTGCTGCGCCGCGGCAAGGGGAATATAGCCCCTTTTGGAATTGAGGAATGATAGGAAGCGGATGCAAATTGACCAACTGATTCAGACTGTTTCTCTCGCGGCTATACCGGTATTGTTCGCGATCACCTTGCATGAGGCTGCACATGGTTATGTTGCACGACATTTCGGCGATATGACCGCCTACCAGCAAGGACGTATCAGCCTCAATCCGCTGCGCCATATAGACCCGGTTGGTACAATACTGTTGCCCTTGCTGACGCTGTTGCTGGGTGGCATCCTTTTCGGCTGGGCAAAGCCGGTACCGGTCAATTTCGCGGCGTTGCGCCGCCCCAAGCAGGACATGTTATGGGTGGCGATTGCCGGTCCAGCCTCGAATCTGGTCATGGCCCTCGGTTGGGGCTTGTTCTACAAGATCGCCTGGTCAAATTCGGCAAATTATTTTGCCGAACCGATGATGGGCATGGCAGAGTGGGGCATCAAGATAAATGTCGTGCTGATGGTGCTGAACTTGCTTCCATTACCGCCTTTGGACGGCGGGCGCGTAGCGGTTAGCATGCTTCCGCACAAGCATGCCTATCAATTGGCCAAGATAGAGCCCTATGGAATGTTCATTTTGATATTTCTCGCCATCACCCCGGTTTTGGGCTGGATAATGCTTCCGCCAATACAGGCGATGTTTAGACTGATTTCGATGTTATTTGGTATTTGACTATGTTTGCGGATCGAATTTTATCGGGCATGCGACCCACAGGGAATTTGCATCTGGGGCACTACCACGGCGTCTTGAAAAATTGGGTGCAAATGCAGAACGAATACGAGTGCCTGTTCTTTGTTGCGGATTGGCATGCGCTCACCACCCATTACGATACACCACAGGTCATTGAACAAAGCGTTTGGGATATGGTGGTTGACTGGCTTGCTGCCGGTGTGAATCCCGCGAGGGCTACCCTGTTTATTCAGTCCAGGGTGCCGGAACATGCAGAGTTGCATCTGTTGTTATCGATGATCACGCCGCTCGGTTGGCTTGAGCGCGTACCTACCTACAAGGATCAGCAGGAAAAGCTTTCCGAAAAAGACCTGAGCACCTACGGTTTTCTGGGATATCCGCTGCTGCAAAGTGCCGACATTCTGATTTATCGTGCGACCCAGGTGCCGGTCGGCGAAGATCAGGTGCCGCATATCGAATTCACCCGTGAAATTGCGCGGCGCTTCAATCACATTTATGGGCGGGAACCCGGCTTTGAAGAAAAGGCGGAGGCAGCGGTAAAGAAATTGGGAGGCAAGAAGGGCAAGCTGTATAAGGAATTGCGTACGCGGTTTCAGGAGCAGGGAGATGAAGAAGCGCTGGAATCCGCGAAATCACTGCTGGAAGAACAGCAAAGCCTGAGTCTGGGTGATCGCGAGCGCTTGTTTGGCTATCTTGAAGGCGGTGGCAAAATGATCTTGTCAGAACCTCAGGCGATGTTAACGGCCGCTTCCAGAATGCCCGGACTGGATGGTCAGAAGATGTCAAAGTCCTACAACAACACCATTACACTGCGCGAAGACGAAGCAAGTGTCACCAAAAAAATTCGCACCATGCCCACTGATCCGGCACGCATACGGCGCACCGACCCCGGTGATCCCGAGAGGTGTCCGGTATGGCCGCTGCATCGGATCTATTCCAGTGACGATATGCAGGCGTGGGTGGCGCAGGGATGCAAGAGCGCCGGTATCGGCTGTATCGAGTGCAAGCAGCCGGTGATAGACGCGGTGCTCGAAGTTCAACGCCCGATGCGCGAGCGCGCACAACTGTATCTGGATGATCCCACGCTGGTGCGCAACATTATCGCGGACGGTTGTGAGAAGGCCCGCAAGCAGGCGTCCGAAACCATGCGCGACGTGCGCGAGGCGATGGGGCTGGACTATGGTTAATCTGGGATGAGTGACACAGCAATGACTAGCGAGTCGGTGGTCCTGATTCACGGAGAACCGATGCTGCAAATGCCACACGATTTGTATATTCCACCGGACGCGCTGGAATTGGTGCTGGAATCGTTTCAGGGCCCGCTGGATTTGCTGTTATACCTGATACGCAAACACAATCTTGATGTGCTCGATATACCTATGGCGGAATTGACGCGCCAATATATGGGCTATATCGAAATGATGCAGCAACATCGGCTGGAGCTTGCGGCCGAATATCTGCTGATGGCAGCCGTTCTAATAGAAATCAAGTCGCGCATGTTGTTGCCGCGTCCTGCCAAAGCGAGCGAGGAGGACGGCGAAGACCCCCGCGCCGAGTTGATGCGTCGGTTGCTCGAGTATGAGCAGATGAAGCTGGCTGCAAACAAACTCAATGAAATTCCCTGTGCCGGACGTGATTTTGAAGTGGTTCACGTGCTGATCGAAAATAACATGCAGGAGCGTCTGCCTCAGGTCACCGTGGATGATTTGCGGCAGGCATGGCTGGGTTTGCTGGCCAGAGCCAAGTTGAACAGGCACCACACAGTACGCCGTGAACAATTGTCGGTGCGCGAGCAGATGACACACGTGATGCGTCGCTTGAAGAGCGGCGAATTTGTCGAGTTTGACCATTTGTTCGATGCACAGGGCGGTGTGGCTAAGCTGGTAGTAACGTTTATTGCCATACTCGAATTGGCAAAGGAATTTCTGGTTGAAATCCAGCAAAATGAAGCAATGGGGAGCATTTATGTCAGGTCAAGTCGTGCCCTTACCGCAGAGTGAAACCTCAGGTGAAAATGACGCTGTCCAGGAAGGCATTGGGCTTGGAGTTAGCGCACTGCCGGATCCCGAACACGCAGATTCTGCTGAGGACGCAAGCGAAGTACAGTCGATGGAAGATTACGTCGTTGTAAGTGCTGTAGTTACACTGGACACCGAGCGGTTCAAACGCGTGCTCGAAACGGCTCTGCTCACCAGCGGCGAGCCGCTGTCATTGGCGGAGTTGAAGAAGCTAAGCGATGTGCAGCCTTCCAATCAGCAACTTGAAGCGCTGCTCGATGAGCTTGCACACGACTGGCAGGAAAGAGGCATTGAACTGACTAGAGTCGCGAGCGGCTGGCGGTTCCGCACCAAGCTTGAAATGCAACCGTTTCTCGACAGGCTTAACCCGCAAAAGCCGCCACGCTACTCCCGAGCGGTATTGGAAACGCTCGCCATCATTGCCTATCATCAACCGGTAACACGCGGCGACATGGAAGAGATACGCGGCGTCGTGGTGTCGTCGCAGATACTCAAGACGCTGGAATCACGAGGTTGGGTGGAAATAGTGGGCACTCGTGATACACCGGGTAAGCCAGAACTGTTCGCAACGACCAAGCAATTGCTGGACGATCTCAATCTGCGTGCGCTACAGGAATTGCCGTCGCTCGACGAAATCGGCGTGTTGTTGGAGCAGGATAACAGAGAGGTTGTAGCGCTCCACGCCGAAAGTGCTGGGGAGTTGAATAGTACCGGACATGAAGCTGATACAGTCCCGCGATAACCCGCAATTCAAGGAACTTGCAAAGATTGCGAGTTCCGCTAGACATCGTGCCAAAACCAACCGTACGCTGCTTGACGGCGCCCATCTACTAGCCGCCTATGTTGATAGCGGCGAACAACCTCAGCAAATACTATTGAACGCTGCGGCGGCGTTGAATGAGGAAGTGAGCTCCCTTGTTGCACGTGTGCCCGACGTTCCAGTAACGCGACTCGGCGAAAAGCTTATGTCAGAACTTAGCGAGCTAAGAACGCCGACGGGTGTTCTTGCTTTGATCGACTTTCCGCGACCGACCATAACAATTCGCGACGCGACGTTCGTGTTGTTGCTTGAAGATATACAGGATCCGGGCAATCTGGGCTCGATACTTCGTTCCGCAGCCGCTGCCGGTTGCGATGCGGTGTTCCTCTCGGAGAATTGTGCGGATGCATGGTCGCCCAAAGTGTTGCGCGCTGCGATGGGCGGTCACTTTGCGCTGCACATATTTGAGAAACAGTTGCTATCGGAAGTGATTGATCTATTTCCCGGTGTTTTGTATGCGACCAGTTTGCAATCCGAGGTGAATCTCTACGACTGCAATTTTGACGGCCATATCGGTTTTCTGGTTGGCAACGAAGGGGCTGGTTTGTCCAGCGCACTGGAGAGTCTGATTACGCGGAAGCTCAAAATACCGATGCACGGTAACATCGAATCGCTCAACGTGGCGGCAGCAACCGCAATATGCCTTTTTGAAGCAACTAGACAAATGCAGCAAGTAAAACCGCGCAGCCCAACTCTGTAGTCGTTATTGGCTTCACGAAACCAGACCGCTCATGAGGTATATCATCAATTCAACTCCTTCGGTTTCGACCGCTTCCCAGCGCTTCACGCCTGTTTCCTGGACTATTCTCCGGCCTTTTTCGGTTTCTGTCATGGCCGTCAAGATCGCGGTGACTTCCTCGCTACGGGCTGCGAGCGAATTATCTACAAGAAAGCCGTGCTTAATGATGTGAATCTCACTGCGCACCAGTATCCGGGGGTTGTTTCTTGATGATGCTCGGCAGCGTGCCGTAAGTTTCCGCCAAAAAGAACCCGGCGCCAGCCAACTCCAAATGGATGTTTTACCAAGTTGGCTCTGCATCCACGTGTTGGATGCGAACCGTCAGGAAATATCCTTTGCATCAAAATTCGGGCTAATCTTCATTGCATAGTTAATGTCTGCCGCTTTCAATTTCGCTACTTGTATGTCTTGTACAGCACGATTGCCTCGTTTGCTTTGGCTCGTGATGGCTTGCGGCGCACTGAGGTATAACCGACGGAGACGCCATTGCGTACATTGCTCACTACAATTGCATACACCCATTAGTAGTGACCGTCTTTTCTGAGATTCTTGACACGGCTGCTCCATTTCTTACCCTGCGCGATGTCGGCCCATAGTCCCGAAAATGCGACGGCTGGCATTTCGGGATGCCTCAATATGTTATGCGCGGCGCCGATAAGTTCGCCGATTTTAGTGCCGGATATTGCAACGAAAGTCTGGCTTGCGGGGTGATATTTCCCCGCGGGTCAGTACTTTAAACTATCAGTTTCCCGTCTGGAAACGGTACCACTTCATCGATGACCAGCACTCTGCGAGAGGTTGCATCGTGATGGGTGAGGATATGATTTACACCTGTTGGGTTGCAAAATCTTCGACTGTCATAGCGAGCATGTCATTGCCTTGGTTAAACTAAGCCGCCTGACTGCATGGCCGGCGGCTCGGCGGACGCGGCGCTGCACCAAGCAATGCCGCTACATCGACCGCAGCGCGCTCGGTATCGGGGTAGACTAAACAGATTTCTTAATCTAGGTTATTGACGAGAGGCGCGACCTGCTGTTTTCCGCGAACAGCGTAAGCTGATCAGGCAGCTGAGCACCCACGCGGCGATCGCGATATGCCCTGGCGACATCGAGTGCGCAGACGCGATACGCGGCCAACGTAGTCAGCCGGCGATGAGCGGGAATAGTGGTAGCAGCCTGAAGTGCAGCTCGAGCTGAATTCAAACCGCTCAAAGCGGATTGCGGCATTGCCTCTAGCATAAAACCCTACCGATCGGGCAGCCCTATATTTCTGCGAATATTTTCTTTGAAGATGCGATCAGCCCTTGAAATTTCATCCCAGCTTGATTGCCAGGCCTATTTTGGTCCAAAGCGTTCCGGTGACTTCCGATTATTCACACAGTTGCGCCCTTGCGACAATATCGCGCAAGCGTTCTATGGTGTTGTCGGGTACCGGTTCAAATCCCTTAAATTTCAGATCCTCCAGTATTCGGGCGCCTTTTGGATGATCTTGCTTCATACCGACAAGAATTTCCTCCACAAGGGTCTTCTTGTCGGCCCATTCAGGACTGACACAAAAACAATGAAAGGCATGGCCTGAATTCGTTTCTCCGATAACCTCCAGTGACTCCCGAGTCACCGGGTTCATGCCGTACCAGGTTTCATTGAAGACCATTCCTATATCCGCTTCCCCGCGGATAACGGCCTGCGTCGCTTTCAAGTGATTTCCGGAAATAATGAATTCGCAG
>JBARHR010000099.1:0-6940 GCA_049799335.1 Gallionella sp. | reverse complement strand
AACAACAACACCTTCACATCGGCATCGTTAACGATGTAGGCGATGTTATCTGGCCGGTCAACGGTATACATCGGCACCACCACCAGCCCCAGCGACAGCGCCGCCTGGTCAAATATGATCCAGTGCGGACAATTGCGCATCATGATCGCGACACGATCGCCTTGTTGCAACTTCAGCCCTGCCAGCGCAGATTGCCAGCGCGCCACTTCTCCGGCTACTTGCCGCCAGGTAAGATCGCACCAGGCATTTTGCTGAAAGTGGCGATACGCTGTCTTGTCCGGTGAACGGCGCATACGTTCGACAAACAAACCGTGCAAAGTGACCGCCTGTTCGGGTGAAATCACATCTTCGTATTGCATCTGCACCTCTCCCCTTTTTAATTATCAGACAAACAAATCGTTAAACAATGGCGTTCCCAGCGATACCGCATAGCGCTCAAAATCTGTCACGCCCGCCTCGCGCAACACCGCTTCATCGATAAAGAAATTGCCGCTGCAAGTGCGACTGTCACGCGTCAGAATTTCATACGCCGCATCGGCAACGATGGCCGGTTTGCGCGATGCCTGCAGGATCGCCTTGGGGAAATTGTGTTCGATGGCCGCAGTGGCGATGGTGGTGCGCGGCCACAGGCAATTCACCGCAATTGCGGCACTGCCATTGCCATCATCCGCGAATTCGCGCGCCATACCCAGCGTGCACAAACTCATGCCGAATTTCGACATGGTGTAGGCCAAATGGGGCGCAAACCATTTCGCCTCCAGGCTGAGCGGCGGCGACATGGTCAAAATGTGCGGATTGCTTGCTCGCTTCAAGTAGGGGATGCACGCCTGCGATACCAGGAAGGTCGCCCGCATGTTTACGTCCCACATCAGATCAAGTTTCCTGGCGGGAGTATCCAGCGTGCCTGTCAGACTGATTGCACTGGCATTGTTTACCAGCACGTCGATCCCGCCAAAACTCTCCACCGCTTGCGCCACCGCAGCGGCGATGGCTTGTTCGTCGCGCACATCCAGTTGAACAGCCAGTGCTTGCCCTCCAGCCTGTATTACCTCGTCGGCAACGGTATGTATCGTTCCCGGCAGTCGCGCATGGGGCGTGTCCGATTTCCCCGTAATCACCAGCTTCGCGCCATCGCGGGCGCAACGCAGCGCGATCTCGCGTCCAATGCCACGGCTTGAGCCGCTAATGAAGATGACCTTATTGCGCAACGCCATCATGAGCGACTGGATTGCAATTGTTCCGCTGTAAAGTCGTCTACCATGATGACCTTGCGGCGCAGCGCGTAGTCGCGTTCCAGTTGCAACGCCTGATCGGCGTTGATGATGCCGGTGTTGCGGGCTTCGGAAATGAGCGCCAATTCGTCCCGCCCCTTCAGCTTGCCGGCCTTGTGTGCCTCTTTAATCTTGTCCTGCAGTGGTTCGCACAATATCGTGCTGGCAAGCGCCGCTTCCAGCGCACCAACTGCATCCTGCTCATCCGACGGTATAAACATTCCTGACGTCAATCGATCCCGCGCCTTGCCGGGATGCATCAACATCTTGGCAATTTCATGACCGAGATGATCCGAAGGCGGAGATGAACACCTTCCTGCCGGGAAGATCAGCACGCGCAAAAGTGCCCGCATCGCGACATTGGGAAAATTCCTGATGACGCCGTCAAACGCCTGCTGGATGTTGTACAACGCGTCCTGCATGGACCAATGCAGCAATGGCAAATCCTCTTCGGGGCGGCCGTCATCTTCAAATCGTTTTAGTGTCGCCGAACACAGATACATCTGGCTGAGCACATCGCCGAGTCGCGCCGATATTTTTTCGCGCCGCTTCAGGGTGCCGCCCAAGACCGCCATTGCGATATCGGCGCTCAGCGCAAAAGCGGCGGAATAGCGGGAAAGTTGCTGATAATAGCGATGCGTCGCGGCGCCCTCCGGTGCGGGAATGCCGCGTCCTCCAGTCAACCCCAGAACGAAACTGCGCGCCGCATTGCTTAACGCAAAGCTGATATGCGCGAAGAGCGCCTCGTCGAACTGGCGCAATCCGCGACTACTATCGTGGTCATGCGTCGCGGCAATTTCCTTCAGCACATAAGGATGTGACCGAATCGCCCCCTGCCCGAAGATCATCAAGGTACGCGTAAGTATATTTGCACCTTCGACGGTAATGCCTATTGGCGCCTGTTGATAGAACCTGCCCAGATAGTTGTCGGGCCCAAGGCATATCCCCTTACCGCCGTGCACGTCCATCGCATCATTGATCACCACGCGCCCGCGCTCCGTCGCGTGATATTTGATGATCGCTGACACCACCGACGGTTTCTCGCCGAGATCCACCGCCAGCGCGGTAAATTTGCGCGCTGCATCCACCATATAGGTATGGGCGCCGATACGTGCCAGAGGCTCTTCGACACCTTCGAATTTGCCGATGGGCACCTTGAATTGTTTGCGCACCCTGCTGTATGCGCCGGTGGTTCGGGCTGACAGTTTCATCGCGCCGATACTGCTGGCTGGCAACGAAATCGAGCGTCCCGCTGCCAGACATTCCATCAGCATGCGCCACCCCTGCCCGACTCGAGAGGTTCCGCCGATGATGTAGTTCATCGGTATGAATACATCATTACCCTGGGTAGGTCCGTTTAGAAATGCGGAATTGAGCGGAAAATGGCGACGTCCGATTTTCACCCCCGGCGTATCGGTGGGTATCAAGGCCAAAGTGATACCGCGGTCCGGTTCGCCGCCCAACAAATGTTCAGGATCGTACAACTTGAATGCCAGACCCAGCAACGTTGCCAGCGGCGCCAGAGTGATATAACGCTTCTCCCAGGTAAGGCGTATGCCCAGCACATCCTGCTGTCCGTTAAACTCGCCGTGGCAGACCACGCCCACATCCGGAATCGCTCCGGCATCAGACCCGGCAAGCGGGCCGGTCAACGCAAAGCATGGCACTTCCAATCCCTTGGCCAGTCGTTGCAGGTATCTATCCTTCTGCTCTTCTGTTCCGTAATGCAAAAGCAACTCGGCAGGTCCGAGTGAATTGGGTACCATCACCGTAACCGCAGCGGTACCGCTGCGCGAAGCCACCTTGCTGACCACTGCCGAATGCGCCTGCGCGGAAAATTCCATACCCCCGTAGCGCTTGGGAATGATCATGCCGAAGAATCCCTTGTCCTTGATGAACCGCCAGGTTTCGGGTGACAAATCAGCGCGGCGATGGGTGACATCCCAATCGTCTATCATTGTGCACAATTGCTCGACTTCATTATCGACAAAAGACTGCTCAGCTACGCTAAGCGTCGGCTTGGGAAATTCCCGCAATTTGTTCCAGTTGGGATTGCCGCTGAATAGCTCGCCGTCCCACCAAACCGTCCCGGCGTCTATCGCCTCCTGTTCAGTAGCGGAAATTTGCGGCAGTACTTTTCGGAAGACGTTTAGAATGAAACTGCTGATCAGCGAACGGCGCAGCGGCGGTATACCGAAGACTGATACGAATACACCCAAGGCAACCAAAATGAATGTCAGCACATCGCCAGAAATTCGACTTTGCACGGCCACAACCGGAACAATCACCGAAATTGCGACCAGCCAACCCCAGATCGAGGAACGGAAAAACGCCAGCACCAGCGCCACCACGAACACTACCAGAAGTATCATTGTCGCCATCTTCGCCTCTATTTATTGTTTTAAGTGGATGAACTCACTTTAAACCTTGCCGCACCTGATGACAATGGTTGCCACAAACAAATTTTGCGCCTGCTGTATTGGTTGCCTGTGAGTTATTCGCCGGGTGAGATTGCCGATTTTCGGTTCGGCAAAATGATGCGGCACGCAACGATTGTGGTCACTTTCAACACAATATTGCACAGTCAGAAATTCAATATCTGTGGCCCGATTCGCCAGACGTGGCCGGAATCAGCGCGTGACAATGCGTTCAATGCGACGGTCGGGAACCAACCACATCACAGCTACTGCGACGTAGAGCGCGCCCGCCAACCATTGATTCCAGAATGCCAACGGAATGGCAACAGCATACATCAATTGTGAAGCCTTGCCCTTGCGGTCATGGCCGACCGCTTTGGCCAGCAACGCTTCCTGTCCACCGCCAGTTCTAATAATGCATACCTGCAATATCCAATAGGAAATCGCCGCCATCAGCAGCACCACCCCGTACAGCGCGGTGGGCATCGCCGCAAAGTGATTCTCGCCCATCCACCCGGTCACGAATGGAACCAGCGACAACCAGAACAGTAAATGCAGATTAGCCCATAACACTTTCCCGTCGACACGCAGCACGGTATGTAACATGTGATGATGATTGCTCCAATAAATGCCGAGATAAATGAAGCTGAGTACATAACTCAGAAATGCCGGCAGCAGGGGTTGGAGTGCATGCCAATCAGAACCATGGGGCACTTTCAGTTCCAGCACCATGATAGTGATGATGATTGCGATGACACCATCGCTGAATGCTTCCAAACGTGACTTTCCCATATACCGGCACCCGACCTTTATTCCCCTATCGCATCCGCTCAACAGCCTGCTCCACGCGTTCAACAGAAATTATTTCCATACCTGGTATTTTCTGCTTGGGTGCATTGGCCTTGGGTATGATCGCCAGCGTAAAGCCCAATTTCGCAGCTTCTTTCAGACGTTCCTGTCCGCGTTGCACCGGCCTCACTTCTCCCGCCAGCCCAACTTCGCCAAAGACCACCAATTTCTCGGGCAATGGCTTGTTGCGCAAACTCGACACCATCGCAAGAATCACGGCAAGATCCGCGCCCGGTTCTGTTATTTTCACACCGCCCACCGCATTGATGAAAACATCCTGATCAAAGCAGGCGATGCCCGCATGACGATGGAGTACCGCAAGCAACATCGCCAAACGATTCTGTTCGAGCCCCAGCGACAATCGTCGAACATTTGGCGAATGCGCCTCGTCAAGCAATGCCTGGATTTCAACCAGCAATGGCCGCGTACCTTCTTGCGTAACCATGACGCATGAACCCGCTACCTGTTCGCCGTGTTGCGACAGAAACAATGCGGATGGATTGCTCACCTCACGCAGCCCTTTCTCGGTCATCGCAAAAACGCCCAATTCGTTGACCGCACCGAAGCGATTCTTGAATGCGCGTATCAACCTAAAACTGGAATGGGTGTCGCCTTCGAAATACAGTACCGTATCCACGATGTGCTCGAGAACGCGCGGACCGGCCAGCGCACCTTCTTTGGTTACGTGACCGACAAGTATGATGGTGATGTTCTGACACTTCGCGATACGTGTCAGTTGTGCCGCGCACTCGCGTACCTGTGCAACCGAACCGGGTGCAGAAGTGAGCTGCTCGGAATATACCGTCTGAATTGAGTCGATAACCACAATTTCCGGTTTGTCCTGCGCAATTGCCGCCTGAATCTTCTCCAACTGAATCTCCGGCAATAGCCGCAAGCTACGCGCATCCAGCGCCAGCCGTTTGGCGCGCAGCGCAATTTGCTGCGCGGATTCTTCGCCGCTGACATACAGTGTACGTTGAGAATTGGAAAGATGTGCGAGCACCTGAAGCAGTAGCGTTGATTTGCCGATCCCAGGATCACCACCGATCAACACCACCGCACCCTGCACCAGTCCGCCGCCCAACACGCGGTCAAACTCCGCGATTCCGGTGGGCGTGCGCGGCACTTCGGCGGCTTCCACATCCGACAGTAACTGTACCTTGCCGCCTGCGGCCAGCGCGCTGAAGCGGTTGACGCCTTTGGCGACCGGATCAGCCACAGATTCAATCAGCGTGTTCCATTCCATGCATTGCGGACACTGTCCCTGCCACTTTGGAGACTGTCCACCGCATTCACTGCACGAATAAATCGTTTTTGTTTTTGCCATACCCGCTTCTTGTCATTTTGGCGCGCTCAACCCGACTGGCATTTCTTTCAAGTCGCGCCCTGGGAAATTACTTCACCAACAGCCCGTTACCTGCCATGGAATTTACCATGATATCGATATAGGACTTGATCATATTCTGATTGGTGTCGGTCATTAGCGTTTCCGAAGAAGCGGCCCAGATCAATTTGTCGTTTCCGGTTTGATACAAATTGGTTTCGATCACCGCATATTCATCTTCGGCAATATAGCTCGGCGAGTACAAGTACCGGTAGCCATATCCGTAATAGTCAGGCCAAGTACCATAATACGGCGGAGGATAGTAAGCCGTTCCGGGCATGAATACTCGGACGGTTTTCTTGCTTATCAACCGGGTGATCAACAGCGAGTCGGCACTGAGTTCCTTCAGTTTTGCCGCGATTACGTCCTGATCTTCCTGCTGTTTGTCGGGCAGTACCGTGTAGCTGGCGATGGCATCGGTTCCGTGTACTTTCAGCTGCTGGACGAATTCATCTTCAAACAGTCGCCTGTTAAGCGGATTCTTTGCCATTCCAATGACCATGATTTTATTGGGCCGTGCTTGGAACGCGGGATCCTTCCATACCGACGTCAACTGCGTTGTCGCGCAGCCAGTCAACACTACCAAACCAAACAATAAGATGAACGTACTACGCAGGAAACGGATCATGATTTGACTCCTCAAGGTTGGAAACTACTTCGCAACTCCGCGTCCAATCAGTTGGGCCACCGGCGTCGCCACGATTAGCAATTCGCTGACATTTCATATGACCGTGTCTACCAGCACATCGCAAACACGCATGCAGGTCAAGCTTACGAAACATTTCACGTTACGCGTCCAAAACAATCGCTTCGCCAAGCTCAATCACGACTTTCAGACAATGACACAAAGATCAGGTTCATTGTTCAATTGTCCTTGAACAAAGCGCGATCTCGTATCGGGTTGACGACATGAATAGCTGTTGACGCCAGCAACAACCAGAACTTGAAAGGATTTGATGCTGTATAACTACCAAGCACACAGCCTCGGCGCACGCTTGCCAACCTTTATTGTATGGTAC
>JBARHR010000098.1:0-2419 GCA_049799335.1 Gallionella sp. | reverse complement strand
CGATGATCGCGCGCAGCTCGGGCCCGAGGATCGCAGCATCTTGATCATCGAGGACGACCAGGTCTTCGCCAAGATCCTGCTCGAGCACGCGCGCAGCTTCGGCTTCAAGGCGCTGGTGGCCTGCGACGGCAAGAGCGGGCTCGCGCTGGCGCACGAGCACCGCCCCGACGCCATCACGCTCGACCTGCGCCTGCCGGATCTCGACGGCAGCGTGGTGCTGGAGCGGCTCAAGAACGATCCCGAGACCCGGCACATCCCGGTGCAGATCATCAGCGCCGACGCCCTGCCGGATCGAACCTTGCCTCGCATGCGGCGCGGAGCGTTCGCGGTCCTGGCCAAGCCGGTGCAGCTGCACGAGCTCGAGGAAGCGTTCAAGCACGTGCGCGAGTTCGTGGACAAGCCGGTGCGGCGTCTGCTCGTGGTGAGCGACGATCCCGTGCAACAGGCTGCGATCCAGGAGCTGCTCGCGCAGCCCGACATCGAGCTGGTCGCGGTGGCGACGGGTGCACAGGCCCTGGGCGCGCTCGCCGTGGCGCGCGTGGACTGCATCGTGCTCGACATGCTGCTGCCCGACATGAGCGGCCTCGAGCTGCTGCGCGAGCTGCGCACGCGCTCCCCGACCGAGCGCATTCCGAGCATCGTGTACACCGCCGCGGTGCTCGGGCCACACGAGGAGTTCGAGCTGCGCCAGCTCGCGAGCAGCATCATCTTGAAAGACGCCGCGTCGGCCGAGCGCCTGCTGGACGAGACCACGCTGTTTCTGCATCGTGTGGAGTCGAAGCTGCCCGAGTCGCGCCGCGCCGTGCTGCGCAACCTGCGCGAGAGCGGGCGCACGCTCGCCGGCAAGCGCGTGCTGATCGTCGACGATGACGTGCGCAACGTGTTCGCGCTGACCGTGCTGCTCGAGGAGCAGGGCATGACGGTGGAGTACGCGGACAACGGCGTCGAGGCGCTGGCACGGCTGGATACCGCCGCGCCCTTTGACATCGTCTTGATGGACATCATGATGCCCGAGATGGACGGCTACGAGGCGATGCGCCACATCCGCGAGCGTGCGTCCTTGCAGAAGTTGCCCATCATCGCGCTCACGGCCAAGGCCATGACCGGAGATCGCAAGCGCTGTCTGGATGCAGGCGCATCGGACTACATCGCCAAACCCGTGGACCCGGAGCAGCTCGTCTCGCTGATGCGCGTGTGGTTGTACCAGTGAGCCTGCCATGACCGAACCGGCGCTCAGCACCGACGTGGAAGACCTCGAGCTCGATCTGTTGCTCGAGGGGCTGTTCCGGCGCTACGGGTTCGACTTTCGCAACTACTCCAGGGTCTCGCTGCGGCGTCGGGTCGACAAGACGCTGTGCGACGAGGGCCTGGACACGATCTCGGACCTGCAGCGGCGCGTGCTGCGCGACAGCGACCTGCTCAACCGCCTGCTGCGGGCCATCTCCATCAACGTCACGGCCATGTACCGGCACCCGCCGTTCTTCGCGCACTTCAGGCAGCACGTGGTGCCGCTGCTCGCGACCTACCCGGTGATCCGCATCTGGCACGCCGGCTGCTCGACCGGCGAGGAGGTCTACTCCATGGCCATCCTGCTGCTCGAAGAGGGACTGTACGAGCGCAGCAAGCTGTACGCGACGGACCTGAGCGACGAGGCGCTCGGCCGGGCCAAGCGCGGCATCTTCCGGCTCGAGTCGATGCGCGAGTACACGATCAACTATCAGCTCGCGGGCGGCAAGTCGGATTTCTCCAGCTATTACCGCTCGGACGAGAACTCCGTGGTGTTCGACGCCGCGCTGCGACGCAACGTCGTGTTCGCCTGCCACGACCTGGCGACCAACGCCTCATTCAACGAGTTCAACGTGATCCTGTGCCGCAACGTCATGATCTACTTCGATCAGCAGCTGCAAGACCGCGTGCACCGGCTGTTCCACGACAGTCTGTGTCCCTTCGGCGTGCTGGGCCTGGGCGAGAAGGAGAACCTGATCTGCTCGGCGTTCGAGTCGAGCTACACCGAGATCGTGCCCGGCTCGCGGCTGTATAGGAGGCGGGAATGAGCGGGTATCGCTGCATCGCCATCGGCACCTCGCTCGGCGGGCTGCGGGCGGTCTCGCTGCTGTTGGCTGCGCTGCGAGGCCAGCTGAGTGTGCCCGTGTGTCTGGTGCAGCACCGCCGCGTGGACGTGGAGAGCCTGTTGCCGGGACTGCTGCAGGCGCACACCAGCCTGCTGGTGATCGAGCCCGACGATCGTGCGCCGCTCCTGGCTGGCCGGCTGTACGTGGCGCCCAGCAACTATCACCTGATCATCGAGCGCGAGCAGCTGCGCCTCTCCGTGGAAGGGCCGGTGTACTACGCGCGGCCCTCGATCGACGTGCTGTTCGAGTCGCTGGCGATGAGCTTCGGCGCGCGCGCGATCGCCGTG
>JBARHR010000097.1:0-4903 GCA_049799335.1 Gallionella sp. | reverse complement strand
GTGCATATCGACTAACAGTACAGAGAGGTAATTATCGTGACCGAAGCGAAAACGAAATCCGCCGCAACTAAAGTTGCAAAATCGAAGAAGAGTGTCAGTGACGATGCAATCAAGCCGAAGAAAGCCAAAGCAGCTTCCGTTGCTGCGGATAAACAAGGCGGCGCAACAAAAAGCAAAGTTGCTGCCGAAAAAAAGACTACCGCGAAACAGAGCACTGCCGAATCAAACGTTACCAAAGTCACGAAGTCTTCCTCCGTAAGGAAGTCACCGGCGCCGGAAACCAACAACGATGCCGCGACTGCAGCGGCCAGGCGGACTAAACCAGCCCGCAACATCAATCCGGAGGAACGTTACCGCATGGTGCAAACCGCTGCTTACTACATCGCGGAACGCCATGGATTTCTCGGGCGCCTGGACGAACACTGGGCAGAGGCCGAGAGGGAAATTGCGGCGATACTGGACAAATAGACTGAATACATCAACCGGATGTATTCGGGCCACTCTTACGCCTCGTGACCGATACGGTTAGCCCAGGTCAATGCCTCTACTTGTGCAGCGTTGACTTGGGAGATATCCAGCGGTGCCAGTTGTTCGAGTGACAGGCTGGCGGATTCGATGACGTTCGACTCCAGTTGTTCTATCAGTTGCAGCATCGTGCCGAGTTGACCGGAGCGAAACAGCAGCGCGTCCGAAACGTTGTACGGCGCGTTCAGCGGTGACAGTACTTCAGCCAGCGGCATGCCTAACAGCGCATCCATCAGCGACATGATGCCGACCATGTAGGCCTGGTCTTCGAGATCCTTGTTGTTAGGGTCGAGTTGGCGCGCCATCAACTCCATGAACTTTCCGCGTGTCGCCGCCAACTGCAACAGCGGGTTGGGAAACACGGCGTTTTTGTCGATCGCGAACAGCAACATCTGCAGCCACTGCAGCAACTGGCGGCGACCGAGTTCCATGATTGCATGACTTATCGACGTAATTTTGCGAAAGTGGGCAAAGGCGGCGGAATTGGTCAACCGCAGCAGACTGAAGCTGAGACCGGGATTTTCCTTGAACACCTGTTCAATCTTTCCGGTATCCGCCTCACTCATCACCAAACCGATTAGCCGTATCAGTTCCAGTTCGGAATGCGAAAGGCGTTTGCCGGATATGATGACCGGCTTGGAAAAATAATAGCCTTGAAACAGATTGAAGCCCTGCTCAAAGCACATCTTCGCGGTTTCGCGGCTGTTTACCTTTTTGGCCAGCAGTTTGACCGGCCATTTTTTCAAACGCGATACGACCGCCCCTATCCATGCCGGGTCGGATTTTTCTATGTCGACCTTGATGATATCGATTACGCCGCGTAACGGTTCGATGGTGTCGTCGCGGTGGCTGAAATCATCCAGTGCGAGCATGTAGCCAAGCGACTTAAGATGTTTGCAACGCTCCACGACGTCGTCGCCGATGGCGATGTTCCCGAGCAGTTCAAACACCATTTGTTCCTTGGGTAACAGCTCGATCATGTCACTCATCAGGATGTTTTTGCTTACCTTGATATAGCCGCGGTATTTGCCGAGCACGGCCTGCAAACCGAGCTCGTTGTATGAGTGGTTGATGACCAGACTGGAGAGTGTGTCATCATCCTGGAATTGCGCGGCATAATTCTGGTTACAGCGAAACTGCAATTCGTATCCGGAAAGATTCTGTGTGCGATCCAGGATCGGCTGTCTGCCGAGAAAGAACTTGCTGGCGTCTATCATGCGATGGTCCCGAATAGTGAGTTGTGATTCTTGCAATTACAGGGCACCCGGAAGGTATTGTAGGCCAAAAACTTTATAGCCGCACTAACTTCAAGCGCAACACCGACAGCATGCCATTACGAAAAATGATGGTGCAATATGGTAGTTCTTGAGGAGCAGCAAGGAGAAAATCTTGCCGTTCACCAGGCATTGTAATAAAGGGCAGCTGGCTGTAACGGAATCAATCACGTTCTCGCGAAAAGTGCCGCGCAGCAAATATACCGGCAGGAAGCTATGGCAATTTTCCGCTAGGGTTCCCGGTGCCAAAGGGTTTCACTTGCGGCGTGCTCAAGGTTGATGCAGCGGCCCAACACGAACAGTAAATCGGATAGGCGGTTCAGGAATGGGAGCGCGTGCTGCGGCGTCGCACTTTCCTGCGACAACAATGCCAGATCACGCTCGGCGCGGCGCGCCACGGTGCGTGCAACATGACTCAGTGCGCCGGCGCGCGAACCGCCCGGCAATATGAACTCCCGCAACGGTGGCAGAGCGGCATTGTAGTGCGCGATATATTGGTCAAGCCGGATCAATTTATTCTCATTGAATGTATCCTGTGTCGGCAACGCAATGGCGCCACCGAGATCAAACAGGTCGTTCTGTATTTGTAACAGTACCCCGTGAATATCGGAAGGCAGTGGTTCGGCCAGCAGCACGCCGAGCTGGCTGTTCAGTTCGTCCACGCTGCCCAGCGCGGCGATGCGCGCATGCTCCTTGCCGAGTCGGGTGCCGTCGGCAAGGCCGGTAGTTCCGGTGTCTCCGGTACGAGTGGTGATCTTGCTTAAACGCATCTCATGTTCTCTCGCAAATGTTTGCTGTATGGAATGGCCGAGGATATTTCATTGCTTTTCAAGACATGCAAAATAGATTGCCGCATCCGGTGTGGCACCGTTGCGCTGCGCCTGCCAGATCATTTCGCCGAGGCATTCCATCATCCGATGTTGCGCGTCGTGCTCTAGTTCAAATTTGTGCGTCAATCGGACAAACTGGGCGCGTATGCCCGGCGGTTGGTCGATGGAAATCTGCTCTTCGATAGTGAGGTGCATCATCAGGTGCAGGAAAGGATTGGTGGTACCCTGCTCCGGCAGATAGTCCTGTTGCTGATGGCGCTCGGGACTTTCCAGCACGGAATGATATTCGGGGTGCTTGCCGATCAGTTGGACTGTCAGGTCTTCCAATGGAGTCAGCAACTCTCCGGCACGGTGTTTGCGCCAGGACTCGAACAGGAACAGACGCGCTTCGTCGCGGGACGGGTTGAATAGCATCAGTATAGCTTCGCTTGATATTCACACAGATCATGAATGATACACGTGCCGCATCTCGGCTTGCGCGCCTGGCACACATAACGGCCATGCAGGATCAGCCAATGATGTGCGTCGTGCTTGAATTCATCCGGAACAAACTTGAGTAATTTTTTTTCCACTTCCAGCACGTCCTTGCCGGGTGCGATTCCGATACGATTCGATACGCGGAAGATGTGCGTGTCGACCGCGATGGTGGGCTGGCCGAACGCGGTGTTGAGGATTACGTTGGCGGTCTTGCGACCCACGCCGGGCAGCGCTTCCAGCGCTTCGCGGGTTTTCGGCACCGCGCCGCCGTGCTGTTCCACCAGCAAACGGCAAGTCTGCATCATGTGCCTGGCCTTGGTCTTGTACAGGCCGATGCGCTGGATATACTCGCGCAGTTTTTCCTCGCCGAGCGCGAGTATCGATTGCGGGGTGTTGGCGACCGGGTACAGATGCCGCGTCGCGGCATTCACGCTGACATCGGTGGCCTGCGCCGAGAGCATCACCGCGACCAGCAGCTCGAACGGCGTGGCATATTCCAGCTCGGTGGTGGGATGCGGGTTGGCGGCTTGCAGGCGCAAAAATATTTCGCGACGTTTAGCGGGGTTCACAATGCCTGTTGGATTTGACGGAGTTGGCCTTCGAGTTCAGGTAGCGCTTGCCGGACTGTCTCCCAGACGACATCAAGGTTGATGTCAAAGTAACCGTGAGCCAGGCGGTTGCGCATACCGCGCATGCTTTTCCATTGCACTTGTGGAAAATTTGAAACAAATTCCGGATATTCGTCAGCCAATTTGGTGGCGGCCTCGCCGATCACCATAATATTCAGAATGACTGCTTGCTGCGTTTTTTTGTCGTGGATAAAGTCAGTTTTACTGATGCTCTCTACATAGCTCCTCGCCAGCCCAATTGCCTCCAGCATGTGAGAGAGATAGTCGGCTTGGCGCAACTCGCGCTGGCTCATACCGGAACGGCTTCCTTGAGAACAACGTTGCGGAATTTTTCCGGCAGGTCGCCCGGTGTGATAATGTCTACCGGTATGCCCAGCAACTGCTCAAGATCAACTTGAAGCGCGCCCAGATTTAGCAAAGTGGTGTCCGGCAAGGGATCAACCAGCAGATCGAGATCGCTTTTGTCCGTATCGCCGCCGCGCAACACAGAGCCGAACACGCGCGGATTGCGCGCATGGTTTTGTTCAACCATGCGGCAAATTTCGCTGCGGTGGGAAGCAAGCAATTTTGAAGGTTTCATCGTTGAGGTTCTGGTTTGCCTGCGTGCAATCATACAGAAAATTTGCAGTATCGTGCATGCGCCGAGAGCATCACCGCGACCAGCAACTCGAACGGCGTTGCATATTCCAGCTCGGTGGTCGGGTGCGAGTTGGCTGCTTGCAGGCGCAGAAAGATTTCGCGGCGTTTGACGGGGTTCATGGGGTTGGTTTGAGAAACATTTGGTGTAATGCACTACTTAATATTGCACGCTACGCGAGCTGCGTAGAAATATCTTCAACATTCTGGTTTTCAAAAACAGTAGGGCGAAGATGCATTATGTGGCCATTTACGTGCGGTCGAAAGATGGCGAACGAATGAACAGTTTGATGAGGGATTTTTGCGGCATATTTGACTTGCCAATCCGCATCGAAAATGACAGCCATAAGAAAATCAAAATCGTTGCCATCGAGATTTCTGATTACGCCTAATTGAGTGGAATTGTTTTCAGGGGTTACTCGGCGTCCCTTAATTTGGTAACGCAGTCCCTGCGAATCTGTGGCATCAAATCCCCTAGCAGAATTTGCTTTGAGCGTAAGTTCAAGCTTGGTTGAAATAAGCCATTCTGCGT
>JBARHR010000096.1:0-2787 GCA_049799335.1 Gallionella sp. | reverse complement strand
AACTCTCTAACTATTGCACTACCTGCCAATCCACGATGACCGGCCACATAGATTTTCGCTTTTTTGTTCATCTTGGATCATTTACTCATGATAATCATAGGCAGCGAATCCGTGTTTTTTTACCAGTTCGTCGCGCTCGGCACTCTTCAAGTCTTCACGTACCATCTCGCTGACCAATTCATCGAAGGTAATCTTCGGTGTCCAGCCCAATTTTGTTTTTGCCTTGGTCGGATCCCCAAGTAAAGTCTCGACTTCTGTAGGCCTGAAGTAGCGCTTGTCCACCTGCACAATGCATTTGCCTGACGTGTCATAGCCTTTTTCATCTATGCCTAGTCCTTTCCAGGTGATGCTCATGCCCAGTTCCTTGGCGGCGGCGTTGACGAAGTCGCGTACGCTGTATTGCACACCGGTAGCGATGACGAAGTCTTCTGGCTCGTTCTGCTGCAGCATCAGCCACTGCATTTCGACGTAGTCTTTGGCATGGCCCCAGTCACGCAGTGCGTCCATGTTGCCCAGATACAGACATTCCTGCAGGTTGAGCTTGATACGTGCCAAGGCGCGGGTGATCTTGCGGGTGACGAAGGTTTCTCCTCTTACCGGACTTTCGTGGTTGAACAGGATGCCGTTACAGGCGTAGATGCCGTATGCCTCACGGTAATTCACCGTTATCCAGTAGCCGTAGAGCTTGGCAACGGCATAGGGGCTACGCGGATAGAACGGTGTGGTTTCCTTTTGCGGTGTTTCCTGTACCAACCCATATAGCTCTGAAGTCGACGCCTGATAGAAGCGCGTTTTCTTTTCCAACGCGAGGATGCGGATCGCCTCGAGGATACGCAAAGTGCCAATACCGTCTGCGTTGGCAGTATATTCAGGTGTTTCGAATGAAACAGCGACATGGCTCATCGCGGCGAGATTATAGATTTCGTCGGGTTGGACTTGCTGGATGATGCGGATCAGGTTGGTAGAGTCTGTCAGGTCGCCGTAGTGCAAGATGAAGTTCTTGTTGGCTACGTGCGGGTCCTGATATAAGTGATCGATGCGGTCGGTGTTGAACAGCGATGCGCGGCGTTTGATGCCATGCACAACGTAGCCCTTCTTGAGCAGGAATTCCGCCAGATAGGCGCCATCCTGACCGGTGATGCCGGTGATGAGGGCGACTTTAGGTAAATTTGTCATATTCTCTCTTCGGAGTGTAGGGTAAGAAGGTTCTGGGCGAGATTATACAATGCATCAATTACCTACATTAAGTTCTCTGGTTCAAGGGGGAACGTTTTTTCGCAATGCTGTGGTTGCCTGTGTTTCGGTGAGTTGGATGTGTTCTTTCAAGCGTCTTGCCATATCCTATATGATGCTGAACTCTAATTGACACTCCCTGCAATTCGATATGGTGAATCTATCTAACGAGCCGAAAAAGTTGCGTGTTTTGTTGGTCAAGACGTCTTCTCTGGGTGATGTGCTGCATAATCTTCCGGTCGTCTCGGATATTATTGCTCACCGTCCAGACACGCGAATTGATTGGCTGGTCGACACGCAGTTTGCGGCGTTGCCACGCTTACATCCTGCGGTACGAACCGTTATTCCGGTTGCTTTGCGTCGTTGGCGGAAGAATTTGGGCAGTTTGGCTACTTGGCGCGAGATTGGGAATTTTCATCGCACCTTTTCCGGCGAGCACTACGACGTATCGATTGACACGCAGGGTTTGTTGAAGAGTGCCTTGTTGATGCGCGATTTTGGCGGCAAGAGATGCGGTTTTAACTGGGACTGCGCGCGTGAGCCAGTTGCTTCTTTTTTTTATCAGAGAAAATTTGAAGTTATCAAAGCACAACACGCAGTTGAGCGGAACCGTCAGCTGGTCGCGAAGGCCCTCAGTTTTGAATTGGGGGGTGTTGCAAATTTTGGGATTCAGACGACGAGCGTCGGCAAGTTCGAGTGGCTGCCGGCCGGATTATTTGCCGTATTACTACATGCAACCAGCCGCGCGGACAAATGTTGGGTCGAAAGGAATTGGGTAGAACTTGGTGGCTATCTTGATGGCCTCGGCATACATTGCGTTTTGCCATGGGGAAGCGAGCCAGAGCGCGCACGGAGTGTTCGATTGAGCGCGCAGATTCCTCGTTCAATTGTCCCACCGAAAGTGTCGCTCACTGACGCGGCCTCATTGCTAAGCGGGGCATGTGCCGTTATCGGCGTAGACACCGGCTTGGCACATTTGGCCGCCGCACTGAACGTACCGACCATTGGAGTTTATACCGCGACTGATCCAGCACTTACCGGCTTATATGCGAGCAACTCTACGTGCAATCTGGGTGGGATAGGTCAGCCTCCTGATGTTGCCGCAGTGGTGAGTACACTTCAACGGATTACTGGATTTGGCGCATGAGAGCGATATACAGCTTGATGTTATGGTTGCTCCTGCCGTATGTCTTATTCCGGCTTTTCTGGCGCGCGCGAAAACAGCCAGAGTATTTGCATCACATCGGAGAGCGTTTTGGATTCTATGGTTGTAAGTTTAACCTTCCTATTATCTGGATTCATGCTGTGTCGGTTGGAGAAACCAGGGCCACTGTCAGTCTGGTTGCGGAATTGGAACGCCACTTTCCCGGGCATCAATTGCTTTTCACACACACGACACCTACCGGTCGCGCTATTGGAGCGCAACTGTTTGGTGATCGGGTGATAAGGGTATATCTGCCCTATGATTATCCATTCGCAGTAAAGAAATTTATTGGATTCTTTAGGCCGCGTTTGGGGATTTTGATGGAGACGGAAATCTGGTTCAACCTGATT
>JBARHR010000095.1:0-3780 GCA_049799335.1 Gallionella sp. | reverse complement strand
TCTTCCATCGCGCGTAGCGGATATAAAGTCTCCAGCGCCTTGAGCAGCCCTGCGCGATCATTGATGTTGAACGCTCCGCTGACGTGCAGGCGTGAGAGTGCTGGTTCATTCAGTATCGTTTGCCTGAGGTGCTGGCGGTTCATATCGGCGACAACTTCATCCAGCGGTGTGTCTTTGAATAGCCAGCGCCCATCGCGCCATGCGGTGGCATCGGCATCAAGCTGGCGTGCCAACGTCTCGCCGGTTGCAGCATAGGCAAGCTGTTCTCCGCCTTTCAGTAATATCCCTTGGGCATGTCCATCCAGACTCACTTCCACCTTGCCTTCGATCACGCCGACGGTGACGCTGCCGTTGCCGTTCGCCACGTCGAAGGTGGTGCCGATGTCGCGCATCGTTCCAGTGGCGGCGCGCACCTCGAACGGGCGCAGTTTGTCCGGCGCGACCTTGAATACGGCTTCACCGGACTCAACTTCGATGCGGCGCGAGAACCAGGAATAGTCGGTGCGTATGCGACTGTCCGCATTGATGTCCAGCTCACTGCCATCAACCAGCACCAGGTGGCGGCGTTCACCGATGGAGGTGGCAATGAGTTGTTGTTCGGTCGGCGGCATGCGTGTGGATAAAATAGCCAGTGCCCCCGCTGTCAGCAGTATCGTCAACGTCGCCTTACGCAGATGATTCTTGCGCTTCGGCGGAAGTCTGTCGAGTGTCTGCCACAGACGTTCGAACTGACCATATTCCGCTCGGTTGGCTTCGTCTGCCGCCAGCCATACATCGAAAGCGCGGCGATCCGTCTCGGTGCATGAGGGGTCGTTGAGTTTGAGAAACCAACTCGCCGCCTCTTCGGTAAGTCGTGAAGCAGGCTGTGCAAGTGCGTGACTCATGGCAGGCCGTCCATCGCACAGCGCAAAATGACGAGCGCACGTACCAGGTGCTTTTCCACTGCATTGCGGGTGATGCCGTATTCAACCGCGATCTCTGCGTGGGGAATGCCATCGAACTTGTGGCGGATGAAAATGCGGCGGCATTGTGGCGGCAGCGCTTCGATGGCGCAGCGTAACCGTTCCATCATCTGCCGCGCCGCGATGATCTGTTCCGGCCCCGGTTTGCCGCACGGCAATTCTGCGCAGTCGTCGAAATCAACGTGGAAACCGGCGCGCGCGTTGGCAGCGCGGTAATGGTCTATCGCCAGGTTGCCCGCAATACGGTACAGCAGCGCGCGCGGGTTGCCGATGACCGCGTCGCCGCGCTGCCCCATGTAACGGATGAAGGATTCGTGTGCCAAATCCAACGCGGTCTCACGGCAACGCAGGCGCAACATCAAGAACGAACACAGTTCGCCGATGTGACGCAAATATAATTCTCCAAACGTATCCATGTTTAACGCAGCTATTCGATCCACCTTGGTAGTTCAACCATCATGCAATCCCGGTTCAGGCGCGCGATATCCTTAATTCGTCATGCTGCGTAGCCATATTGTTCAAATAGAGGTTTCTTCCTCAAGCAGCCGCGCATGTTTTTCCCTTGAGGCATGTCTGGCGTTGCGTTTCTTCAGCCAGATGTACACACCAGTGACCGACAGCATCGCGATCAGGATGCCCACGCAGGTCACGAATATCCTGAACGGCAAGCCCCATATCTGCGCCATGTGCAGCGCAAATATCCAACTGTTGATCGTGCTCCCGGCATTCTGTCCGGTCGGGACCGACAGACTGGCAAACTTGCCGCTGCCATCGAATACCATCGTCGTTGAGGCGCCCTCATCCATCAAATCGCGGTCACTGCGCACCGAGTAAATGAACGAGCCCTTGTCGGCCTGATAGACTAATGAATCTTCATACTGCACAGTGAATCTATTTTTCCTTGCCTGTTCTGCCATCAAGCGTTGCGCAATGGAGTGCGCTTCCATCCAGCTCAAGGCAGGTTCGGGTTGCGGTTTTTCAAGCTTAGGCAGGTCAGCGCCATACGGATCAGGCATATTGAATACCGCCTTCATCACCGGGTTGTAGACCTCCTCTGCAAGGTTGAATCCGACACTAGACCAGGCTAATGCCAGCAGCATGATCCACACCCACAGCCCCCCTGCACGGTGCAGGTCGAAGTTGATGCGGTGGGCCGAGCCGTTCCATTTCACCAGCCAGGCCGGGTTCCACCAGCGGGACAAGAAAGACCTTCCCTCATCCCCAGCGCGTCCCCCGGCGGGGGACGGGAGTACGCTTCCCTCTCCCGCCGGGAGAGGGATTGAGGGTGAGGGAGCACTTTTACGACGGCGTATGGATACCGGAAACGTCAGGTACCCGCTCACAAAACAATCCAGCGTCCACACCAGCGCCACGATGCCGAAGAGATATGAGCCTACTGAACCGGGCAAAGCCATCTGGTAATGCAGCCGGTTGATCAGGGTCATGATGTTTTTCTGCGTGATCGGCCAGATGTCGCCCGTGTAATTTTCCCGCTTCAGTTCGGCACCCGTAAACGGGTCGAGCATAAGCATCGTCACGCCGAGTTCGTAAGGTTTGTCAGTTGCAAGATCGATGCGCGGCTCGACCCAGGCGGAGTAAGGCTCATCGGGTTTGACGTGAAAAGTCAGGTTGTTGAACACCCCGTGAGGCACCAGCGCCTGCGCACGTTCACGCAGGGTGTAGGCATCCAGCATGAGGGTATCTTGCGGCATCACCTTCGGCGGTGGATCGAACCACCTATTCAGTTCTGGATTGAACACGATGATGCTGCCGGTCAGCCCGATGACGATCAGGAAGAAAGCCATGAACAAACCGGCATAGCGATGGAACAGCACCCAGAAGTGGCGAGTCATTCAATCCTCGCCATCATCAAGTTTAATGCTGCGAAGAATCAAAACTCAACCTTCACCGAGGCCGTGGCGGAACGCGGTGTACCGAAGTAAAGTACGACTACATTCCCGGCTACCCATGCATCCGTGTAATAGGACTTGTTGAACAGGTTGTTGATATTCAATTGCGCGGTGACCTTTTTCTTCCCCGCTTTGAATTCATACGCCGCCATCGCATCCACCAGCGTAAAGCCCGGCGTATCTATTGTATTGGTTGAGTCGGTCGATGAACTACGCCAGGTTGGTCCGCCACCGATCTTCCAGCCGCGCAGAGATTCCTGCTTGAACTCGTAGGTCGTCCACAGGCTGGCCATGTCTTTCGGCACATTATCCTTGCGCAGCCCCACATCCCCGTTGTTGCTCTTGGTGATGCGGATTTCGGTGTGAGCGTAGATCGCAATGATGTTCCAGCCGGGCTGGATTTCTCCTTGAATATCCAGTTCCGTGCCTTTGCTCCGGACTTCACCGATGGCTACCTGGTAACCCAATGCACCTGTTGGATCGTTAATCTTGTCGGCAGTCAGAACGTTTTGTTTGGTCAGGTCGAAATAGGCGAGCCCCGTTCTCAACTTGCCGCCCAAGAACTCGGATTTAACCCCGACTTCCTTTTGTTGAGCACTCTCGGGTTTCATGGTGTTCCCCTGCCAATCCCTTCCGGTATTCGCCCCAAAGTTCTCCGCGTAATTTCCATAAACGCTGAGCCAATCACGCGCTTGCCACAAGATGCCCACTCGCGGCGTCGTTGCAGAGTCTGACTGCGGTGCACTAGGCGTGGTGAGTCCCGTCGCGTCACTATTTGAGCTTGTATTGCTGACCTTCTGGTAGCGTAGCCCGCCCAACACCTGAACGTTGCCGGGCAACTTGATCTGATCCTGAATATAGACACCACTACTATCGGTAGTCGAGTTGACCGTCGTTAAAGTGTTCGG
>JBARHR010000094.1:0-2571 GCA_049799335.1 Gallionella sp. | reverse complement strand
CTTCCAGATTGCGCGTTTCGGACAATGAACCGAAGTGCCCGATTACCAGATGTTCGCCGTGCTGATAGGGCGCACGCGAAAACTCCGGTGCATTGGCGCCGGGGATGATGCAGTGCCCGCGTTCACCCAGCTCAGGATGCCGCGCTCGCGCCCGTGCCAGTGCTTCTTCGGTGAACCAGAAAGCGACATCTGCATGCTTGCAGATTTTCCCTTCCAGCCAAGCGGAGAAGCGCATCCGCATTCTACTTTTAGTCAGGCCAGAAAAAATCATCGGGTCGTGAACCTCGGCAACCCACGGCAGGCCGGTTCTCCGTTTCAGCCAATAACCCGCAAGATGTGCAGAATACGCGCCGCCGGTCGAATAGATCAGCTCCGGCTTACGCTTTCGTACAATGCGAGCGCCGGAGAAATATGCGGTAATTGCCCACGACCAATGAGTTTCGATACGAACAAAGAGTTTTTCAACCAAAAAGAAAGGTAGCAATACTATGAATATTGCCGTCATTACTACCTGTCTCAGAAAAGGTGAATTTATTCTCTGCTTTAAGTAATGGCGCAGGTCGAAACGAAGTGCAACCGGCAGGGCAGGCAAAACCTGATGATGTTCGATAACCTTGTCCTTACGTCCGGTTATTGCGCTAACTACAACAGGCGTAATGCCCAGTTTGATCAGATGCGGTATCTTGTCAGTTATGGTCTGACTCGCCGCACGTCCGTCCATGTTGAACCCGTGCGACAGCACCAACCATACGCGTTCTTTTCCCTGATACTTGTCGTTCACTTATGGCATTACCTTAGTGTCGCTTCCCGATGAAGCAATCATTCTGTTGCCGATCCGACAATGAGGTGTCGGAAACGCGAAAAGGGCACAAACAAACGATCTCGTCCCGGAGCTCATTCAATCTATCCCAATGTGACGCCTGCCTAAAACGGCGCTTTTCAAGACGTCCATTTTGTCCATCACAATCCCAGTTCTTACAAATTCAACTCTTGTACAGTTTATGCCATCAAGAGGACTCGCTAATTGCTCAAAGCTATGTTGGTTCCACAATCACGCTCGAGGTCGCGAAGAACACTTCTTCCAGTCACTTTGTCTCGTATTCATGTTGAGCAACATCCTGACTTGAAAACTGTATACGGTGAAGCTGGGCGTAAGCTCCGTTCTTGTCTATTAACTCATGATGAGTACCGGACTCGATTATTTCGCCCCTTTGCAGGACGACAATACGGTCCGCTTTTTCAATTGTCGATAACCTGTGCGCGATAACAAGTGACGTACGACCTTTCATAAGTGTTTCCAGGGCTGCCTGAACATGACGTTCTGATTCGCTGTCAAGTGCGGATGTGGCTTCGTCAAGAATGAGAATTGGGGCGTTCTTCAAAATTGCTCTAGCGATTGCGATGCGTTGTCTTTGGCCGCCTGAAAGCTTAACTCCTCGTTCGCCGACCAGAGTCTGAAGTCCCTGGGGCATCTCGCGGATAAATTCCATTGCGTGGGCAGCATTAGCCGCTGCAACGACTTCTTCCTCGGGAACTTCGCGCATTTGGCCGTACGCGATATTCGCCGATATTGTGTCGTTAAACAATACGACTTCCTGGCTTACCAGAGCAATGTTCGCGCGCAAGCTGGCAAGCGTCAGCTCGGTGAGATCATGACCGTCCAGCGTTATGCGGCCACGGTTGGGTAAATAGAACCTCGGAACAAGATTAGCAAGGGTACTCTTGCCGCTACCAGACGCTCCTACAAGTGCAAGTGCCTGTCCGGCCGGAATAGTCAGGCAGATGTCTCGCAGCGCCAATCGCTCGTCCTGCTCGTATGACAGACTTACGTTCTCAAAACCGATTTGCCCGTGCGCGCGTCCGATATCTACCTTGCCGGTATCCGGCTCTCCTGGTGTATCAATTAATTCAAAAACACTTTCCGATGCTGCCAGACCACGCTGCAAGAATTCGCTTACGCCCGTTAATCGTTTAATCGGTGCGGTAAGCATCAGCATTGCGGCAATAAAGGAAAGGAATCCTCCGACCGTAGTCTCATCACTTCGAGACTGCATCGTCGCTATGTAGACAATAATCGATAGTGCGATTGCGGCGATCATTTGCACAGCGGGTACATTAATTGCGGCAGCCATTGCCTGCTTCATAGTGTATCGGCGCACCCAGTTCGCTTGATCGGTAAATCGATTGCCTTCATATTCCTGCCCACCGAACAATTTGACAACTTTGTGCGCAGAAACGCTTTCCTCGATGACCTGCGTAATGTCCCCCATTGCTCGCTGGGAATCACGGCTGGCATCGCGTAAACGAGCGTTAATGTATTTTATAAGGACTGCGATTATTGGCACCATTACCAGGCTGAGTAGCGTCAGTTTCCAATTCAGGTAAAACAGCCAGCCCAGCAAACCGACAATTACGATGGAATCACGAAGCGATACGGTAACCACGTTCGTGGCTGCATTGGTCACCTGAGTGACGTCGAAGGTCAGTTTTGAAATCAAATTGCCGGTAGCGTGATCGTCATAGAACCGGGTAGGAAGCGCCAGCAGCTTACGGAACATTTCCTGGCGGAGG
>JBARHR010000093.1:0-16651 GCA_049799335.1 Gallionella sp. | reverse complement strand
AAACAACGGAAACCAAACCTACGTTGTAAGCCAGGTCATCGTTAACTTTGCCGTTATAGCCGGCGTACCAGTCCCATTCCATGCTGGTATTGGTGTATTGATTGCCGCTCACGTTGGATGCCCAAGTTCCTGCGTAAAAACCGCTCGAATGCGCGTAATCAAAACCGCCTTGTACGGCCGGGCTGCGGTAGTTTTGTGAAATGCCACGGAAGGTGTAATCCGTAGTAAAGCCAACGTTCCCGGTGAACGTATGAGGCGAAGCGTCCTCTGCCATCGCCACGCCAGGCACTACCAGGGCTGCCAGGATCAAGGAGTTCAACAAGTTGCTTTTCTTCATGATTTCGTTCCTTTATGGTTAAGTTATAAAGCGGGATGAATGAATCCGCACGATCACTTCAGCAGCATCCGTGCCAAAGATTATTTAATAATAAATTCATAATGATATTATTGATGTCAGGTGACATCTGAATTTCCGCGCACCAATTAGTAACGCGCGGAAAGTCCTACGCACCAATTTTGTGCGTCAGATCATTTCGATCGAATTTTGTTACACTGACCGTCAACAACCATACGAGGGTGCATCATGTTGAACGCCAATTTCTTTGAAGACCTGACCGCCAAATTGACAGCAGCAGCCAACAGCAGCCCTGCCAAGGATATTGAGAAGAATTTCCGCGCCTTGCTGGCGCAGGGCTTTACCAAGCTGGATCTGGTCACCCGAGAAGAATTCGATATTCAGGTGCAGGTGCTTTCGCGTCCCCGGGAATTGCTGACCGCCCTTGAAGCCAAAGTGGCGGAATTGGAAGCGCAGATCGCCGCAACCAAAAAATGATATGAGTCTGGCTGTTCTATACAGCCGCGCGTTATCGGGTATGGAAGCCACCCTGGTAACCGTAGAAGTCCATCTGGCAAACGGCTTGCCCAACTTCACCATCGTCGGCCTCCCGGAAACCGAGGTGAAGGAAAGCAAGGATCGCGTTCGCGCGGCACTGCAAAACTGCCAGTTCGGTTTCCCTGCAAGGCGAATAACCGTCAATCTCGCGCCCGCCGATCTGCCCAAGGAAAGCGGGCGATTTGACCTGCCAATTGCGCTCGGCATCCTCGCCGCGACCGGGCAAATTCCGTCGGACAAGCTCGCCGATTACGAATATGCCGGCGAACTGGCATTGACCGGCGAACTGCGGCCGATACGCGGCGCACTGGCGATGACCTACCGTGCCGTCGACAGCGGTCGCGCCTTTATCTTGCCAAGTGCCAATGCTGCAGAAGCCGCGCTGGTTGAAAACGCGACGGTGTATCCGGCGCAGACGCTATTGCAAGTTGCCGCACATTTGACGGGGCGGGAATTGTTGCAGGCTTACGTTGGACAACCGCGAGCTGGCGAGCCGCACTACTCCGATTTTAACGAAGTGAAGGGACAGGCTCAGGTAAAGCGGGCGTTGGAAATAGCCGCAGCCGGAGGCCACAGCGTGTTGATGATGGGGCCTCCGGGCAGCGGCAAGTCCATGCTGGCCGCGCGCTTTCCCGGCATCCTGCCGCAAATGACCGAGACAGAGGCACTGCAGAGTGCCGCCGTGCAATCACTGGACGGAAGCTTCGACATAGCCAAGTGGAAAACTCGCCCGTATCGTGCCCCGCATCACACTGCCTCCGGCGTTGCATTGGTGGGTGGCGGCAGCAACCCCCGTCCCGGTGAAATATCCATGGCGCTTCACGGGGTGCTGTTTCTGGACGAATTACCCGAGTTTGAACGCAGCGTACTTGAAGTACTGCGCGAGCCACTGGAGTCGGGACAAATCACCATCTCGCGCGCCGCGCGCCGCGCCAATTTTCCCGCCCGCTTCCAGTTGATAGCGGCCATGAACCCCTGCCCTTGCGGATATTTCGGCCACTTCAACGGCAAGTGCCGTTGTACGCCGGACCAGATATCCCGCTATCGCAGCAAGATTTCCGGACCGCTACTGGATAGAGTCGACATCCAGATTGAGGTCCCGGCAGTTCCTCAGGAGGAACTGCTAGGCAAAGGCACGGGTGAATCCAGCTTGGCCATTCAGGAACGCGTCGAAACAGCGCGACAAATACAGGTGAACCGTCAGGAAAAAGCCAACGCACTGCTTACAGTGGCTGAAATTGAAGAACGATGTGCGCCAAATGCGCAAAGCATTGCGCTGCTGCAACAGGCGATCAGTCAGCTCGACCTTTCCGCACGAGCCTATCACCGCATCCTCAAGGTCGCACGCACCATCGCCGACTTGAGTGGGTCGAACGCCATTGCGACCCAGCATATCGCCGAAGCGATCCAGTATCGCCGGCTGAATCTCTAGGAAAACCAGCGCAATACGGCGGCACTACTCAATGCTACGGTCCCCAGCCCGCAGGATATGATCCAGTTGTAGGGTCGAAATCGTTCGATTCTGGATGCGTCGAACAGCCATGCGCCCAGTAACAACCCCGTCGTTGCGCAGCATACTTTCACGACCAGTGCGATTTCTGCAATGAAAGATAACTCGGGAAATGCTGAGTAGTAGTAATAGCTGATTGCACCAAATGAGGCGCCACTGATTATTTGTATCAGCCAGCCAACCACGACGATCCGGGCGATTCTGCGTTGCGCCTTAGCGTCCTGCAGAGCCAGTCCCGCTGCGGAACCACCGACTACAGCAACCGCGCCAAAGTTGTGAAAAAGCTGTGCGACTGCGTAAGCAGAATTCTGAAAGTCCACTACTTCTCGACGGCCACTTTGATGCAGCGTTGCACACCTATCGGCGTGTGATTCTTGTTGACCAGCTTGATGCAGATTTCGTGGTTGCCGGGAGCAAGGTACTCGATCGCGTAACTTCCCTTCGTCTGGCGCAACAGCGCCGCCTCATCGCCATCGACATAGAGGTGGATGTGGTCGCCGCCATTTCCCTTGGTGACGTTATATTCCACGATGTGCTGCCTCATGGCGCTTAATTTTGCACCGTCAGCGGGCGCACTGATTTCGACCGCAGGTTCGGCGGCGATCGCCAAGTGCGTCAGTACAATGGAAAAAATGGCTACCAATTTTGGAAATTTTTGCATCGCGTTCTCCTTGGTGTTGAACAGAAAAAATTCTGCAATCGTCACCGCTAGTGACGCATAAATGACACGGCACATCTTAAGCTTCTGCCGCAAACTATCAAGTCCGACCAAGTGCATTGCCGGCGTCACATGGTAAAATCCGCGCTCATTTTCCCGCCTGAGCCGAATGAACCCCGTAACGCATAACATTGAGCAGTTGCTGCAGCAGCGTATTCTGATCCTCGACGGCGCCATGGGTACCATGGTGCAGCGCCACAAACTGTCCGAGGCTGATTATCGCGGCGAGCGTTTCAAGGACTGGCCGCGTGACCTCAAGGGCAACAATGATCTGCTGGTCATCACCAAGCCGGAGATCATCAAGGGCATCCATTGCGAATACCTGGCCGCCGGCGCGGACATTATCGAGACCGATACCTTCGGCGCGAACGCGACCACGCTGAAAGCCTACGGCATGGAGTCGCTGAATTACGAGTTGAACGTTGCGGGTGCCAAGCTGGCGCGCGAGGCCTGCGATGAATATGCGACGGCGGACAAGCCGCGCTTCGTCGCGGGCGTGCTCGGACCGACCGACAAAACCGCCACCATCTCACCGGACGTGAACGACCCGGCGGCACGCAACATCAGCTTTGACCAACTGGTGGCGGACTATGCCGACGCGACGCGCGGCCTGATGGACGGCGGCGCAGACCTGATTCTGATCGAGACCATCTTTGACACGCTGAACGCCAAGGCTGCCATCTTCGCTGTGCAATCGGTATTCTCCGAGCGCGGTACCACATTGCCGATCATGATATCTGGCACCATCACGGACGCTTCCGGCCGCACATTGACCGGCCAGGTGACCGAGGCCTTCTATAACTCCTTGGGACACGCCAAGCCGCTCTCCATCGGACTTAATTGTGCACTAGGCGCGGAAGAGCTGCGCCAGTATGTGGAAGAGATGTCCCGCGTCGCCAATTGTTATGTGAGCGCACATCCGAACGCAGGTCTGCCCAATCCGCTCGCGCCAAGCGGCTACGACGACACGCCGGAGAACATGGCGGGCCACATCGAGGAATGGGCGAGCAGCGGTTTTCTCAACATCATCGGTGGTTGCTGCGGCACTTCGCCCGACTTCATCAAGGCCATCGCCGAGACGGTGAAGGACATCGCACCGCGCAAGGTGCCGCGGAATCCGGTCGAGTGCCGCCTGTCCGGACTGGAGCCGTTCAACATCGGCAACCAGTCGCTGTTCGTCAATGTCGGTGAGCGTTGCAACGTCACCGGCTCGGCCAAGTTCAAACGCTTGGTCCTCGAAGCGCAATACGACGAAGCGCTGGATGTCGCCAAACAACAGGTTGAAAACGGCGCACAAGTGATCGACATCAATATGGACGAAGCCATGCTCGACGGCGAAGCGGCCATGGTGAAGTTCCTGCATCTGATCGCGTCCGAGCCGGACATCTCCAAAGTGCCGCTGATGATCGACTCGTCCAAGTGGAGCATCATCGAGGCTGGCCTGAAGTGCGTGCAGGGCAAGTCCATCGTCAACTCCATCTCGCTCAAGGAAGGCGAGGCGAACTTCATCAAGTACGCCAAGCTTGTGCGCCAATACGGCGCCGCCGCCGTGGTGATGGCGTTTGATGAAGACGGCCAGGCCGACACCTTTCAACGCAAGATCAACATCTGCCAACGCAGCTACGACATTCTGGTGCACAAGGTCGGCTTCCCTCCCGAGGACATCATCTTCGATCCGAACATCTTTGCGATTGCCACCGGCATCGAGGAGCACAACAACTTCGCGGTGGATTTCATCAATGCCTGCGCCTGGATTCGCAAGCACCTGCCCTACGCCAAAATTTCCGGCGGCGTGTCCAATGTCTCCTTCTCTTTCCGTGGCAACGAGCCGGTGCGCGAGGCCATTCATACTGTGTTCCTGTATCACGCCATCAAGGCCGGCATGAACATGGGCATCGTCAACGCCGGGCAGCTCGGTGTGTACGAAGAAATCCCGAAAAACCTGCGCGATGCGGTGGAAGACGTGGTGCTCAACCGTCATCCCGACGCGGGCGAGAAGCTGGTGAAGCTGGCGGAGAACGTCAAAGGCGGCGGCAAGGAACAAGTCGAAGACCTGGAATGGCGCAAAGGCACGGTGCAGGAACGCCTGACCCATGCGCTAGTGCGCGGCATCACCACATATATAGTGGAAGATACCGAAGAAGCGCGTCTGCAGGCCAAGTTTCCGGTCGAAGTGATCGAAGGCCCGCTGATGACCGGCATGAATGTGGTCGGCGACCTGTTCGGCGCGGGCAAGATGTTCCTGCCGCAAGTGGTGAAGTCGGCACGTGTGATGAAGCAGGCTGTGGCGCACCTCATTCCCTACATCGAAGCCGAAAAACTGCGTTCCGGCGACACCAGCACCAAGGGCAAGATCGTCATGGCCACGGTGAAGGGCGACGTGCACGACATCGGCAAGAACATCGTCACCGTGGTGCTGCAGTGCAACAACTTCGAAGTGGTGAACATGGGCGTGATGGTGCCGTGCCAGCAGATCCTCGACACCGCGCGCGAACACAAGGCCGACGTGATCGGCCTGTCCGGTCTGATCACGCCGTCGCTGGAAGAAATGGCGCACGTGGCGAAAGAGATGGAACGCCAGGGCTTCAAGATCCCGCTGCTGATTGGCGGCGCGACGACTTCGCGCGTGCATACCGCCGTGAAGATCGAGCCCAACTATCCAAGCGGAGCTACCGTGTACGTGCTGGATGCTTCGCGCGCCGTAGGCGTATGCAGCAACCTGTTGAGCGACACCTTGAGCAAAGAATATGTTGCAGGCATCAAGTCCGACTACCAGGCCGCGCGTGACCAACACGAAGGCCAGAAGGGCAAGGCAAGCTACATCTCATTGGCAGAAGCACGCGCGCATGGCTTGATGACCGACTGGAGCAAATATGTACCGACCAAGCCCAAGCTGCTCGGCGTGCACAAGCTGGAAAGTTACCCGCTCGACATCCTGGTGGATTTCATCGACTGGTCGCCGTTCTTCCAGGCATGGGAAATGGCGGGACGTTATCCAAAGATACTTCAGGACGAAAAGGTCGGCGTAGAAGCGAGCAAACTGTTCGCCGATGCGCAGGCGATGCTGAAGAAGATCGTCAAAGAGAAATGGCTCACTGCGAATGCCGTTTTCGGCTTGTTCCCCGCGAACACGGTGAGCAGCGACGACATCGAGATATATACCGATGAATCACGCAACAACGTAGCTATGACCTGGCACAACCTGCGCCAGCAGACCAAGAAACCCGCCGCGATCCCCAACTACTGTCTGGCCGACTACATCGCGCCCAAGGACAGCAAGGTCAAGGACTACATCGGCGGCTTCGCCGTCACCACCGGCATCGGCATCGACGCGCGCGTGGCGGAATTCGAAAAACGGAACGATGACTACAGCGCGATCATGCTCAAGGCTCTGGCCGACAGGTTAGCCGAAGCGTTTGCCGAGCATTTGCACTTGCGCGTGCGGCGCGAGTTCTGGGCTTATGCCGCGGATGAAAGTTTGAGCACTGAAGACATCATCGCCGAAAGCTATCGCGGCATACGCCCCGCGCCAGGCTATCCGGCTTGCCCCGAGCATAGCGAGAAAGGACCGCTGTTCGATTTGCTGCAGGCACCAAAGAACGCGGGAATCGCCCTCACGGAAAGCTTCGCGATGCTGCCCACTGCAGCGGTAAGCGGGTTCTACTTCTCGCACCCCGAAGCGAAATACTTCGCGACTGGCAAGGTGGACAAGGACCAGGTGGCGGACTACGCGAGACGCAAGGGATGGACGGTTGAAGAGGCTGAGCGCTGGCTGGCGCCGGTGTTGAGTTTCTGATTCATATTCTGCTGACTGGAATCCTGTGTTTTTGAAGAAATCTCATGGCACTTCCCCAAAGCCTGATGAATTTTTTTCTCGGCTCGCGACGCCAGCAAAGATCGTTGTGCTCACTATACTGAATGGATTGGTCATGTTTGCCATCCTTGAACTCGGCGCAAAGGGCATATGGCGAAATGCAGACGAACCATTGGACGATTTGTATCCGTTTTTCGCGATCGGATGCGGCTGGCTTATTCTCAGTTTCGTTTCCTCAATACGGCTATGGCGTCGTAAAGAGAACGACCGGGCGATAAAAGTATCTGTCCGAGTGATCCCGGTAACGGTAGTTTTTTTAATGGGAATCGCGGCGGCATTTGCAGTTATAGGCGGGACTATTGTAATTTCGGCCCCATACTTTGGTTTTGAAATTCCTTGCACATTTAGATGGCCACGATGTACGGAATAATCCAGACCCATTTGTTATGCTCTGACATACTTAATTAACCACCCAGAAAGAGAAACATGACCGACCTTATCAAGACCGATACCAAACTGGGCGAAGGCGCCCAAGCACAGGCGGGGCAGACTGTCATCGTGCATTACACCGGCTGGCTGTACGACGAAAGCGCTGCAGATAACAAAGGCACGAAATTCGACAGTTCGCTGGACCGCAACGAGCCGTTCGACTTTCCGCTAGGCGGCGGACGCGTCATCAAGGGCTGGGATGAGGGCGTGGCGGGAATGCAAGAGGGTGGACAGCGCACGCTGGTGATTCCACCGGAAATGGGTTACGGCACACGCGGTGCGGGCGGGCTGATCCCGCCGAACGCGACGTTGATATTCGACGTGAAGCTGCTCAAGGTGATCAAGACTGATAAGGTCGATACAAAGGTCGGCGACGGCGTAGAAGCGCAACAAGGAAAGCATGTGACGGTCCATTACACCGGCTGGCTGTTCGACAGGAATGCAGACGGAAACAAGGGCACGAAATTCGACAGCTCGCGCGACCGCGACGAGCCGTTTGATTTTCCACTGGGTCATGGTCAGGTGATACAGGGTTGGGACGCGGGCGTGCTCGGCATGAAAGTCGGCGGCCAGCGCACACTGGTAATCCCGCCGGAGATGGGCTACGGCAAACGCGGTGCGGGCGGCGTTATTCCGCCAAATGCGACGCTACTGTTCGAGGTGGAACTATTGGGCGTGAACTAGCTGAGTACAGTGCGCGCAATCTGCCCGCATTATGGAAATATCGCGGGCAAATTTGCCCGTGCCAACAACCACGGAGATATAAATGAAGCGCATCACTTTTTTGTCATTGGCCCTCTTGTTTGCAAGCGGCATTGTTTCGTTCGGTGGTTGCGCGAAGCAGAATTCGGCTCAGAAGGCAAGTGCCAAAGTGGCAGAGCTCGTCAAAACCGATGTCGTACTCGGCACAGGAGCGGAAGCCGCTGCGGGTCGCGGCGTGCGTGTCCACTACACCGGCTGGCTTTACGACGATGCGTCTGCTGACCATAAGGGCACGAAATTCGACAGTTCTCGCGATCGCAACGAGCCTTTCGCTTTTCCGCTCGGCGCAGGACAGGTCATCATGGGCTGGGATCAGGGCGTGGTCGGCATGAAAGTTGGCGGGCAGCGCACGCTGGTGATTCCTGCCAGTCTGGGCTACGGTGCACAGGGTGCCGGTGGGGTAATTCCGCCAAATGCGGCGCTGGTGTTTGATGTTGAGTTACTTGGAGTCAACTAAGAGTAACTACGCAACATGCCGTGATGTACTATCTTGAACCCCACAATCCACCCGATTATCACCAGCAGGATTGCCTGCTGATCGGAGAAGGGACCGTATCATTGCATGGGGTTGAGTATGCAGCGAGTGTTGTGGACATGTCGGTGAGAAGAAGAGTCGGTGGAATTTTAGGGCATCGCAATAATCTGCAGGAAAAACTTCGCAACTAATTGACCCATGAATCCAATCACCAACCCCCTGCTGATCACGGCATTGATGCTGGCTGTGTCCAACCTGTTCATGACGTTTGCATGGTATGGGCATCTTAAGAATTTTTCATCGTCGCCCTGGTATGTGGCTGCGCTGGTTAGCTGGGGCATTGCTCTGTTTGAGTACCTGGTCCAAGTCCCGGCGAATCGTATCGGTTACACCCAGCTTAGTCTTGGACAGTTGAAGATATTGCAGGAAGTCATCACGCTGACGGTATTCGTGCCGTTTGCGGTGCTATACATGAACCAGCCGTTGAAGCTGGATTTTCTTTATGCGGGACTGTGTCTGATGGGCGCGGTGTATTTCATCTTTCGAACATGACCATGACCCAACCTAAACATATCCATATTCTCGGTATCTGCGGCACCTTCATGGGCGGTATCGCCGCCATCGCGAAGCAAGCCGGCTACCGCGTTACCGGGTGCGACAGCAACGTTTATCCTCCGATGAGCACCCAGTTGGAAAATCAGGGCATAGAACTGATCGAGGGTTGGGGAGTCCAGCAGCTCGATCTCAAGCCTGACATATTCATCATCGGTAATGTGGTGTCTCGCGGTAATACGCTGATGGAAGAAATACTCAACCGCAATCTCCGCTATATTTCCGCACCGCACTGGCTAGCAACCAATTTGCTGCATGACAAGTGGGTGCTGTCGGTAGCAGGCACTCACGGCAAGACTACCACCAGTGCCATGCTGGCGTGGATATTGGAATATGCCGGCCTGAGTCCCAGTTTCCTGATCGGCGGCGTTCCGCAGAATTTTGGCGTGTCCGCGCGATTGACGGAATCGCCGTTCTTCGTTATTGAAGCGGACGAATACGACACCGCATTTTTTGACAAGCGCTCCAAGTTTGTACATTACCGGACGCGAACCGCCGTTCTCAATAACCTGGAATATGATCACGCCGACATATTTCCCGATCTTGCCGCCATCGAGACGCAATTTCACCATCTGGTTCGTACCATCTCCGGCAACGGTTTGATCATCTGCAATGGCCGCGAGGCGTCCCTGCAAAGGGTGCTGGAGCGCGGCTGCTGGACGCCGGTAGAATATTTCGGCAGCAGCGACGGTTGGTCTATCGACGACACAAATCGCGTTTGTCTACATGGTGCCGTGCAGGGAACCTTGCATTGGGAATTGATCGGAGAACACAACCGCCAGAATGCTCTCGCCGCGCTTGCGGCGGCACGACACGTCGGCGTGCCGGTCGCGCAGGGTCTCGCTGCATTATCCGAGTTCAAAAGCGTAAAGCGGCGCATGGAAATTCGCGGGGTGGTGCATAACATTACGATTTATGACGATTTTGCGCACCATCCGACCGCGATTGCGACCACCATCGCTGGTCTACGCAGCAAGGTCGGCGATGCGCGCATTATTGCGGTACTTGAGCCGCGCTCAAACTCCATGAAACTCGGTGTGATGAAAAGCGCGCTGCCCGGAAGCCTCAGCAACGCAGATACGGTGATTTGCTATGACGGAAGTCTCGGATGGGATGCCCGGGAAGCACTGCGCCCGCTGGGTGACAAGGCAATGACTTGTAGTAACCTTGATGAACTGGTCGAAATTCTCGCGACCACCGCACGGCCGGGAGATCACATTCTGGTAATGAGCAACGGCGGCTTTGGCGGAATCCACGAAAAGTTGCTAAAGCGCTTGGCGACTCCGTTCAGTGCAATATCGGTTGGCGCATGACTATTTTTCGCCCTGATTCTCCAGACCCAAGTCCTGTATCTTTCGCGTCAGGGTATTGCGCCCGATGCCCAGCAAATTCGCCGCCTCGATTCTGCGTCCGTTGGTATGACGCAGTGCCTGAACGATCAATATCCGCTCAAATCGCGAACCGAATTTATCCATAATACCCGCATCACCGCGTTGCAGCGCCTGCCTCGCCTGCTGCGCCAGATCATCCTCCCAGTTACGCTGTTCCGACGACTCCGGCCTGGACGTGCCACGCCACTCCGCCGGAAGATCGGCGATTTCCACAACCTGCGATGGCGTCATCACGGTCAGCCAGTGACAAAGATTTTCCAGTTGGCGCACGTTACCAGGAAATTCCTGTTCGCGAAGATGTTGCAGGGTCGCCTCGCTGAATTGTTTCTGATCAACCGACAACTCGATCGCGCTCTTCTGCAGGAAGAATTTCGCCAGCAGCGGAATATCTTCACGCCGCTCGCGCAACGGCGGCAGCTTCAGGCGAATAACATTCAAACGGTGAAACAGATCTTCGCGGAACAAGCCCTGCTTGACCCGCTCATCCAGATTTTGGTGCGTGGCCGTAATGATACGAACATTTGCCTTGATCGGTTGATGACCACCCACGCGATAGAAATTTCCGTCGGATAACACGCGTAACAGCCGTGTTTGCAAATCGGACGGCATATCGCCAATTTCATCCAGGAACAGCGTTCCGCCTTCGGCCTGTTCGAAACGACCACGCCGCGTCGCCGCGGCACCGGTAAACGCGCCGCGCTCGTGCCCGAACAATTCCGATTCGAGTAAATCCTTGGGAATGGCTGCGGTATTGATGGCGATAAACGATCTCGCCGCGCGCGGACTGTGCCGGTGCAATGCATGTGCAACCAGCTCTTTACCGGTCCCGGACTCGCCGTTGATCAGTACCGTGGCGTGCGATTGCGATAGCCTGCCTATGGCGCGGAACACCTCCTGCATCGCGGGCGCATGTCCGAGTATGTCAGCGTCCATCGCCATCTCGTCGTTGTCCGGCGATTTTCTGCGGCTTTGCTCGAGTGCCCGACGGATAATGGCCAACGCATGATTGACGTCGAATGGCTTCGGCAGATATTCAAAGGCGCCACCCTGAAATGCCGAAACGGCACTTTCAAGATCCGAGTAGGCAGTCATGATAATCACCGGAATGTGCGGTTGTCGCTCGTGCAAAATCTGCAGAAAATCCAGTCCGGAACTTCCCGGCATGCGGATATCGCTGACAACGATTTGCGGCAATTCCGCTTCCAGTGCCTGAAGCGCATCGTCGGCCGTCGCGAAACTCTTGAAATCGATGTCCTCGCGGGCCAGCGACTTTTCGAGCACCCAGCGTATCGAGCGGTCGTCATCAATAATCCAGACTGAGTTCATCATTCACCTATTTATGCAGTGGAAGCAGCACCGTGAAGCGCGTGCATCCCGGTTCGCTGTCAAATTCTATGGAGCCGTTGTGCTGGCTGACGAAATCCTGCGCCAGTGTAAGACCCAGTCCATGCCCGTCTGCGCTTCCAGATACCAGCGGATAGAAAATTTTGTCCTGCAGCTCCTCGGGTATGCCCGGTCCATTGTCAATAATCTGTACCATCAGGGCCAGCCGGTGGCGGCGTTTGAATATTGTTACCTGTCGTGCGACGCGTGTCCGCAAGACGATCAGTCCGCGGCCATGCATCGCCTGTGCAGCATTGCGGACAATATTCAGCATGACTTGTATCAATTGCTCCTTGTCGCCGATTAGCGCTGGCAAACTGGTATCGTAGTCGCGTTCAATACCCAGGCCGTCTGGCATTTCCGCGAGCAGGACAGTTCTTACCCGTTCCAGTACTTCATGTATGTTAAGCGCGGTGGTATGGGAGGCATTTTGCGGTGAAAGCAATTTCTCCATCAGAGAGCGCAGCCGGTCGGCTTCCTGCACGATGACCTGGGTATATTCACGCAAGCCGGGCTTTTCCAGTTCCTGCTCCAGCAGTTGGGCGGCACCGCGTATGCCCCCCAGCGGGTTCTTGATTTCATGCGCCAGGTTGCGCAGCAACATGCGGTTGGCCTGCGTCTGATCCAGCATTTGTTCCTCTCGCGCCAGCTTGAGTGGTCTGTCCATGGGATGAAACTCAAGCATCAGATAGGCGCGTGTAAATTGCAGCGGCGTTACCGCACAGCGCAAATGTAGTTTGCCGTGCGCATGTGTCCCCAACGTCAAATCATGCTCGATAAAGCTGGCGCTGTGTTGCACCGCCTGGTGCATGGCGCTCGCCAGCTGCTCGGTATGGCTGAACACTTGCTGAATCGGCATACCTTGCAAATTGTTGCCGCTCGCGTCGAACAGATGTTCTGCAGCGGGATTGAGATAAATAACTCTGGACTCGTCATCCAACAAGATCACGGCAGTCGCAAGATATTCGAGTGTAAGGTAGGGCAGGTCGGACATACGTTTAGTAAAGCAGAAAGTATGCCACGTAACAGTGTTACTTTAGCTTGGAAAGCTCTGCTTTCAGGGCGTCGACATTGCTCTGGTGGAGTTCTACTTGTTCGGTCAGCACCTTGATCTTGTCGTCGTACTTGGCCATGTTGCGAAAGGTCCTGCCATCTTTGCCCTTGTAGACTTCCGGATCGGCCTCGCCCGCTTGAAGATTGTTCTTCGCTTCCTGCAGAAGTTTTTCTTCTGCGGTCAGCTCGTTTTGCAAAATCATGTAACGGGTATCGTCGCGATTTCTCTGCGTCTCATTGTCCACCCGGGGGAAATCCTCTGGTGTATTCTCGGAGTGTCCCCTTGCTGGCGGAAGCATGGTTGGCAAAGGTTCCAGATGGATGCGTTTTCCACCCTTGAGCGGCGCGCTGGAATAAGTAACGTGCCCATTCTCGTCCACGGATTTGTAAATATCCGCCAGCGCAACAGTCGGAAAGATGGACAGTATTGCCAGTACATATCGAAGCATCATGATCGTTTCCGCGAAGTAACGAGCCAAGTATAGGACATGCGTCTGCCACAAACAAACTTTCAAGAATCAAAAAAACGGGGCTTGCGCCCCGTTTTAAACAGCAAGCGAAATTTCCGGCTTAAATACTGTAGTACATATCAAACTCGACCGGATGAGTCGTCATGCGCAGGCGGGTAACCTCATCCATCTTCAACGCGATGTAAGCGTCTATGAAGTCATTGGAAAAAACCCCGCCGCGAGTCAGGAACTCTCTATCCTTGTCCAGATATCCCAGTGCCTCGTCGAGCGAGGTGCAAACGGTAGGGATCTTCGCCTCTTCTTCCGGTGGCAGGTCATACAGGTTTTTGTCTGCAGGATCTCCAGGATGGATCTTGTTTTGTATTCCGTCCAGACCGGCCATCATCAGTGCCGTAAATGCCAGGTATGGATTTGCTGTTGGATCAGGAAAACGCGTTTCGATGCGGCGCGCCTTTTCGTTCGGCACATGCGGAATACGGATCGAAGCCGAACGGTTTTTCGCGGAATATGCCAATTTTGTCGGTGCCTCGAAGTGCGGGACCAGGCGCTTGTAGGAATTGGTGCCGGGATTGGTGATCGCATTCAGCGCCTTGGCGTGCTTGATAATGCCGCCAATGTAGAACAGCGCCAACTCGGATAGACCGGCGTAGCCATTGCCCGCAAAAAGATTCTTGCCACCCTTCCAGATGGATTGATGAACGTGCATACCCGAACCGTTGTCGCCTACGATAGGCTTCGGCATGAAGGTTGCGGTCTTGCCATACTGGTGTGCCACATTGTGCACGACATATTTCAAAGCCTGTGTCTGGTCGGCACGACGCACCAGGGTGTTAAATTTGGTACCGATTTCACATTGACCGGCGGTTGCCACTTCGTGGTGATGCACTTCGACTTCAATGCCGATATCTTCAAGCGCCAGGCACATTGCGGCGCGAATGTCATTCAGGCTGTCTACGGGAGGAACCGGGAAATAGCCGCCTTTGACAGTGGGACGATGGCCGGTATTGCCGCTATCAAACTTTTCCGCCGATGACCAAGCGGCCTCTTCGGAATTGATTTTGACAAAGCAGCCGGACATGTCAACTTGCCAGTTGACCGAATCAAAGATGAAGAATTCCGGCTCCGGGCCAAAAAAGGCAGTATCGCCAATCCCGCTGGATTTCAGATACGCTTCGGCACGCTTGGCGATTGAACGCGGATCGCGGTCGTAGCCTTTGCCGTCGGTAGGCTCGATCACGTCGCAGGTGATAACCAGCGTGTTTTCGTCCATGAATGGATCTACATAGGCAGTGTCAGGATCTGGCATCAGCAGCATGTCGGAAGCCTGGATTCCTTTCCAGCCCGCGATTGACGAACCGTCGAAAGCGTGCCCGTCCTCGAATTTGTCCATACCTACATATTTCGCCGGCACACCCACATGCTGCTCTTTACCGCGTGTATCAGTAAAACGAAAATCCACGAACTTGACATCGCGGTCTTTTATCATCTTTAACACATCATTTGCCGACATCGACATAACCATCTCCCAATGCTGAAATTAAAAAACTAACCAAAAAACCCGGTACTTCTAATGCAGAATACGTGCCACCCCTGTATCCGCTTAGAAAGCGTGCATTTTGCCACAACACGCAGATTGGCATGCCACAAATTTGCACCAATTGAGGGACGCACGATAACTTCGCGCACTATTTCGGTGCGCAAATATAATTGATTTGAATACTGCGAAAAATCCTGCTTTCCAGAACCAGTGCACTGCACCGCGCCTGCAGACCGTCCACCGGTTTCATGCTGTGCAGGAATATTTCCGCGTCGACTTTGCCATCCAGATAGTGAAACACTACGCGCGTTGTTTCAATATCCATTTCGCCGAGCTTCTTCGACAGCAATCCCAGTAACGCGGGACGGCTGGGCAGATGGACATTCGGCTTAGACCTCATGTCGTCTTCCGGATCGATATGCACCATCACATCCATGACATGGTGATTCTTGAGCACTGCAATACGCGCGGTTTCCGCGATGTAATGTCCTTCGGAAACACTGACCTTGGGATCCACGATGATATGCGCGTCGACCAGCGCATTGTCAGCCATTTTGCGCGTGCGTAACTCATGCAAGCTGCGCACACCATGTGTATTCAACAATGTCTGTCGTATCGCGGCTACCTCTTCGGCATCCAGGCCGGTGTCGATCAGCTCGGCCATGGCCTCAATGGCCAGTTTTCCGCCCATGTGCGCGATCATCACACCGACTACGGCAGCGGCAACCAGATCAAGAAACGTAAAGCCCATCAGGTTGCCCGCCACACCGACGATGACCACCAGCGATGAGGCCGCATCCGATCGCGCATGCCACGCGTTTGCCACCAGCATCTGTGAACGTACCCGTTTCGCCACGGCCAACATGTAACGAAACATACCCTCTTTGGCAACCAGAGCAATTACACCGATGCCCAGCGCCAACGGATTGACAGGCTGAAGCGCATGAGGCTGCTGCAAACGCATCGCAGCTGTTACCAATAGCGCGATCCCGAGTATCGCGAGAAAGGTACCAAGTATCAGTGTTGCCGCGGTTTCAACGCGCGCATGGCCATACGGGTGGTTCTCGTCGGCATGACGATTCCCGTGACGGTTAGCATACAGGACCAGCACATCAGAGAGCAGATCAGAAAGGGAATGCAACCCGTCGGCCATCAACGCCTGAGAATGCGCGAAAAATCCGCCTACAACCTGGAGGAAAGTTAGCAGCAAGTTAATAATGATACTCACCCAGGTACTTTTCTGGGCGGCAGCGAAACGCTCCGGGTTCGCCGGCTCAAAGGCCGCGATATCGACTTTGGATGATTTCTGGGTATGAGGATTTTTCATGTCTATTCAGTTAACATGCGGACAGTCGGCGTGAGCAATTCTACACCTGCGACATTGCGTTTATTTGATGTGCGCGCAAACACCGTTTAACTGTAGCTTGTTATTCGCCTCGTTCGTTTTGCATTGTACCGGTATCAACAAGGGGACCAGCCATTATGGGGAAAATTACCACCATCCTTCAAGCGGCGCAGCAACGCGCCAAAGATATGAACCTTGCC
>JBARHR010000092.1:0-10610 GCA_049799335.1 Gallionella sp. | reverse complement strand
GTTGTAGCCGATGCGCAGATGGCGCTGTACCTGTGAAATGGAGGCACGGCGCGATTTCAGGACAATTTCCACCGCCTGGTCATAGAGCGGGTCAGCCTCGACATCAAGCGCTGGAAAGCCCTCTCCGCCTTCAGCCAACTCCTCCAAGGAGTTGAGCACACCATCGATGTATTGCGGTTCGCCCTGTGACTTGAGATATTCCGCAACGCGGTGCACTTCCTGGTCGGATACAAACGCACCGTGTACCCGCTGCGGATAGCCCGTGCCCGGAGGCAAATAAAGCATGTCGCCCTGACCCAGCAAAGCCTCCGCGCCCATCTGATCGAGTATGGTACGAGAATCTATCTTGCTCGATACCTGAAACGCGACCCGCGTCGGAACATTGGCTTTGATCAAGCCGGTAATCACGTCCACCGACGGACGCTGTGTCGCGAGCACCAGATGAATTCCCGATGCACGCGCCTTCTGTGCAAGTCTGGCAATCAATTCCTCTACCTTCTTGCCCACCACCATCATCAGATCAGCCAATTCATCGATGAACACCACGATCAACGGCAGCTCTTCCAGCGCTTCGGGATGCTCAGGGGTAAGTGTAAACGGGTTGGTCAGCGGGCTATCCGATTTAATTGCGTCGCGCAGCTTCTGGTTGTACCCGGCAATGTTGCGCACCCCCAAGGCTGACATCAGCCGGTAGCGCTTATCCATTTCCTGCACGCACCAATTCAGCGCCGACGCCGCCTGACGCATGTCGGTTACCACCGGCGCCAGCAAATGCGGGATGTCCGCATAAACCGATAATTCGAGCATCTTGGGATCAATCAACAACAAACGCACCTGTTGCGGCGTGCCCTTGTACAACAAACTCAGGATCATCGCGTTGATCGCTACCGATTTTCCCGAACCGGTGGTGCCCGCCACCAGCACATGCGGCATCTTGGCCAGGTCGGCTACCACCGGCTTGCCGGAAATGTCCTTGCCCATTGCAATGGTCAGCATGGAACTCATATCGGCATACACTTGCGAGCTGAGTATTTCGGAGAGGCGCACCATCTGCCGCTTGGCGTTTGGCAACTCCAGCGCCATGTAGGCTTTGCCGGGTATCGTTTCTACCAACCGGATACTCACCACCGACAATGCACGTGCCAGATCCTTGACCAGGTTGGTAATTTGACTGCCCTTTACGCCGACCGCAGGTTCGATTTCATAGCGGGTAATCACCGGCCCGGGGTAGGCCGCAACGACTTTGACTTCCACGCCAAAATCATTCAGCTTGCGTTCGATCAGTCGCGACGTAAATTCCAGCGTATCCGGAGAAACCACCTCGACATGCTGTGCGGCCTGATCCAGCAAATGTAACGGAGGCAAGGGCGAATCCGGAATCTCGGCAAACAGCGTGATCTGTTTTTCCTGTTTGGCACGAGATGACTGGGTCACTTCGACCAGCGGCATCTCGATATGAATCGGCAGATGCTCCTCGACACGCTTCTTTTCTTCCTCGACAACAGCAATCCGTTCGCTCTTCGCCACCGCGCCTATGCGTTTGTCCTGATAGGTCAGCCAGGCAAGGCGCGCCGACAGCCAGGACGACTCGAGAAAAGCCCCCAGCCAGTCAACAAAGCGCAACCAGGACAATCCACTAAACAGACTGAAGCCGGCAGCCATCAACGCCAGCAGCAGCAACGTCGTGCCGGTAAATCCCAGCAATCCTGTCAGCGATTCACCCAGAACAATGCCCAACATGCCCCCGGGCTTCAAAGGCAAGGATGCTGTCAGGTTATACATGCGGATCGCTTCGAGCGAACTGCTGGCCAGCAGCAGTACGGCAAACCCGGCAATCGACACCCACCAGGTTCGCTTGCAAAAGATGCTGTCAACGCGCAACTGCCGATATCCGGCCCAGACGCGCTGCAACACGAACACCACGCACCACCATCCGGAAAACCCGAATACATAGAACAGCAAGTCGGAAAGATAGGCGCCAAATACGCCCGCCGGGTTGTTGGTCAGCGCGTTGCTGGCGCTATGGGACCAGGCTGGATCGGCACGATCATAGCCGTACAACGCCACCGTGAAATAAAGGGCGCAGGCGGTAAACAACAGCCAGCGTGATTCGCGCAGCAACTGCCACAGCTTGCCTACGGGGAGTGTTTGTTTCGCTTCTGCCATTTAGATTTTTTGGTCAGACAAGTCGCATTAGCCTGAAAAATTCAACCGTGAGATTATCCATCATATTCCGGCGAGCAACAGTCGAATATCGTCGGCGATCCATGCCGACGATTCGCCGTAAGGAGTACGCAACCTCACCCTGCCGGAGGGATCGACCAGGTAGACCCCCACACTGTGGTCCACGCTGTATCCGGATGCAGTCTGCTGCTTCTGGTACTTTACCTGAAACGCACCGGCAGCCTGTGCCGTCGCACGCTTATCGCCGGATAAAGCAAGAAACCGGGGATCGAAGGCGGCCACGTAACTTTCCAGCAATTGGGGCGTGTCACGATCAGGATCGACGGTTACGAACAGTACCTGCACCCGCTCGGCATCCTTACCCAGCATTTTCATCGACTGGGCCAGGTCAGCCATCGTTGTCGGACATAAATCAGGACAGTGGGCATAGCCGAAAAACATGGCCACGACCTTGCCGCGGAAATCGCCCAGAGTGCGCTCTTTGCCGCGCGGATCGGTCAATTTAAAATCTGCGTCCACAAACGCACTGCTTACATCGCTGGAGTGAAATGGAGACGGCAGGGTAGGTTCGCCGCACGCCGACAACAGCACCACCAGAGTCAGAATGGCAGACCTCAAAATTCCCCCGCGCGGGAATGACGTAGCCAAAAAAATTTCGGGATTAAATATATTCATCCAAGCCTGCTCCCGCCGCGCGTATTCGGAGGCTACGCCGCCACATGACAACTTCCCGCCCAGCCGTTTACATAGAAGGTATAGCCAACCTTGATCAATCCGTATACACCAAAACCGGCTACCAGCAACCCTGCCAACATGCGTACGCGCCGCGACTGCACCCATTGCTTGATCGATTCCCAGAATAGTCCTATGGCCAGCAGGTTGGGCAAAGTACCCAGTCCGAATGCCAGCATGATCAGCGCACCGTTTTGCGTATGCCCGCTCGCGAGCGCTGTCACCAGCACACTGTACACCAACCCGCAGGGCAACCAACCCCAAAGCGTGCCGAGCAGGAACGCCTGTTGCGGCGTATCAATCGGAAACAATCCACGAGTCAAAGGCTGAATGCGCCGCCATAGCCAACCGCCGACATGCTCGATACGGCGCAGCATATTCCAGATTCCCGCGAGGTAAAGTCCCAGCGCAACCAGCATCAAACTCGACAGAGCAAACAACAAATGCTGTATCGGCACCTGATCACGCAACAGCAATCCGGCCTGACCAATGGCGCCCACCAGCGCACCGGCAATCGTATAGCTCGCAAGGCGACCACCGTTATACGCCAGATGAAATGGCCAGCGCGTACCATGCTGGGGTAGCTGCGCAGTCAGTATCCCGACCAGGCTGCCGCACATGCCCAGACAATGCACCCCGCCCAGCAATCCAACGAAAAATACCGCGAATATACTGAATTCCGTCATGTCAGACCGCTTGCTCCAGCAATCTCAAATTCAACGGGCACGCCGCTGCCCACGCATAAGGTAGCCGCACACGGGGCAATACGCCAAGCAACGGCGCGTTGATCCGCTGCTGCAATGCCTGCACATTTTGCCCCGACATCGCCATCTCTCCGTCCAGCATGTTCGCTATCCAACCGGCCAATAACAATCCCCGCGACGCGATCGCCTCTACCGTCAGCATCGCTTGATTCAGACAACCCAAACGCATGCCGACCACCAGAATCATTGGCAATCCAAGCTCTACCGCGAGGTCGGCACTGTCCTGCTTGTCATTCAACGGCACCAAAAAGCCGCCGGCACCCTCCACGATCACCTGATCCGCTTGCCCCGCCAGCTCGCGATAAGATTGCACAATACGCGGGAACTTGATTATTACCCCGGCATGCTGCGCCGCCAAGTGCGGCGCAACGGCGGGCACGAAACAATATGGATTGATCTGGCCCAACGTCGCCGCCACATTGCTCGCGGCGCGTAGTTGACGAACGTCGTCGTGGATTTCACCCGCCGCACACCCGGCGGCCACCGGCTTCATACCTATCACCCGCGCGCCCGCAGCGGCGAAACCACGCAGCAACGCACAGCTTACCAGCGTCTTGCCCACGCCTGTATCGGTTCCAGTAACGAAAAAACTCATACTGCCCTTCCATGCGCCTCGTTAATATTTGGGCCGAAAACTCACACCTGTCCGCGGCGCGAGGTCTTGTTAAGATTAAACGGCGTTTGAATAATCGCCGCGCCGTCGCACGTCACGCGCGGCTGGGGCTTCCAGGCGTGGCCATAGACCACTTCGTAGGTCGCCGGCAATTTGCCGTCGCGGCGTTGACGTTCGTAATTTTCCACCAGCCGCGACCAGGCCTGCTTGCCCATCAATCCTGCACCACGTCCCGCAGTGGCATTGTGCGCGCCGATCTGCTTCAGGTCACTAAGCACCCCGCGCACATCGTCATAGGTCAGGGTGATATATTCCATATCCATCACCGGCTCGGCAAATCCGCTGTGCGTCAGCATGTCGCCGATATCGTGCATGTCGGTAAAGCGATTCAGGTGATTGTGACTGTCCACGCCATTGAATGCCATTCTTAATTCCTTCAGCGTATCCGGCCCAAAAGTACTGAACATCAGCAAACCGTCAACCTTGAGTGCCCGATGCAGCTCAACAAACGTCGCCGGCAGATCATTGCACCACTGCAATGCCAGGTTGGACCACACCAGTTCTACACTGTTCGCGGCCAGCGGCAGCGCCTCGACATCCGCGCATATCTGATCTTGCCTGCTGCCACCGAACAACTTTTGCCACCAACCGGAACGACCTTGCGCGGTTTGCAACATGGCGATGGCGATATCCAGCGCGATTATCTGCGACGATGAATAGCGTTGTGCCAACTGCCGTGTACCCCAACCGGTGCCGCTACCGACGTCAACAATGCGTGCAGGTCGCAGCTTGATGTAATCAAGGCGCTCCAGCATACGGTTGCAAACTTCGCGCTGTAGTACCGCCGCGCTATCATAGTCTGCGGCGGCACGATTGAAGGCACGGCGCATTTGCCGTTTATCTACCAGGAATTCATTCATTTACAAAACTCACTAACGTTTCCAAGAACAGTTCCGCGTGCGACAGGAACGGCGCATGTGCTGCCCCTTTGATCTCAACTAATCTCGCCCGTGGCAGCGTTTCTGCCATATAGCGTGATGCCTGCATCGGCGTGAGGGTATCACGTTCACCTGCAATCACCAGTGTGTGCTGGCTCACTTTTGGCAGTTCTCCGCGAAGATCGCAATCGCGCAGAATTGCCAAACCGCCACGCAATGCCTCGGGATCCGGCTGCCCGCGGCCGAACAGTTCGCCGCGCAATTCCACCAGCAACTCGCGTTCATGATCGCTGCCGCGCACCTGCAATGCCAAAAATCGGCGTAAGGTCTGCGCATAGTTGTTCGCCAACGACGCGTCAAATTCCGCCAGCGTGTCGGCCGCCATGGCGCATTGCCAGTCGCCAAGTTGAACAAACCGCGGCGTGGTGGCCACCAGCACCAATCGGTGTATCTGTTCGGGATGGCGCAAAGTCCAGCGCAACGCGATCTGACCCCCCAGTGACCAGCCGCACAGGGTGATGGTTTCACCAAATTGCCCAGTCAACTGGTCGACAACCGTATCAATATCGCAAGCATCGGTTGGTTCGCCATGTGCGGCCACGCTGTAACCATGTCCCGGCAAATCGACAACCATCACGTGACGATCGTGCGCCAATTGTTCCGCGATGCTGCGCCACATTCCGCCGTGCATGCCCCAACCGTGTATCAATAACAGTGGTTCGACATCATGGGCAGATGTTGCGGATGCAAAATGATCAACGTGCAAGGTCATGCAGCGCTTCCAGTAAACGCGCCACCTCAGCTTCCGAGTGCGCAGCAGACAGGGTGATGCGCAAACGCGCCGTTCCTTGCGGCACGGTCGGCGGACGTATCGCCGCAACCCAGATGCCGCGATCGCGCAAACCGGAACTCAAACTCAATGCGGCCTGATTGTCGCCTATCAGAACCGGCTGTATCGGGGTAGCCGACGGCATCAACCGCCACGGCAAATCGCGCAGACCGCAGCGCAACTGCGTGATCAGTCGCTGCAAATGCAATCTGCGTTCGTCGCCATGTTCGATCAGGCACAAACTGGCCAACAGCGCGCCGGACAACGCCGGTGGCGTCGCCGTTGTATACACATAACTGTGGGCCTGATTAACCAGCGTAGCTATCACCACCCGATCCGCCGCCACGAACGCACCGAATACACCGGCAGCTTTGCCCAGCGTGGCCATATGGATGATCCGCGGCGAGGCCAGATTAAAATGCGCGGCTGTACCGCGACCCTGTTCACCCAGTACTCCAAAACCGTGAGCATCATCCACATACAACCAGGCGCCGTGCTTTTCGCACAACGCCAGCAACTCCGGCAACAACGCCAGATCCCCGTCCATGCTGAATACCGCGTCGGTAATTAGCAGCTTGCGTCCATTGCCAACCGCCGCGAGCAATTTGCCGAGATGCGCGATGTCGTTATGGCGATAGCGATGCACCGTTGCCCGCGACAGCAACATCGCGTCATTCAGCGATGCGTGGTTAAGCTTGTCGGCGAACACATGATCGCCCTTGCCGACCAGCGCCTGCACCACCCCCAGATTCGCCATATATCCGGTAGAAAACAACAGCGCCTGAGGCTTGCGGACAAAACTCGCAAGCGCGTTTTCCAGATGCTGGTGCGCTTGGGAGTGACCACTTACCAGATGGGCAGCGCCTGCGCCGACACCAAACCGGCTCGCGCTGTCGGCGAGCGCAGTGATCACATCGGGATGACCGGCCAGACCCAGGTAATCGTTGCTGCAGAATGACAGATAGTTCTTGCCATCTACAACAATGTTCGGGGACTGGGGACTTTGCACGGTATAGCGCCGGCGCAGCAGGCCCCGGGCGGCGCGTTGATCGAGTTGTTGTTGTAATGCTGAAAAAGGCATAGCTGCCTCAGTATCCGACAAGATCGTAGTGATCTCCGCGCTCTGATGTGTATCTGATCTGAATGGGTCTGGCGCTCAGTGTTTTTCGGAAAGCGGATACATCCCCAGCTTATCCAGCAACTCACGATCACGCTCCACTTCAGGATTTCGGGTGGTAAGCAGTTGCTCACCGTAAAACATCGAGTTGGCACCTGCCAAAAAGCACAGCGCTTGCACTTCGTCGGACATTTCCTGACGACCAGCCGAGAGGCGCACCCGTGCAGTCGGCATGGTGATACGTGCAACGGCAATGGTACGTACAAATTCCAGCGGATCGAGATCAGCGGTTTGTGCCAGCGGTGTACCTTCAACTTTCACCAGATTGTTGATCGGCACACTTTCCGGATACGGATCAAGATTGGCCAATTGCGCAACCAGTCCCGCCCGCTGGCTCAGGCTCTCACCCATGCCCACGATGCCACCGCTGCAAACATGCATGCCGGCTTTGCGCACGCGCTCCAGTGTATCAAGTCGGTCCTGATAGTCGCGGGTACTGATGATGTCTCCGTAGAATTCCGGCGAGGTATCAAGATTGTGGTTGTAGTAGTCCAGTCCCGCGTCGCGCAATTGTTCGGTTTGACGGTCATTGAGCATGCCCAGCGTCGCGCAGGTTTCCATACCAAGATCCCGCACTGACTTGACCATTTCCACTACGCTTGCCATATCCGCTTCACTCGGCTCGCGCCACGCGGCACCCATGCAAAACCGACCGGCACCGTTTTGCTTGGCGGCCTTCGCGGATGCAACCACGGTCTCGATATCGAGCATCTTGCGGTTTTCCACACCGGCGGAATGAAATGCCGATTGCGGACAATAGCCACAGTCCTCGGAACAGCCCCCGGTCTTGATAGACAGCAACGTCGAAAGTTGTACGGCATTCGGATCAAAATGCTCGCGATGAACCTGTTGTGCACGAAACATCAGATCCGCAAACGGCAACCGGAACAATGCCTCGACATCGGCCAATTGCCAGCGGTTCGAAACATTGGCAGATAAATCCGGCTGCTGCACCGGTTGCACGAATTTGAGCGGTTGTGCGTCTAGGTGTTTTTCCGGGGTTGATGTGGTCATAATGTAGCGTATTGGTAGGATGAAATTCGGTTAGGTGGCGCTTACTTTCTACAGTCGCACGCTGTCGTCATGTAGCTCAAGCCTGCAATACATCATCGCGGAAAGGACTGCGGCTTGTCAATTTTAAACCATGCAAAACTGAACATCCGCTCAATTATCAGGCGCCTGCTGCCGGCGCAGCCCTGTGTATTGTGCGGCAGCATGAGCGACGATGGACTGTGGTGCAAAGCGTGCGACGAGTCGCTCCCCTATCTGCGCAGCGACCACTGTCCGGTATGCGCATTGCCGACACCCAGCGGGCAAATATGCGGCCACTGCCTGAACGAGCCGCCGCTCTACACCCGCACCCGTGCAGTATTCAGGTATGCCTTCCCACTCGACAAGCTGATACAAGGAATGAAATATGGCGACCAGTTGCCGCTGGCGCATGAATTGGCGAAAAGATTGGCACTTCGTGTCGGCAACGATATACCTCCCGACTGCGTCATTCCGATGCCGCTGCATCCCGCCAAATTGCGCGAGCGCGGCTACAACCAGTCGATGCTGCTCGCCGCCGCCATTTCGCGACAACTGGATGTCGAGTTGCTGTCCAATGCCGCAAAACGCACGCGCAATACGCCTGCACAATCCACCTTGCCCTGGAAAGATCGCGAGAAGAACGTACGTGATGCATTTAGCTGCAACACAGATCTGGGCGGCAAACATGTGGCACTGGTAGATGATGTCCTGACCACGGGCGCCAGTATGAATGCACTTGCCAAGACGATCAGAAAGTGTGGCGCCGCCGAGATCAGTGTGTGGGTGGTAGCGAGAACAATGCGGCGGCAGGACACCGTGACGCGTTGACGAACCGCAGCAAGATATCCGAGTTCAAAGTTCCCTGAGTTTCTGATTCACGAACACCTGCAACTCGGGACTGAGAGATTTGCTGTCAATTGCCCGCTGGAACACTTCTTTGGCTTCGGCATTGCGTTTCGTGGCTTGCAGTGACATTGCGTAGCCCATCAACCACAGACCATTTCCCGGTGCCTGCTGCAATACAATCCGGTATTGCAACAGCGCTTCTTCGTGGCGCTGCTGGCGTTGTAGCAGCGCAGCGAAAAATGCCCGATATTCGGGCTGTCCATCCGCAAATTGCAGCGACTTTTCCAGGGTAGCGGTAGCCACCCCCAGTTCGCCGCGCTCCAGCTGCAAGCGCGCCAGCAACATCGTCAGTTGGGTATTTTCCGGCGCGTGGTCCAGACCTTCCGTCAATACCAGCTCGGCGTCCGAATTGCGTTTGGCATCCAGCAGCAGTGCGACCAATGCCTGACGCGCGGCATCGTGTCCCGCATCCAGACTCAGCGCCGCTTCATAGCCGGAAATGGCGTCAGCAATTCTGCCCAACTGCATCAGTTTCGCCGCCCGGCGAAATTCCGCGTCGGCTTGCTGTTTGCTACTTACGCGTTTCATCGGGGCGACACTGTCCTGCGCAGCACCCCCCGATTTCGACTTCGGCGCAACATTTGGCACCGGGGCCGACCGGGATACAGGTGGATCAGATCGCTTCGCAACAACATCGGCTTCAGTCTTCGCGGATTGAACGGGCTTCGTCTTTTCTGCCGGCAGCGGCTGCCTCGAACCCAACTCCAAACTCAGTCGCGAAGCCGGTTTGAAATGTTCGTCGCGAGTCGTTCCGACCGGCGCGACTGGTAACGCAAGGTCCGTTGCGGCGACGGACGACGATGCCAGTACAACAGTGCCTGGCTCCTTGTAGCCAACCTTGCCTTCCATGGCGGGTATTGGCGCCGGCCTGACCTCCAGTTGCTTCAACGATAGCCATATCCAGGCGGCGAGCACCACCGCCACACCCAGCGCGATCGCCAGCAAATGAACCACATGATTGCCTCTGGCGGGCGCCACCGCGCGTATCGTGTCGTTTTCGGTCGCACCCTGAGCGCCGCGCTGTTCGAGTTCGTTCAACACCTGATTGACGACGCTCATCGCAGCACTGTCCAGCCGATGGCAAACGACGCGAGCAACGCCAACGAAGTAAGTGCCGCCCATGGCAGCCAGTCACAACGCACTTCCGGCGTATCTGCTGCAGCGTCGCGTATGTGTTTGACTAACACCCGCTGTCTGCCCTCACCGTAAGCCAGCATCAGCGCCTTGTTCGCGACAATGTTGACCAGTCGCGGCGTACCTCTGGTGATACGGTGCAATTTGCCTACTGCAACCTTGCTGAACAGCGTTTCGCCCGCGTATCCGGCCACCGTCAAACGATGACGTAAATACCGGTCCAGTTCGTCGCGGCGCAATCCCTGCAGGTTGTATTGAAAGCTGATGCGCTGCCGCAACTGGCGTATCGAATGGTGGCGCA
>JBARHR010000091.1:0-4241 GCA_049799335.1 Gallionella sp. | reverse complement strand
GGGTTAAACGCATCGACCGTGGAAACCGTCGCAGAATAACCATAGGTGTTTTTCATTTTCTGTTGGTAATAGTCCGCCCCCAACAGCAAAGTGTGCTTGAGTCCCGCCGTGTCAAAATGCCCAGTCAGATCGAGAACGGTCGCCGTAGTCTTGTCATCAGCGACCCCAAATGTACGCGCGCGATCCACCGTCCATGATGTTGAACTCAACTGAGTAAAACCGGCGGCATAGTAAAACGGGTCAGTTGTAGTCTTTGCCTCATTACGCATTATCTGGTGTTTGATCGACCAGTCGTTGTTGAACTGGTGCGACCAGTTGAACCCAAGAAGGGTCGTGTCGGTAGCTATGGGTGCGCCCGCCGCCAAGTTTTGATTGCGCGGCAACTGGACGAATTGGTTGGTCGCCGTATCGTACGGAAGGTATTGCGTAGCGTCGTAGGTATGAGGATTGTGGTTGTACTCTGCTTCCAGTGTCATCTGAGTCTGTGGATTGATACGCCATTGCAGCGTTGGTGCAATGAACAATCTCTCGTTCGTGACGCTATCACGCCATGAGTTGCTCTTATCGTAGGAAATGTTTGCGCGGTACAGCACCGTCTTGTCTTCATTGAAAGGGCCGGTTGCATCTAGATTAGTGAGATAGTGATCCCACGAGCCGACCTGTTGCTCCAGTGAATAATACGGCACCGCTTGCGGTTGCTTTGTCACAATGTTCACTACACCGCCTGGTTCAACTCGCCCGTACAGAATGGCTGCCGGCCCCTTGAGCACTTCGACGCTGTCCACGTTGGTCATATTGCGCAGGCCATTACCATTAGTATCGTCGATCCTGAAACCGTTGCGAAAAGTGGTTGTCGTCAAGAAACCGCGTAGATATATGAATTCTTGAAGCCCACCATACGGACTTGTTTTGACCCCGCTGACATTCTTCAAGGCTTGTGCAAGGGTAGTGACTTTTTGATCCTGCAACACCTGTTGCGGAACGACCTGAATGTTCAACGGCGTTTCCATCAGCGGCGTATCGGTCTTGGTGCCGGTGGAAGCAACCGGTGCGATGTAGCTTTTCTCCTGATTCGCACCGCGCACTTCAATCGGCGACATTTCCGTTGCATTTGTATCGTCAGCCGCCTTGGATTCAGCAGATGATTTTTCATTTGGCGCTACCACGTCGTTTTCATCCGCTGCCCACAGCGTGTGCGAATTCACCGCCAGCGCAAAGGCCAACGCCACGACTATAACCAGCCGCTTGTCCGCCGTTATTTGGCGGCTTAGCGGAATGGCTGGTTGTTTCATCAGTGGATTCAATTTTGTTTGCATATTCTTCCCCTTTGATTGTCATTCGTGCGTCGGTATGGTGGGCACGTTTCTGATGTCCACGCTGTCTGCATTGTTTCCGCGTGGGCACACCCTGCGGGTGCAAGAACCTTTACGAGGCAAAAGCGTGCCCAGCCCACAATTCAGAACTCATGTTTAACCGTCGCAAATACCGAAGTCGGTTCGCCCGGATTGATCCACCCCCAGCCGTTCGAGGTGTAGTTGTTGCGGTTGGTCAGATTTTTGACGTTGACCTGCATGCGCGTCTTCTTGTCAAAGCGGTACGAACCGAGCGCGTCGAACTGGATGACCGACGGCACTTTGAAGGTGTTGGCGCTGTCCGCATACGTCTGCTCGGCGTAGAAGACGCCGCCGCCAATTTCCCAGGCGCGATCCTCGCCGAAGGAATAGATGCCCGAGGCATTCAGCGTCTTGCGCGGCACTCCGGCAAACTGCTGACCAACGACCAGCGTTCCGCCCGGCTCGCCCTGGCTGATCCAGCCTTTCATGATGGATGCTGCAACATTGACGCGAACCGCATCCGTCAGTTGACCGTTCAGATCGAGTTCAAAACCCCGGCTGCGCGTCTCGCCCGCGACCAGGACGGCAATTCCGCTGAGATCAGCCGGATCGGTGAACGACATGTTTTTGCGCGATAAGTTGTAGTAAGCGAGATTCAGATTGAGCCGCTCGCCGAATGCCTGCTTGAGGCCGATCTCCTTGAGCTTGCCCAGTTCCGGCGGGGGCGCTGTTCCGTTCAGCACAATACCGTCATTGGGGCTGAAGGCTTCGGACTGCACGGCATAGAGCGAAACTTTTGACGTGGGCTGCCAGGTAATGCCGATGCGTGGCGAGGTGTGTGAACTGGATGTGTCCTGATTCGACGCACCAAACGAACCGTCGAAAATGGTGACGTTCTTGTACCGATCATGGCGTGCGCCCAGCAACACTTTGACTTGCTGGCCCACAGCGATCATATCCTGGATGTACAACGCATCGGCGTCATTGTTCCAGTGAAAGGTGCCAGGATCTGCAGGCGTGGTCGCGTATAGCGCAGCCGTGCTGCCGGAGGGCGGCAGCACGATCTGCTCCAGCGCCGTCCCGGTCAGGTTCAACGAGAGCGCGCTCCAGCCGAATTCGCTGTCGGCGTGATAACGGTTGCGCACCACGTTGTAACCCAACAGCAGGGTGTGCTTAAGCGGCCCGGTGTCCGCCTGTCCGCTGATACGGGCATCCATGTCCGTCTGGTCGTTGGACAGTTTCCAGTGCGATCCGTCCAGCGTGCTGACGCTGCCCGGATTGTAGGTGAGGTTGTCGGAAAACTGGTCAGTGCGGCTGGATGTTTGCGTGAGGTCGAGCGCCAATTGCCAGTCGTTGCCGAAAGTATGGCTGTACTTCGCGGCAAGGTTTTGCGCCTTAATGTCGGTTTTCGCAAAGCCCGGATCTATGAAATTTTTCGATGTTGCGACGCTGAATGCATCCGGGTTCAGCGGCAATCCGCGCCCAGGAATTTCATGGCTGCGCATCGCCTCGGTCAGCAGGGTAAACGTATCGTTTTGAGACAGATTGAATGTCAGCGCGGGCGCGATGAATTGACTGTCGTGTTTTGCAAAATCACGGAAGGACCCGCCCTGTTCCAGTGCGCCGTTGACTCGAAACGTCACGGTCTTGTTCTCATTGGCGGTTCGCCCGTAATCAACCGTGCCGCGATAAAAGCTGTGGCTACCGGCGGTCAAATCGGCGACGGCAACCCGCGTAGCCTGCGGCAATTTCGACACGTAATTCACCATACCGCCAATATCCCCGGTGTAAGTGGAACCGCCGTACAGCACCGATGCCGGCCCTTTGAGAAACTCGACACGCTCGATGTTGGCCATGTCCACGGTGGACATCCAGCCGTTCACCATGTGGCCGTCTTTCAGGTAGGAGCCGTTATTGTTGAAGCCGCGAAAAATGAAGTTGGGAACATTCCGCCCCGGATCGCCCTGACCGTTCTCGGCGTTGTACACACCTGCAACCGTCTTCGCCACCTCGAATGAGGTTTGCGCGCCGCCGAGGTCGTCCAGCAATTGCCGGGAGCGCACTTCGATGGACTGCGGTACATCGCGGATCGGCACCTCCAACTTTGCAGCCGTAGCGGTATCTCTGGCGGCGTATCCGCTATCCTTGCTTCCATGCACCTGAATCGGCGACATCTCCGTCACCACGGCATCGTCAGCCGACTTGATTTCATCCGTTGCCCACAGCGCGTGTGAGTTTGTTGCCAGCACAAGGGCCAGCACTACCATCGATGGCTTCAGTTTTGTTTGCAAGATTTTCCCCTTTGTTTGTTGTTCAAGCATTTCCCGGGTTTTATCACCCGGTGTTTTGGCGTGCTGCAGATTCGATTGAGCAACTTGATTGCTACCCGCTGGCTGTTGTTGACATAGTTAGCCGCGTGAATTGTAGGGAGGGTATGCAAACTCGGGAATGCGACATGATGTCGCGCGACAATTTGTCGCACCCCATATTTTGAGCGGCTCAGTTGTGTCCAACGATTCCGCGTGATTCACGCGAAGCAACCAAGCACCAAGCACCAAGCACCAAGCGACTTTATATTAGCCATCTTCAATATAGTCGCGACTATTTTGCAGTAACAACGCACGACGATAGCCGATTCGATTTAACCTTGCACTTGATGAAGTGCTGTCGATAGCCGCGAACCACCGCAAAAAATTGAATTGGTGCAGATTGCTGCGGAAGTCCAAAAGCAGAAATTGCCATGTCGGGGTGACATCAGGTTTACTTCCGAAGCGGAATCCTTGACGGTTTACCCCCTCTTGATAAGCAGTTCCATCGAGCGACATTTTGCCGCGCGGCATCATGTCACATTCCCAACCGCAGAAGCGTGCATTACATTGCACCCCTCCATGCCGACAACGTGTTCTT
>JBARHR010000090.1:0-5512 GCA_049799335.1 Gallionella sp. | reverse complement strand
GACCAGCGCGATCCGGCGTATTCTTTCCATGCCGTCAGACCAACCGACAATCTCAACAGCGAGGCGAGATTGTCGATCTCCATAGGCGCCGCAACACGCGTCTGCTGAATTTCGCTCCAGAATATATCTGCGACCCGAACCTGCCGGGACAAGTCCAGATTATGGCTGCCTGACCAGGTTCTGAATGAATCGGGTTGTGCGTCCCAGTCCAGCGATGCGGGGCCGGCAGCATATTTATTGGGAGCGTGCTTGCTACGCGTGTGATACATCAACACGGTATCAACGGCGGAATTGCTCATTGCTTGCTATGAATCGCTGAGCTCGTCAACCAGACAACCAATAGGCTCGGCCAATGTACCGTCCGCTCCAGATTCAAAGCGCACCAGATAGATTTCTTCCTGTGGAGATGACTTTGCATGTCCTACGTTGACGACAACGCCGCGCACCCCGGCGCTAGCGAGCAACACTCCGGGCTCCACGCCGGGTATGCCGCTCTCCCCGGTTTCTTCCAGCGGTTCGTTGAATAAATCCTGTGCTGCAAAAACCATGTCACCCATGGAAAACTTGCTCATGTGCTACTCCTTGTTTCTTAAACCAGTACCGGATAGGCATGACGCAGCAAATTCAGTTCCACGTCAGACAGATTTCGCGCTTCGGTAATTGCGATAAAGCGCCCGCCGACAGCCTCAGCAGCAGCGAACGGCGGATCGATACTCTTGAACGTGGCCAGATTGACGGAAATTATCGTGTCTGGAGTCTGCACATGGGCGACAAACTCCACTTCGTGTTTCAGGCTGTCTTCAGGCAAACCCAATCGCAGTTCCGCGGGGCGTAAATATACGCCTGGATGGGGAATCACTTGAGGTGCTGGTGCATCTTCGTCAAACGTCGACAACGCCGGTAACGGCTGGAACGCGACTACGCCATGTGCAAAACACAGGAAACGCACCCGCGCACTGGTCGATTGTTTGTGCGCCAGTATCAGGCGAATGTCCTGCGGAAAGTCCGCCATGTTCAGAGGCTCGGCATCATTTGCATTTCGACGCGCAGCAAGTCATCGCGTCCCCATGCAGTAACCATCTCTACAAACCAGCGCTTGTCGCCAGGATGCTGAAAAAACAAATCGTATTCGGCATAAAAGCTGCCATCGCTGTTGAATGTCAAGGTACCACAGCGCTCGTTTCTGGAATTTCGCCAAACGCCCTCGTAACCGGGCCGTTGATTTACAGGATCTATGACCTTGGTAAATGTCGCGTCAGATACTGAAATCTCGACGGGATTATCGATCCCGTCCAAACGCCGCACCTCGTCCTTCAGCGCACCAACTATAGTTTCAGCGTGCGCGCTGAGGTTGGGTGGAAGTTCACAGCGTGTTGCCAAACTCACCATATGTCGGCAGGCATCTTGAGCCGCTCAACCGGCTGGTTACCCAGCAGGTGTTCGTCGAATATCGCTCTGACATCTTCCTTGGTAACCTTGCCGTACATCACACCTTCCGGATAGACCAGCACATTGGGCCCCATTCCGCACGGACCGATGCAACCGGTCACCGTTACCGCAATCTTGTCGAAACATTGGCGCTTGTTGAACTGCTCCATGAATTCATCCATCACGGCGCGACATCCCTTGTCTCCGCATAAACCGCGCGGATGTCCGGGCGGGCGTGACTGTGAACATAGAAAGACGTGTTTCTCCGGTTTAGGCATACGTGTTCTCCTTGCAATCAAACTGCCAATGGCAATGCTTCATGGGTATGACATTGTTTGGGACATACTCGCCCGCATGATCCGCAACCGATGCAATCCAATGCATTGGAGAGCGTCATCACCATGGTGTTATCTTCGTCTTCGTCATAGGCTTCGTCGTCCTCGTCACGTTCGATCAGTTCGAACACATCGCGCGGACAAACCTTGTAGCAGCGTCCGCAGCCGATGCAGGTTCCCTGGTTGAGTGCCGTGACAAATGTCGGCGTATACTCAGTGCCGCCGCGGGTTATGCCGGTAATCGGTTCCATATTCATTACTCCTTCTGTGCTGCGGTCAATCGAGCATTTGCCTCTGCCCATGCTTTGCATGCGTCGTAAGTCGATTGAGAGATGCCGTGTATTTCCTCGTAACCAGCCGGCAAACGATCCTCAACCAAATCATGCAACTGCGAAGCCCATTCGCTGGAAATACGCTTCAGCTTTTTTACTTCCTTGTCGAGTGCTTTCAGTTCGCTTTCATCCATCACGTGCTCCTCACATCCCGGCCACTTCCGGAAATTTGCCGATGATCTCCAGAGCCACGGACAACAACTTGTCTCCTTCATCCTTCATCTTGGACAGACTTTCATAGCCATAGCGATGCACGTCACGCAGGGTACGATCCATCACAACCAACTTGCCGACGGTTATCATGGCGCGACCAAATCCTTCGTGCGAAATATTGATAATCGGAACCGCCATCAAGCCACATTCTTTTTCGATCAGCGAGGAAATCGCGTTGTAGAACGCCCTGATGCGCGACAACATGATGTCGTCCGGATCACCAATTACGGGGATCAGCTTGCGCTGTTCCTTGGTAACAACATACGGCGCCAGAATGCGATCCGCTGGCCACCCGTCATAGGTCCCATAGCTGTCGATCGCGCGCATTTGCTTGACCATTTCCTTGATGAAGTCGGTCTCCAACAAGTCGTCCTGGGTTGCTACTGCTTCATTCATGCTCTGTCTCCTTGGTTAATTTCAATTTCGGTCTGATGTATAACAATCTGTGGCTGCCAGGCAATCAGTCGTACCAGCAACAGTCCACCGAAGAATCCCGAGCCTGCACCGATGACCGCGCCTACATCGTCAAATCCCAGAGACGCCGCGAGTCCCGCGCCTAATAGGGTAAGTACCGTAGGCAACAGATAAACCAGCATGCCAGTCTTCAGAAAATCTGACTCGCTCATCGACAATTGCAGCTCATCGCCTGGTTGCACGTTCGCCTCGCATGGCAAAGCAACAGGCTTGCGGTTGAGCGAAATGTACTTTCCCAAACCGGATACCGCACACGCGCTGCTTTGTTGGCATCCGCCACAGCCAGACCGCGAAGTCGGCGCAAGCGATGCGATTCCGTTGTTGGTCGCAATGACGCGCGCGGTGTTGGTAATCATTCCTGCCACTCCTCATCCGCGCCAAAATTGCCCGAGCCCGATTGTTTCTTCAGGTGCTTGGCGAGCCAGACCGGCGGGTCGCACTGCATATTTTGCTGCAGGCATTGCAACAGTCCGTCTATGTCGCTACCCTCATCGACACGCATCGGTTGAATGCCCTTGGCCAGCAACTGTTGTATCGCGGAAGCGCCCGCCGCGTTGCAATAGACCGCGGCACAACCTTCCAGCAATTCGATTTTGGCAGCCAACTTTCCCTCGTGTCCGTCCATTGCGGTCTCAATGAATTCCGCGACCTCAACCAGGCGCGAGTCGTCACCACTCAATTCGTAAATTGCAAACGCCTCGGCTGCGCCGAAGTGCTGATTGACCACACGGCGGTCGTTGCTGGCAAAAGCTATTTTCACCATGTTGTTTTGCTCCTCAATGGGTGTGACCAGGCGAAGATGCCGCATATTTATCCTCTCCAGTGCGGGTATTGAAGATTGATACATAAGGACGGGTATCGTGATGTCCGTGTTCAACCAGCAGATTCGACAGATCGAACAGCGTCTGGCGGGTGCCGCGGTAACCAACCCATAACCGTTGATATCCGCCGATCAGGTCATAGAGCGGGAACCCTGCGCGAAGCAATGGCAACTCCAGGCGACGCGCCGTCTCCACCGCATGAGAGTTGCTGATCACCAGTTGCGCACCGTTGGCAAGTGCAGTTTTTTCCAGGTCTTCCAGATCACCGATCGTTACCTGCGCTGCGGGAACGCTCTCCAATATGTGTGATTTTGCAGGTGCAACAGCGGCGACAACTTCACAACCCATTTCGACAACCAGCGTCGACAAGCCAAACAGCAAATCTGGGTCGGCTGCGATCGCAACGCGCGCAAATCCAAGCATGAAATGGCAATCGACCATCGCGTCCTGCAACTGCGCGCGCTGCCGTTCAATTTTCTCGGGAACCGGTTTGCCGCTGATCTCGGCCAGCGCGGCAACGAATGCGTCCACCGCGTCCAGACCCATCAGACTGTCAAAGCGATAGTCAGGTACCCCGCTACGATCTTTCAGCAAATCTGCCGCCGCATACAAGGCGTTCCCGAGTACCAGTGTTGCCGCCGATTCGTTCATGATGGCAATTTCGCTTACCGGTGTGCCGCCCAAGGTCAGCGGACTGGATTCAGTTTCACTGAGGTGACCGTCCAGCGAGTCGGCAATGTCCGGCAGGACCAGCGGACGCAGACCAAATGCCTCGATCAGCTCCTTCACATGTTCTATGTCGCCAGGCGTAAGAAACGATCCAGCCAATACGTTCACCTGCTTCTTGCGCTTGCCGACCACCGATGTACGCTGGTCTGAAGGCGAATGTTGATTCTCGGCACGTGTCGACGCTTTGCCCGCATCAACAGTTGCTGCAACCGGATGCAAGGTGTCGATGATTCCCTTCACAGCCAGCGCGTAGCCGCTCTCCAGACAACCGGTGAAGTCCGGTGTATTTACCGGAACGACAGGGATATGGGCATATTCCGGGAACTTTGCGTAGAACTGCTTGACCAGTCGTTTCAGGTCCGTACCTTGAGTTTCGGACAACCCGGTGCTTGTCAGGCCGATCAGCGCAGGCTTGCTCTTCTCTGCAATGGCTTTAAGTCCTTCGATAACGTTTTCATCGGCGTTCATGACGGTGGAAACCTGATCCATCGCCGTCGTTTGCAACGGGATCGGCTCACGGAAATGGCGCACGAAATATACTTTGCCGAACGCAGTACAACCTTGAGAACCATGCATCATCGGTATCGCCCGATTGATGCCGAGAAAAGCCAACGACGCACCGACCGGCTGACTGGCCTTGAGCGGATTGACGGCAAGCGCCTTGTTACGCTTCAGTATCTCAGCCATATCAGACTCCCAATTCGACGCCGGGCGCGGACGTCTTGGACCATGGAGCGGGCTTGCGCACCGCTTGCCATACCGGACTCTGCAGCGTCAACGCCAGCTGCCGGGCAAGCTCTTTCATGCCCACGTAACCTTCGTAGCCGAATTCACGTTCCTGATTGATGTCGAGAAACGGTATCTTCGCCTTCAGCGCGGTGTACATGTTGCGACCTCCGGCGATCAGAATGTCGGCCTGATATTCCTTGACGACGCCGAGCAAGGCTTTGGGACTGCCGTCGGTAATCATTTTTGTTTTGTCACCCATGATTTCACGGATGCGCTCCTTGTCCTCCTCGGTTGACTTGTTGGTACCGGTTGCTACGACTTCCAGTCCCAAATCCTGAAGTGCCGAAACGATGGACCATGACTTCACGCCGCCGGTATAGAGCAACACGCGTTTGCCGCGCAATTTTTCCCGCCACGGTTCCAGCGCCTCGTTGATGGAGGTTTCTTCGCG
>JBARHR010000089.1:0-7549 GCA_049799335.1 Gallionella sp. | reverse complement strand
AACAACACCATGAGTCCTCTCGGCGCCAGGCAGTCGAGCGACTTGATGAACGTGTCCTTGCCTACAGAATCGTATATCACCGGTAGTTTCTTTCCTCCGGTAATTTCGAGTACCCGCTGTTGAAAGTCATCGCGCGTATAAATGATGGGATGGTGGCAACCGTTCGCCCTAGCCAGTGCGGCCTTGGCTTCGCTTGAGACCGTGCCGATCACCGTTGCACCGAGCGCGGCGGCCCACTGGCAAACGATCAAGCCTACGCCACCGGCCGCCGCATGAATCAGAATCGTGTCACCTGGTCCGACCCTGTAAATATCGCGTATCAGATATCGCGCCGTCATGCCTTGCAACATCATCGCCGCCGCTGTGCGGTCGGCGACGCCGTCAGGCAGCTTGACCAGCCGGTCTGCGGCAATCAATCTTGCTTCGGCATAGGCGCCGATGACCATTGCGTAGGCTACCCGGTCGCCCGTCTTCAAATGCGTAACGCCGTTGCCTACAGCAGCAACGATCCCCGCGGCTTCCATGCCTGGCACAAAAGGCATCGGCAGCGGATATATGCCACTACGGTGATAGACATCGATGAAATTCAAACCAACAGCGGTATGCTGCAACCTGACTTGGCCAGGACCCGGCGCACCCACTTCGGCGGCGCTCCATTGCAACACGTCCGGACCACCGGTCCGATTGATCATAATTGCGTGTGACATTTTGCGGCCCTTTCACTGTGATCGGTTCGCACATCTTAACGACGTGTGCCAATTTCGAACAGGATAGTTTCCAGTCGAATTCTCAATTCGAACCGGACGGGATCCTGGGAAGATCAGACTGTACACCCTGTATTCCAGAACCTGATTCACTCGTCGTTTCAAGGTTATTTGCGAACAGCCCAAGTGCTGATCGCAAGCCCTTATTGTGTTGACACTGTTTACTTTACTATTTTAGTATGCATTCTGCACACCTAAAAAGTTGAAGACAACAAAAGTTTTCAAATTCAAGTTGTATTCGTTCCACCCCGCCACAACGAGAGGAGTAACCCATGAAGTCATGCGCGCAAAACTTGGTATTGTCCGTCTTTGTCGCTCTCCTGGCCTTGGGGCAGATCACCGCCGCAAGTGCGCAGGACGTCAAAGTCCTTAAACTATCCCATCAGTTTCCTGCATCGAATGGCAATGAAGGCGATTTCCGCGATCAGTTGGCAAACAAGTTCGCCAAGCAGGTTGAGCAAAAGACTGGCGGCTCACTAAAAGTAGAAATCTATCCCGGCAGCTCAATGATGAAACCAAAAAGCCAGTTCAGCGCACTGCGCAAGGGCATACTGGACATGTCAGTTTTGCCATTGGCATATGGCAGCGGCGAGGTACCGGAGGTCGGCCTGACATTGATGCCTGCACTGGTACAAAGCTATGACCAGGGTTTGCGCTGGAAGACAGCTCCGATCGGAGAAGCCCTGGATAAAATCCTCGATGCCAAGGGAATCAAGATCGTTACGTGGGTGTGGCAGGCTGGCGGCATCGTCAGTCGCGACAAACCGATCGTCAATCCTGACGATACCAAGGGGCGGAAAATCCGCGGTGGCGACAAGACCATAGACCTGATGTTGCAGGGTGCCGGCGGATCCGCAACCAACATGGCATCGAGCGAAATCTACAGCGCAATGTCCAGTGGAGTATTGGATGCTGCGGTTACGTCCAGCACCTCCCTGATCAGCTACCGTCTGTACGAAGTGGCTAAATCCGTGACCACTGCAAGAGACAAATCGTTCTGGTTCATGTTCGAGCCGCTGCTGATCTCCAAGACTTCCTGGGATACGCTCACACCGGAACAGCAAAAGATTGTCATGGAAGTCGGCGCATCGCTGGAACCATTCGCGGTAGAAGGTGCCAAGAAGGATGACCAGCTGCTTGCGGACGTATATGGCAAGGCAGGCGCCAAGGTATCCGACATGAACCAGGCAGCCTTTGACAAGTGGCTGGCAATAGCCAAGGAAACCTCCTACAAGGACTTCGCCGATAGCTCTCCTGACGGAAAACATTTGCTGGATATGGCGCTTTCGGTCAAATAGTATGTCTGCAACTTCCCACCAAGGTTCCGGCACAGAACCGGAACAGGTGGGTAGCCGGAGCGCCTGGCGACATTTCTCACAGGCAGTCAAAGGCTTCAACGTCCTGACCGGCTATCTTTCCGGTATCACCATTGTCGTTACCAGCGTCATCATCTGCTACGGCGTGGTGATGCGTTATTACTTTTCCTCTCCACTGAATTGGGGACTGGAACTTTCCATCTTCATGCTGATCATTGCCACGTTCATGAGCGCGGGCTATACCCAAATGCAACGCGGTCATGTGAGCATCGAAATGCTGGATCACATACTTTCTCCACGCGCCAACAAGTGGCGCTACCTGGTTGGTGATGCCCTGTCACTGATATTCTGCGCAGTATTCACCTGGAATTCCTGGGAGTTCTTTAGCGAAGCATTCGCGGACGGTCGCGTTACCACCAGCACTTGGGCTCCAAAATTGTGGATTCCGTACGCCTTCATGACCGTCGGAATGGCATCCCTATCCTTGCAGCTGTTGGTTCAGATCGTGGATGCCCTGGTCGGCTGGAAGGGGCGAAAACATGTAACAGCCCCGGAATGGAAGGAATGATGGATGCCGGCACAATCGGTCTGCTCTATGCCGGCATAACGCTAATGCTGCTTTTTTCCGGCATGCCCATCGCATTTGCGCTGGGCCTTTCCGCGCTGGGATTTATCGTGGTGCTCATGCCTGCACCAATGATCCATTCGGTAGCAGAGACGATCTACTCGGAACTCGACAACTTCACGCTGCTGACGATTCCACTATTCGTGCTGATGGGCGCCGCGATCGGCAAGACCCGTGCGGGAGCCGATGTCTACAACTCGCTCAACTCGTGGATGTACAAAATACCCGGCGGACTCGGATTGGCCAACGTGTTTGCCTGCGCGGTGTTTGCCGCGATGTGCGGATCCAGTCCGGCAACCTGCTCCGCGATCGGTTCTTCGGGAATACCACAATTGGTCAAACGCGGCTATTCGGAAGGCCTGGCCACGGGTCTGATAGCTGCAGGCGGCACTCTGGGCATTTTGATTCCGCCATCGATCACGCTGATTCTCTATGGCCTGGCTTCTGAACAATCGATAGGACGCCTGTTCATGGCTGGCATCGGACCAGGACTATTGTTGGTGTTTCTGTTCGCCTTCTGGGTCATGTTCAAGTACAGCCTGGAGCGCAAAGCCGCTTTCGCGACAGCGGACGGGACCCACCAGGCAATCATGCAAGAAGACCATTTCACCTGGCAGGACCGCTTCGCGTCTTTGCCGCGTTTGTTGCCATTTCTGATCTTGATCGCCGTCGTCATGATCGCCCTCTATGGTGGTTGGGCCACACCATCTGAGGTGGCCGGGATCGGCGCCGCAGGCGCGGTGATCATGGTAGTAACGCTCTACAATTGCTGGCGACAGGAAGATATCAAGGCGATACTTTCCGGGACGGTGCGCGAAAGCACCATGATCATGATGATCATTGCCACGTCGGCGTTGTTTACGTTTGTGATGAGCTATCTGGGCGTAACGCAACAGGCGGCCACGTGGCTGGTCGGGTTGGGTCTCTCCAAATGGTCCTTCTTCATCGGCGTGAATATATTTATCGTCATGCTCGGTTTTTTCCTGCCGCCGGTCGCGATCATCCTGATGATCACGCCCATCATTCTACCGTCGTTGAAGTCCATGGGTATCGATCTGGTGTGGTTCGGCATCATCATGACCATCCTTATGGAAATGGGTCTGATCCATCCACCGGTCGGGCTTAACTTGTTTGTGATCAACGGCATTGCCCCAGACATCAAACTCAAGAACATTATTTTGGGCACCATGCCGTTCATTTCGCTGATGGTGTTGGGTATCTTCATCTTGTGCCTGATTCCTGACATCGCGGTCTGGCTGCCCAACCATTATTACAAGGGCAACTGAAAACAAATTTTGTTTTCGCGACGCGGGTCGCTCTCACATGGAGCACTTGTACCGATCTGAGGTCATGTGCGCTCAGCCTCCTGCGCAGCTTAGAAATACGGTTCCGTCTGACCATTTACCACCATAGCCATGCTGCTTTGTGGCACACTTACACCCGAACCCACATTCCGACATTTTCACTTTGCAACCCTACGAATTATTCATTGGTCTGCGCTATACCCGAGCCAAGCGGCGCAACCATTTCATTTCCTTCATCTCGCTGATTTCCATGTTAGGCATGGCGTTGGGCGTGCTTGCGCTGATCGTTGTGCTTTCGGTAATGAACGGCTTCCAGAAGGAGATACGTGCGCGCATGCTTGGCGCCACACCGCATCTGGAAATCGTCGCCGATGGTGGTCGCATTGAAAACTGGCAGCCAATCATGGACGCGACCGCACGTCATCCTCAGGTTCTTGCCGCGGCACCTTACGTCTCGGGCCAGGGCATGCTGTCCTATGGTCAGAGCGTGCAGGGCGTAATGGTGCGCGGCATAGACCCGGCATTGGAACGCTCGATCACCGAACTATCGAACAAGGTCAAGGCCGGATCTCTGGACGACCTGCGCCGCGGCGAATTCGGCGTCGTGCTCGGCACCGACCTGGCACGATCACTGGGTGTAAGGCTCAACGAAAAAGTGCTGCTGATTACACCACAGGGTCAGATCACACCGATGGGCATGGTCCCTCGACTCAAGCAGTTCAAGGTAGTCGGAATTTTTGAGATCGGCATGGCGCCTTATGACAGCAGCCTGGCCCTGATCAATATAGTGGACGCAAAAAAACTATTCCGCATGGGCGAGGCAGTTACCGGTATAAGCACCAAATTGCGCGACGTAGAACAGGCGCCACTGGTCGCGGCCGAATTGCAAAGCCGTTTACCGGACGACGTCTACGCCAATGACTGGACCCACCAGAACAGCAACTACTTCCGCGCCGTGCAAATGGAAAAAAAGATGATGTTCATCATCCTGTCTCTGATTGTTGCGGTCGCCGCATTCAATATCGTATCTACATTGGTCATGGCAGTTACAGACAAGCAGGCTGACATCGCCATATTGCGCACCTTGGGAGCGTCGCCGGGCAGCATCATGAAGATTTTTATCGTACAGGGCGTAGTCATCGGGGTCATCGGCACGTTGCTGGGCAGTGTCGGCGGAATCGCATTGGCACTCAATCTGGATGTCGTCGTGCCGTTTATCGAGCATCTCTTCCGGGTGCAGTTTCTTGCCAAGGATGTGTACTACATCAGCGAGCTTCCTTCGGATTTGCGCTATCCAGAAGTCCTGCTCGTTTCAGGCTTATCTTTCCTGATCAGTCTGCTTGCGACGCTATACCCAAGCTATCGCGCCTCCAAGACGCAACCCGCCGAGGCATTAAGATATGAATAGGCCGCAAGCCACTGTGGAGGCTGAAAACTCTGCATGCGTAGTCACTTGTCGCAACTTGACCAAAACGTTCATGATAGGCAAGCAGGAAGTTGCGGTACTCAAAGGGGTCAACCTTGAAGTTCAGCGCGGCGAGCGACTCGCCATTGTCGGCGCATCCGGATCCGGCAAAAGCACCCTGTTGCATCTGCTCGGTGGTCTGGATGAGGTCACTAGCGGAAACGTGAGGATCCTTGATCAAGACATCGCATCGCTGAGCGAGGCGCAACGTGGCAACGTTCGCAACTACTCACTCGGTTTTGTTTACCAGTTCCACCACCTGCTTCCGGAATTCACAGCGATGGAAAACGTCGCAATGCCGCTGTTGATTCGCGGCAAGCGGCTCCATGAGGCCGGCCAACACGCGGCCGCGATGCTGGAACAGGTCGGGCTTGCACATCGCCTTCAGCATCATCCCGCAGAACTGTCAGGCGGGGAACGTCAACGCGTTGCAGTCGCGAGGGCACTAGTTACCGGTCCTTCCTGCGTTCTAGCCGACGAACCGACCGGAAATCTCGATCACGGTAGTGCGCAGTCGCTGTTCGACCTGATGGAGCAACTCAATGAGCAAATGAACACCAGCTTCATCGTTGTAACCCACGATTATGAACTTGCCGGGCGCATGCAACGACGAATGAGACTGACCGACGGTGTACTCACGCGCGAATGACTTTTTCAACACCAAGTAACTGATCCGACGCCAGTCTGCGCTAGGCTGGAACCGGTAAATGCTCTACCGTTACAATCTACCGTGTGACTTAGGCTGAAAAAGTGGTACCGTAATCGCGAACACTACTTCGCAACGACGACTGGATGATGAAAGCAATCAGGTTTGTTCATGTTGTTCGCCCCTACCTCGCGGTCATCGCTGTCATTGCAACCGCTGCTGCACTCGTCTTTACCATCTACTTTACCGAGCTGGGCATTCATTGGACTGCTTTCCTTTCGGGGGTGCTGGTCGCGGCGACGCTTGCCGAAGCAAGCCGCGTCACGCATGCCGAATGGATGATCAAGCGGCGCACGGCCCAACTGGAGGTCGCGCGGCGGCGCCTCGAAAACGAAACCCGACTTCGCGAACTGACGGAAAAATTGTATGCGGAGGTTAAACCCCGCTTGCATCTGATCGACGAAATGCTACCCACCATGATCGCTTTCGTCGATATCGAAGGGCGTTGCCAATATTTCAATCGGGCATTTTCGGATTTGATGAAATTGCACTCAGATCAGAGCATCGGACATCACATGCGTGAGGTACTGGGCGGCAAGATGTATCAGGACTTGGCGAAAGAGTTTCGCATTGCTCAGGAAGGCAACCCGGCGCATTACGAATACTCGCACAAGCGGGACGACGGCACGTTATTCCGGCTATCTGTCGAGCACTATCCGCAGCATGGCGATGACGGAAAAGTCAGCGGTTTCTTCATGCTGGTTAACGACATCACGTCTCGCGAAGATTTGAATCTTCACGGGTCACAAGTTGAAAACTCCAACGCTGCAGACGCAAGACGAGCGCGTTTTCAAGCCAAAGCCAACGATCTTGGTTCGCCTCAGGAATTATTTGTCGACTCTTTCTCCGAACAGATTTCCGGGCGGAACGACGCGCAAGTCATCCTGACTGCAATTAACAGGAATGAATTCCGCCTGTACAGTCAAATTATCGTTCCCCTCCCTATTGAATCGGCAAAAGTGGGACACCATGAAATCCTGGTGCGTCTGATGGAAGAAGAGGAAAGCATGATGCCGCCGGGGGCATTTTTTCCACTTGCCGAGAAGTATGGACTTATGCCGAAACTGGATCGTTGGGTGGTGCAGCACGTCGCCGAACATATTTTCCGGCTTAATTCGCATGGCTTGCAACCGGGAGAAAAAATCTATTTCGTCAATGTATCCGGCGCCACGCTGCTTGATGCGGGATTTCCCGAATTCTTGCGACTGACTTTGACGGAGCATCATGTTCCCGGTGGCGCGCTATGCTTCGAATTTCCTGGAACGGAGATTTTGGCTAATCATGCGATGGTTGCAGAATTTTCACATAACGTCAGGAAACTAGGATGCAGCATAGCGATCAGCGGCTTTGGGCGAGATCAGGTTTTGTT
>JBARHR010000088.1:0-2142 GCA_049799335.1 Gallionella sp. | reverse complement strand
AGCAAGTACTGGGTGATGTGGGGGGGGCGCCCAAGTTGTATCTTGCTGGTCATGTACCCAATTCAGAGCAGTCTGATGGTTACCGCTGGCGCATCGGGAAAATTCAAGGTGCGGAACTGAAACTGATAGGTGGCGGCGAAGTAGTGGGGAATATACCGTCTGGCCTGCCTGAGTTGGCGGTACCAAAGTTTAGTTGGAGTGACATCGGGATACTGATATCCAGCGCGATGGTGATCTCACTTGTTGGTTTCATGGAGGCAATTTCCATTGCCAAGGCAATGGCGGCAAAGACCAAACAGCGCATTGATCCAAATCAGGAATTGATCGGTCAAGGATTGGCCAACATCGTGGGAAGTCTTAGTCATGCATTCCCGGTTAGTGGTTCTTTTTCTCGTTCCGCAGTCAATCTCAATGCCGAAGCAAAGACCGGTCTATCTTCGGTTTTTGCAAGTGTCATTGTGCTGGCAACGTTGTTGTTTCTCACACCATTGCTGTATCACTTGCCTCAGGCAGTACTTGCTGCTGTCATCATAATGGCTGTAATTGGGCTGATCAACGTGTCCGCCATCGTTCATGCTTGGCAAGTGCATCGACACGATGGAATTGCCGCTGGGGTTACATTTGTAGGTACGATTGCTTTTGCACCGCATCTGGACAATGGCATCCTGCTTGGGGCAGGTTTGGCAATTGTTCTGTATCTGTATCGCAGCATGAGTCCTCGAGTTGCACTTCTCGGCCGATATCATGACGGCAGTTTACGTGACGCAAAGGTCCACAATCTGCCTGTCAGCGAACACGTGATTGCTATTCGATATGACGGGTCGCTATATTTTGCGAATGTGGCGTATTTTGAAGATGCAATTCTCGATGCCGTGTCATTGCATCCGTCGGCCAAGCATCTGCTGATCGTCTCAAACGGGATAAATCAACTGGATGCGTCCGGAGACGAAGTAATTCACCACGTAGTAGAAAGACTTCGGGCAAACGGCATCAGGGTGGTCTTTAGCGGCTTAAAGAAACAGGTGATCGATATCATGAAGACTTCCGGGCTGTTTTCCTATATCCGACAGGAGAACATTTTTGCTGACGAAGATAAGGCACTTGATTCGATTTATAACGAGGTGATTAAGTCCGATCCGGAAGCTCGTTGTAGCCTCTTGAAGCAACCCGGATAAGGTAAGAGAATCAGGTCAGTAAAGGGCTTTGTTTTGGTAATGTACCCAATGCCGCATCAACGCTGAATTCGTGACCGGTGACTGTGCACGAAACGCGGAATTGTGTTATTAAGAATTACCCTAATTGTTGGCGCAGGTCACGCGACAATTGTCATGAAAACCATGAAATGACTCTAAGCTAAGAATTTTTTCGTCGAGAATGCTTCAGGCAATCTGATAGATCAAAGCTGAACTGCTATATTCCGGATCCGCGATCCCTGCATCTACAATAGCGCCTGATAGGGCACGGTACATGCGGGTAAACAGGGTAAATGCAGAATTGCAGTCCCTTCCTTAGCGTTTTGAGTCTTCTGGAGTTTCGGTGATCAGTATCGTGACGAAGAGTTTGATAGCGTTTCCCGTAAACGTGGGACTTTCGATTTCATAGTGGCGTAGCGTAAGTGAAGCCAACGACAGGTTGCAGAAAAGTTCATTGCCACATCATCGTTACGAAATACAGTGCATGATGCAGAACAGAAGCCGTTGTAAATACCTTTAGCCTGGATCGACAAGTAATGAATCCAAGACACTATTTTTCTGACTTCACCCAGCGATTTGATATGCGAGGCGCAACCGTTCGGGCAGATCTGGTTGCTGGCTTGACGGTCTCCTTGGTCGCTATTCCGCAGTCGTTGGCATACGCACAGCTTGCTGGTGTTCCCGCTTATTACGGGTTGTATGCCGCCCTGATTCCAACAATCATAGGTGCGCTGTTTGGATCTTCCAATCAACTGTCCACGGGACCAGTTGCGATGACGTCCTTGCTTACCGCGGCCAGCATAGCGCCACTAGCGGCGCATGGTAGCGAATTGTTTTATTCATACGCGATTCTGGTGGCACTGCTATCTGGACTATTCCAGATAGCGTTTGGTGTACTGCGTATGGGAATCTTGCTCAATTTTTTGTCCAATCCAGTGTTGATGGGTTT
>JBARHR010000087.1:0-3430 GCA_049799335.1 Gallionella sp. | reverse complement strand
CGGATGTCAGAAAGGTCGTGTGTAAAATCGCCAAGATCATTCAATCATCTTCAGGTCAGACGGGATCGGATACATGTCATGCGGCGCTTCACCACAATCCCGTCAAGTTTCATTTGACCGAATTCCGCTTCGTTGTTTTCCTAGCCGCTTTCGCGGCGAGCAGATTCTTGTTTTGTTCCTGCAACTCTAAAATCTGGTCGCCCAGACTCTTGATCAGCGCACTCTTCTCGAAGATCAGCGCATCTTTCTCAGAAATCAGTGCGCTCTTTTCAAATAGTTGGGTTTCCTTTTCGGAAAGCTTCACATCCTTTTCGGCGAGGCGCTCAGTGTTCTGTGCCATGACTTCGTTGACCTCCCTGAGGCGCGTCTCCAAAGACTGGCTCACGGTATTTACGGTGTTGACTGCCTGCTCGGATTTTTGTTTCCCTTGCACAACATCAGCCACAGCAAGCGCAATTTCGCTTGCCTGTTTTTCGACCGGTTGATCGCGAAGGTCCTTGAGCTCCATCGCCTTCGAAATTTTCAACAGCAATCGCTCTTCATCCATGACCACCAGCTCCACAGACTCCCTTATCTTGACCTGCATTGCGACAACCTGTTGAAGGACATGGCGTGCATGGCGCGCCGCAAACATTGCATCGGCGCTTGCTTGTTGAACCTTTACAATGTCGTGCGGATTTGCCGCAATTCGTTTTTCAGCGTCCGCATATACCCGGAAAGCTTCGGCAAGCGTTTGCGCAGCAAGCTTCGCTCCGTCCATGTTTCGCGTGGACTCATTCATTACCTCGCTTTGGTGTAACGCCGTGTACTGTATTGCCAAAACGTCGAGCGCCTCCATTCTTTTCGACAACGCAAGCTTGTCCTTGTCGAGACTACCTGACTTTTCCAGCTCGACTTTTTCAATCAGTTTGGAAAGATCACCGACAGCATTTTGATAGTCCTCGGGATATATTTTGGCGACATTGTCTTTGTCCATCTGCGTCTTCATTGCCAGTTCATTGGCAAGGCGACTCCTTACCACACCCATCCTGATCTGACCTTTGTCCAATATCGCGTCAGCTTTTGCAATGTCGCTGATTACCTGGCTTTGGGGCATCTCAATAAGTGCTCGCGTCGCGTCAGCCAGTATTTCGGTCGCTCCGTTGTAATAGTTTGGCGCAAGAAATTGCATGTTCTCTTTCCTTGCTTCTTTGACATGCCTGTCGAGTTCTGCTACCGCAGCTTCAGAAGACAGCGTTCCGAATTTGGCAATTTGCTGGTCTGATACTTTTACCGTGTTTCCCACGTTGGTGGAACATCCGGCCAATAAAAGACCAATCAAACCGCACAGTACTTTCTTTCTCCTACCGTCCCACGTACCAGACTTCATATTTCCACTCCTGTTTACGTTGCCCAGCAACAACGACGTAAATTTGACCCGCGACTTTTTCGCCGCACTATCGCTCTAGATTGTGACAACAGAATATTGAACAATCCAAACTCGGGAGCCGCGCCTTGACTTGTCGAAGTTCGGCGACCTTGCGTTTGTCTGAACCGGGTCGGACCACCCCAAATGCAGATACACAGACGATGCGACGAATCTCGTTATTCAGATTTACCTCAGTTTGCTACGGGTTTGACCTTGCTCGCCGCCAACTTCGCGGTGACGCGCGCTTCGTCGGTATTTATTCCTGTCGCCAGTGCTACGCCCATGCGGCGACGGGCAAACGATTCCGGCTTGCCAAACAGGCGAATATCACTGTGTGGCACCGACAATGCATCGGCAACGCCATCGAACGCAATTCCCTTTGCTTCCAGCCGGCCATAGATCACGGCGCTTGCTCCCGGCTCCCGCAAGCTTACATCTACCGGAAGGCCGAGAATCGCTCGCGCGTGCAGCTCGAATTCGTTCAACACCTGCGAGCACATCGTTACCATGCCGGTATCATGCGGGCGCGGACTGACCTCACTGAACCACACGCTGTCTCCTTTTACAAACAGCTCGACCCCGAAAATACCCAATCCGCCAAGATTTCCGGTTACCTTGCCGGCAATTTCACGGGCACGCTGCAGTGCCAGCGGTGACATCACTTGCGGTTGCCAACTTTCCACATAGTCGCCATGCACTTGCACATGGCCGATCGGTTCGCAGAAATACGTCTCGATGTTGCCATCCGCGTTACTGGCACGTACGGTCAACAGGGTGATCTCATAGTCAAAATGAATCACGCCCTCAACGATCACTCGACCCTGATTTACTCTACCGCCGCTTGCCGCATAGCTCCAGGCTGCCTCGACGTCGTCCGGCACATCCACCTTGGATTGCCCCTTACCAGACGAAGACATTACCGGCTTGATGATGCAGGGGTAACCGATCAAATCAATTGCGGCCTGCATCTGGGCCAGGCTGTCAGCGAATTGATACGTCGATGTAGGCAAGCCCAGTGTCTCGGCAGCAAGCCGACGAATTCCTTCCCGATTCATGGTCAATCGTGCCGCCCGGGCGGTCGGAATGACACGCGCAATACCTTCCCGCTCAATCGACTCCAGCATCTCGGTCGCGATGGCTTCTATTTCGGGAACGATAATCTGCGGCCTTTCCTGCTCTATCAGGGCGCGCAATGCCGCGCCATCCGCCATGTTTATCACGTGTGCGCGATGAGCGACCTGATGTCCGGGTGCATTTTCGTAACGGTCAACCGCAATGGTTTCTACCCCGAGACGTTGCAAGGCGATAATCACTTCCTTGCCCAACTCCCCACTGCCTAACAGCATTACTTTAGTTGCAGATGCTGCAAGCGGAGTACCAAGAACAGTTTTACTCATGGAATTTCGTCACAAGTTGTAATGCTGGAATTATACACATCGCAGGGTTTACTTGAGCTGCAGGAGGTGTAGCATTGATCCATTGTTTAAGCGACATTGGATAGGGAACATGGCAACCATCGTGAATCTGCCTGGGGTAGCAACCGGTTTCATGGGACGTGGGGTACTGACCTCAGGGCGCAAGTCTTTCCAGAAGCCAATCAACGATGGCATTGCACTGTTCAATACGACACAGGATGTCTATTCATCGGACATGGCAACGATAGCCTGCAGGTAGAAAGCATCCATATGAACAAGAATCTGGCAATTGCAGCGGTCGTGCTGGCCATATCGGGCGGCATTGCGGCGTTTGTATTCTGGCCCGGACAACAACCCGAACCGGAAATCGCCCACCTGCAACCTCCGCCGCCACAACCAATTGTGGAAGAAGCAACCCGCGTCGTCGAAACCCCGCCCACTGCCACCCCGCTTCCCAAATTGGCGGAAAGCGATCAATTTGTTGCTGATGCGCTCGCGGGTCTGGTTCGCCTGAAATACCTGACGAGTTTTTTCCGCACCGAGCGTAACATTCAAAATTTCGTCGCCACCATCGACAACCTGCCAACAAAACGCGCGCCTATGAAGG
>JBARHR010000086.1:0-12543 GCA_049799335.1 Gallionella sp. | reverse complement strand
TCCCACACCCCACCGAGAAGGAAAAGCGTTTTCTCGGCAGACACAACATCGAGATCATCAACGCCGATGTTGCTGATTTCCTCTCTGCCGCTACCGAAGCGGTACTGTCCGAGGCCGCGTGATGCATCTCAAGCCGGAATGGGATGCGGAGCGCCACACGCTGGGCATCCCCGAAATCGATCGCGCCCATATCGCTTTCATCGAGCTGGTTGCAGCGCTCATTGATGCGACTGATGCGCAATTTCCGGCGATGTTCCAATCCTTGATTTCGCATACCTCTGCGCATTTCAAAGAGGAAGGGCAACTGATGCGCAGCAGCAAGTATCCCGGCCTTGCAATCCATGAAGGCGAACATCACCGCGTGCTGGGGGAATTGCAACAACTCAACCGCAGCATGCTACGCGGCCGACTGCCGCTGGTTCGCGCCTTCGTCAAACATGGATTGACCGAGTGGTTCAACGTGCACCTGAGCATGATGGATACGGCCATGGTGATACATTTGCGGAACAGCCAAGGCGCAAAAGTAGTGGCCTGACGTTCCCGGGCAGCACCGACAAAACGGGCAAGCTCGGGATCAATCGCACCCGCATTAGCCGCCGAAAAGCGTCCATGGCATTGCTTTTTCCATCCTGCGGATGCTTCCCCGCTCTGGGCTACATCAATCCGCGATTTCACTGGATTCCTGCCTTCGTTGCCGTGACGAGTGAAGTCTTGTGAATTGCGGCAGGGTCTATGAAAATCCTCCCAAGCGCGCGACCAGTCATCCGTCCGATGAAATGCGGGAAGCGATTAGCACGTGCATTTCTCTGGATGTAGACCTGGATAATTTTTGGCGCATCACCTTGCCGGATACCTATGACGAAAAGTAAAGCATATCTCTGATCGGATTCTGACATCCAAGTAATTGACTCGGATTTCTCCGCGCCAATAGAATACGCGCTCATGGTGACCGAATCTGACAGGAATTTGGTGCGTTGTGCGATCGCACTCACAAGCAAACACACTGCGCAGGTAGCTCACGGCGAATTGCGGTCCCAATGCTGATTTGGCCTTCCCTAGCGCGCAATCCGGGCCATCACGTCTCGTAAGATGGAAATTCATCGACTCTTAGCTGACTACTGCAGTAGAATTTGTCCGCGCAACACCACTAGACGAATAGCGGTCACATTCTTCCGATTCGACAACGACCTTCCTTCCTAAGAAATGAAAAATCCTTCGTTCAGATCAATTTGCTGGCTTTCCGTAATATGGGTCGCGATGCTCTCGACAACCACTGGATACGCAATGACATCTGAAGAGGCTGCAATGGTCATCAATGCCGCTGAACGCGGAAGCGATGGTGCTCAGGTACTGGTAGCCGGCATGTATCTCAGTGGCGATGGTGGGCACGCGAAGGATGAGAAGACCGCTGCTTACTGGTTTGAGAAAGCTGCGACGCAAGGCAATGTTTACGCGCAGAAGATGCTCGGAGATCTTTATGAACAGGGACTCGGTGTACGAAAGAACCTGAATCTCTCGGCGGATTGGCGAACGAAGGCTGCGGATCGCGGAAACACCGAAGCTCAACTCAAGCTGGGGAAAATGTATCTGGCGGGAGATGGGGTGGAAAAGGACCAAGCCAAAGGCGAGCTGTGGCTCAATCGGGCGGCGACCGAAGGTAACAGCGAGGCACAGTTCCTGATGGGCAAGCTGTATCACGCTCGCAACAACCGTGAAATGGCAGGAAACTGGCTGGCCAAGTCAGCGGCTCAGGGTTACAAGGATGCCATCGGATTTCTGCAGTTCATGGAAGATTTTGGTTTTCGCGTAGAAGAGACATTCCATCAGGGCCCCACAAACTTTCAAAAGCTGGCCCAAGACGGAGACGCCGAGGCGCAATATCAGCTGGCCATGAGGTATGAAAGCGGCGCCTTTGGCGTAGAGCAAAATCATGAGAAAGCGCTACACTGGTTTCAATTGGCTGCAAACAACGGTCACGTGAAGGCTATGCGAAGTCTCGCACATATTTATGAAAAAGGTCTGGATGGAGTTTCTGCCGATCAAGAGCTGGCAGCCCACTGGAACGACAAAGCGAGATCGCTGACACACTGAGACATCAATCGATAGTCCGTCATCTTCAAATCATCCCGTCACTGGATTACTCGGGTATAAGCTATTTGTCGGGGGTGGGACAACACGGTTTACGCAAACTGAAAGTTTTCCAGAGAGGCGCAGGCATTTCCTCCACTAATATCAGGCGTGATAACCAACTCCAGCAGACGCACAGCACTCAGAGCGACGTGAAGTTCTTCGACCTCACTAGTTGCCCCGCTTGGACTGAAGTTCCATTGCTGCCTAACGATTTCCCGTGACGACTGTTCTTCATCGGCGGACCAGCGCAAAACAAATTCCTGGGTACGTTCAGCGGTTGGCTCGACGAAATGGATTCGGATTCGCTTGATGTTTTGCGGACTGTCAAAACGCAGCCTGATGACCTGTTGCCCTGAGCCGGACGCACGCCACCCCGATTGACCAGGTTGAAATGCGGATTCAATTGGATGATTGAGGTCTTCCGAGGTTATTTCCACCACCGCGAGATCTTCAATATTCAACCATTCCTGATCAACTTCTGAAGTTTCCGGGTTAACCGGACTGATGATGCTTTTGCGCATGTTGGTTCCTCCTGGTTACGACCTAGCGCACCAGCCCTGGCTAGGGAGCTAGATTACTACTCATCCGTAAAAAGCCAACGATAATCTTTCTACGAAAGTCTATTTCCCAAGTGCCTTGTTCACGATCTCACGCACGTCTTTAGCCAACGTTGGGGTGCCTGCCACTTCGCGTAGTGCGGCATGCATTTGGCTGCGCAGTGCCGGCTGATGTCTGCGCCAGTGATCGAGACTGCGTGCAAGGCGCGCGGCGACCTGGGGATTGATGGCGTTAAGGGCGATCACCTGTTCTACCCAGTACGCGTAACCACTGCCATCTGGTGCATGGAATTGGGCAGGATTTGCATTACAGAAGCTGAAAATCAGGCTACGTGCTCGATTCGGATTTTTCAGGGTAAATGCGGGGTGCTTCATCAGTTTGCGTATGGCGCTCACATCGCTATGGTGTGCTGCGGCTTGTATGCTGAACCATTTATCCACCACCAGCGCCTCGTCGGCGTAGTCGTGATAATAGCGTTGCAGCGCTGGCGTGGCCGGGTCGCGTTGTAGCAACGCGACGAGTGCAGCCTGACGGTCAGTCATATTGTCGGCGCAATGTTCCTGTGCCAGCGCCAATTGCACGGTGCTTTCGTCCTCCCATTCCAGCAGATAGGAAAGACAGAGATTTTTCAGTGCGCGCTTGCCCACCGAGATTGCATCGGGGCTATAGTCGCCGGAGGTAAGATTTTTTTCATAGGTTGCAATCAAGTCCGCCTTGAGTGACTGCGCCAGGGTACGGCGCATGAACATGCGTGCCTGATGGATGGCCTGCGGTGCGATGACAGTGCTGTGTTCTGCCAAAACGCCTTCGGTGGGCAGAATCAACATCAGCTCGCGGAATGCAGGCGCCAAAGTGTCGTCGGTAAGTATGCGGCGCAGCGCTTCGATATAGACCGCATCTACGCTGAGTGTCTTGCCTGTCAGCACGTCGGCAATCAATGCCTGCAGGCGGCGCATGCTGAGCCGTTGCCCAGCTTCCCAACGGTTGAACGGGTCACTGTCATGCGCCATCAGGTGTACCAACTCACTGTCGCTGTACTCATAATCAAGCACCACCGGCGCGGAAAAGTTACGCAATAACGAAGGCGTGGGGCGCTGCTTCACGTTGTGGAAACGGAAGGTCTGAGTTGTTTCCGTCAGCTCCAGAACACAGCTGGTGTGCGGCCTGCGGCGGCCATTCAGATACAGCACCATGTCTCGCCCCTGCGCGTCGAGCAGGCCAATCGCAACGGGGATATGCAATGACTGAGCGTAGCGGGATGTCTGCGTAAGGGTCAGGTCATAGCATTGCGACTCGATATCGTAATGAGCCGTTACCTTTACATGAGGTGTGCCAGCCTGACTATACCAGTGCCCGAACTGGTTCAGGTCGCGGCTGTTTGCGTCCGCCATCGCGGCACGAAAGTCGTCGCAGGTCACAGCCTGTCCATCGTGACGCGCGAAGTACAAGTCCATACCTTTGCGAAAGCCATCACGCCCCAATAAAGTCTGGTACATGCGCACCACCTCCGCGCCTTTTTCGTATACGGTTGAAGTGTAGAAATTGTCTATGGCCACATAGCTGTCTGGACGCACCGGATGCGACATCGGACCTGAATCTTCGGCGAACTGCACCTGGCGCAGGCCGCGCACATCCTCGATACGCTTTACCGCACGACCGGTATCCGTGCCCACCATATCGGCGGAGAACTCCTGATCGCGGAACACCGTCAGGCCTTCTTTCAACGATAGCTGAAACCAGTCACGGCAAGTCACGCGGTTACCGGTCCAGTTATGGAAATATTCGTGTCCTATGACCGACTCGATATTGTCGTAATCCATATCGGTGGCAGTGCTTGGATTGGCCAACACGTACTTGGTGTTGAAGATATTCAGCCCCTTGTTCTCCATCGCGCCCATATTGAAGTCGCCCACCGCGACTATCATGAATCGATCCAGGTCCAGCTCCAATCCAAAGCGCTGTTCGTCCCAGGCAATGCTGCGTTTGAGCGATTCCATCGCGTGGGCAGTCTTGTCCAGATCGCCCGGCTCTACCCATACCTGCAGTAACACCTTGCGACCCGACGCCAGCTTGTATCGTTCTTCCCGACACACCAGTTTTCCCGCCACCAGCGCGAACAGATAGCTGGGTTTGTAGAACGGATCTTCCCACAGCGCGTAATGTCTGCCGTCGCCGAGATCACCCGATTCGATCAGATTGCCGTTGCTCAGTAACACCGGATAGATCTTCTTGTCACCGCGCAGCATCACGGTATATTTCGCCATCACATCGGGACGGTCCGGAAAATAGGTGATCTTGCGGAAGCCCTGTGCCTCGCACTGACTGAAGAAGTTTCCATTGGAAACATATACGCCCATCAGTGTCGTATTGAGGCTGGGATGAATACGGGTACTGATCTCCAGTGTGACTTCGTCCGGGGTATTCTTGATGACTAACTGCTCCGCCTCGATCTCAAAATCCGCACCCACCCGCAGCAACCGCCCGTTCATACGCAGCGCCAGTAGCTCCAGTGCTTCACCAAAAAGATGCAGATTCTGATCGGGACCGGCGGCATTGTGCCGCATCACCAACCGAGTGTTGACGATGGTCGCATCTGGGTCAAGATCAAAACCCATCTCCACGGTATCCACGCCATATGCGGGTGGGGAGTATTCCTTGCGGTGTATGGTGGTCTGAGTCTGAGTTTTCATGATGGCAGTTTGTGCTGCTTTGCTGAATGCAGGAGCTTATCAGGAATCGGCATCCAATATGCTGTCACTCAAGCCTTTGCTTCATAAAACCGAATCTGATTGCGTCCTGCATTCTTGGCTTGATACATTGCGTAGTCAGCCCACTTGAGTACGTTTTCCGCGATAGATGTATTTGTGAAAAGTGCCACACCTAAACAGGCTCCTAGGTCGTGATGCAAAATAATGCTCGAAGTCCCTCTTGCATTGTATGTCAACCAATAGGGTTCGGCTAAAACCGAAAGGATTTTCTCCGCTACGAGATTGGCCTGTGCGACGCACTCGGATTCCTGACCACCCAATTCGCTCAGCACTACCACGAACTCGTCGCCGCCGAAACGCGCAACAGTATCCACTTCCCGCACACAACGAACAAGGCGCTGTGCCACTTCCACCAGCAACAAGTCTCCTGCCTTGTGCCCATGAGCATCGTTGAGCGGTTTAAAGTTATCCAGATCAAGGAAAATCACCGCGCCATATTGGCCTTTTCGCTTGCTGGCGGCTATAGCTTTATCGAGCCGGTCTTCCAACAACCGACGATTTGGCAAGCCCGTTAGCATGTCATGAAAAGCCAAATTGCGGATTTCATCTGCAACGCGTTTACGTTCGGTGATGTCCTGAATTGTTCCAGACACATGTGAGGGCTTTCCATTGGCGTCAAACTTCAAATCACACTGACCTTCAATAAGGTGAATCGAACCATCAGCCCACACATTGCGATACTCAATTATTGGCGACTGTTTGCCTACAACCCACGCCTCGACCATTTCCCGCATGGACGATTGATCATCGGGGTGAATCAAATTGATCAAGTTCTCGAAGCTTGGCGTGAAGGTTTCTGGAGAAACACCGTAAATTCGATACATCTCCATTGACCAATCTAGCTTGTTGGTGGCCAAGTTCAAATCCCAACTGCCGACGTGAGCAATGGACTGCGCCAAATTAAGCGATTTCTCGCTTTTTTCGACAGACTTTTCCCAGCTAACGATGGACTGATCGGCTTTCCGCACTGCAAAAAATAATGCTACATATAATGCAGAAAAAACTCCGCAAACTAGCAAGGAAATTGAAATAATCTTGCTTTGTAGTTTTTCAAAAATAGAAGAGGCATCTGCGTAACTTTCAATAACGCCTATTTGAGTGCCCGAGTAACGCAGCGGCATATAAGTCTGATATAGACGGGCGTTATGTATCTGGCCACTCGCGCCGAGAAACACAGCGCGGGATACAATATCATGGGCTTGTTCGCCGTGTAGCGCCCTGTCCAGTAGTTCTCTATGATCGCTGAGCTTACCAATTTCGCTTCGAACAGACGAATAGATGGTCATCCCCGATAAGTTGAAGACCTTTATTTTGAGTATGTCATCGCTTTTGATCCGCTTCAATTCTTTTGCAAATAATAAATCGAGATTCTGGGTATTTGGCAGAGCGCTGGAATTGCCGTTTTCGCTGTCTCTGACATAGCTAGTGATATCGCTGCTCAGCGCGTAACTGAGCTGATACAAAACCATTTCATTATTTTCCGCGGCATTGATTTCGTACGCTGCCAGTTGATCCTGTCTGTATAGGAATACCAGTATGAAGGCGGTCGCCAGCATCGCAACGAGGATGGAAATCGAGAGACGACGCTGAATAGGGAATTCCTCTTTTGAGTTGCCCGCTTCAGAAGCAGATTTTTCGCAGGTATCAACTGCCAATCGCCGGAGTATGTTTTCGCGGTTGCCGAGGTAGATGCGTCTGGTGTTCAGAATCAAGGCAACGAGATATATCGCCCCCATAACACCCATCGCCAATGAAACCTCGCCGCCGACCGCAAATAAACGGGCAATCAGCGCCAAAATTGCAGGGATGATGAACGCCAGAGAAGAAACCAGGTCCTCTGACAGAGAAGTGACTGCACCCGCTGTCATGCCAGCAATTACACAAACCAGAAAGGATTGATGCGGGATGTCATTAGTCGTGAAAAGCAGAAAACTAGCCAATCCCCATGCAATTCCGGTGGCGGCAGTTCCGATGCGGAACCGGTTCAGCATAGTTTTACTGGAAGCTTCATCCGCTAGAGCGTCGCGATAGGAGATGGCAAAAAGTGCGCGCAGAACAATAGTTGCCAAGAACAATGTAAACCAAACCAGGATGAGTTTAGTATCTACCACACTGAGTTGAACAGCTGCCGTGATGGAGGCGATCAGGAGATTCACGGCAAGTGAGACTGGAATGCCTGCGTGGAGCAAACGCACCTGCTCGGCCCTATAAGCCGGGCTTGGCACATCGGGGCGATTCCCCAGCAAGGATTTTTGGCGTACCGTCATTAGTAGACCTTGATCCAGTGCAATAACACCAGATTTGCATCTAAATTCCCGCCTTCAACCATGTCCCAGGTTGCGCTGTCGGCGCCTACTTTTTGCCACAAACTCTGACCAATAATTTTGGTCTGTCGGCGAACAATTCGAGGTAACTGTTGTGTCTTCATCATTTTGTTGAAATAGCCTGATCGATCCGCAACAAGACCAGTTGCACCACATCTAACAGAGCGTCGTTGACAAGAGTTTACGGTTTCTGGCTTAACTTATTCGTTCCACAGATCGGCTCGATTTTACCCTGAACATTGAATAATCCACTATCAGGCAATGATGATTGCGATAACAGAATCGCGCTTTATAGATTCAATTCGGACAACACAAAAGAAGGTCTAGGCCGTGGTCAATATATTGCAGCGCGCAGGGATCGGCTCTTTACTGCGTACTGAGGGACCACGGCAATCCCCTCAAGTGGTTACACTGCGCTTGCACTGAGATCTTTTTGATTTTAAATTCCAACTCAGTGAATTACGTAAGCCCATGATTTGGTGCCCGGAACCGGAATCGAACCGGTACGCTGGTTTTACCCTAGCGACGGATTTTAAGTCCGTTGTGTCTACCAATTTCACCACCCGGGCGGGTGCTGGAGGCGAGACCCAGAATCGAACTGGGATAGGCGGATTTGCAATCCGCTGCATAACCATTTTGCTATCTCGCCGTGTATCGAATCCACAACTTAAAATGATAGAGGGAAAGCTAGAATGCTTTCCCTCAGATTTGGAGCGGGAGAAGAGTCTCGAACTCTCGACCTCAACCTTGGCAAGGTTGCGCTCTACCAACTGAGCTACTCCCGCAAAACGAGTTGCGCATTATAGGGATATTCAAATATCTGTCAATAATTTCCCTCACAAATCTTGCTCGACAGCCAATTTTAGCTTGAAAAGGCGCTTGAAATTGTCCGTAGTCTGTGTTGCTACTTCCTCGAGACTTATTCCCCGGAGAGATGCAATTTCTTCCGCTACGTGCTTTACGTAGGCGGGCTGGTTAAGTTTTCCACGATGCGGAGTTGGTGCAAGGTACGGAGAATCGGTTTCGACCAATATCCTGTCAAGCGGGACGCGTCGCGCGACTTCCTTGAGTTCTTTTGCGTTCTTGAAGGTAACAATACCTGAAAACGAGATATAAAAACCCATGGACAACGCCGCTTCAGCAACCTCCCAGCTTTCGGTAAAGCAGTGCATTACGCCACCCGATTCGCTTGCTTGTTCTTCTTCCATGATACGTAACGTGTCAACGGCCGCGCTTCGGGTATGAATAATGAGCGGCTTTCCGCACATTCTCGATGCTCTGATGTGCGTCCGGAAGCGTGCTCTTTGCCATTCCAAATCACCTTTAAGACGGAAGTAATCAAGACCGGTTTCGCCGACTGCAATCACCTTGTGATGATTTGCAAGCTGAACCAGTCTTGAGACATCCGGCTCTTCTACGCCTTCATAGTCCGGATGCACGCCGACTGACGCATAGATATTTTCATATTGTTCCGCCAACGCCAGCACTTGGGGAAAGTCAGCCAGGTTTACCGATACGCAGAGGGCGCTGACAACATCGTGATGACGCATTTGCGTCATCACGTCGGTCATGTTTGCCGCAAGTTCAGGAAAATTGATGTGGCAATGTGAGTCGACAATATTCATGGGGAACCGGCGGTAAGGCGACTATAGACGAGTAACAGTGATTCAAAAAATAATTTTGCATTGAGCGTGTGTTGTGCTTCCCGCTTTGCGGTGATCAAGTGCTTTTGCAATCTGGCTAAATTGAGCGGGTCTACCGATTTGACCAACTTGGTTATTGTCGCTTCTTCACCGGGATGATAGCGCAGCGTTCCGGTCAATTTGATCGCAGTCAGATCATAGCTCCATTGTTGCATCCAATGCACGACGAGCATCTGCTCGGTGTTCTTAAGTGTGTCCGCCAACGCAAAAATGTCAATTTCAGCGGGATTACGTATGGCACGAAGGAGCTTGTCGCGTTGCTCGTCGGCGACCCGTTGATCCGGCCTGACGGCCTCCAGAGGCGAATAGCCAGTCGAGGCCAGAACAGCGTCAGCTCGCTCTATTCCTTGGGCTTGCAGCCAGGCAATCGCGGTGGCGTGGTCCGGGGCGCTTACGCTGAAGGATATACAGCGACTTCTTACGGTTGGCAACAGTTGCTGCGACTTGTGAGTGACAAGTATGAACAGCAACCCTTCGGGCGCGTCTTCGAGGCTTTTCAACAGCGCATTTGCGGCATTCGAGTTCATCGATTCAGCCGGATGGATTACCACCACGCGCCTACCACCCTGATGCGCAGACATACCAACGAAGTCGGATAGCGCCCTGATCTGATCAACCGAGATCTGCTTGCTGGGTTTTTTCCCGCTATCCGCAGGCGCTGCTTTAGCCTCTAACGCTTCAGGTTGAATCAGGCGAAAGTCCGGGTGTGACTCCTGATCGAACCAATGGCAGGAAGGGCACCTTCCGCACGGCATATCGTCTTCATCCGGTTGCCGACACAACAGGCTCTGCGCGAAATTTATCGACAAATCAAACTTGCCTATGCCTTTTGCGCCGGTAAACAATAGGCCATAGGGCGGGCGTTTGCGTATTTCACGCAATCGCAACCAGTCCTGGTGCTGCCAAGGATATGTATTTCTCATCTCACAAAGTGATAACGACTTGTTCCAACCGTCGCTTGACCAGATCCATGGACTGCGCCCCATCTATTACGACGTACCGTTGCGGTTGCTCCGCGATCCGTCGGTGATACCCGTCGCGTACCCTTTCAAAAAATTCCGCATGCTCCTGTTCGAAGCGATCCAGCGACGCATTGTTTGCCAGTCGCTGTCGAGCCACGTCCACCGGAACATCAAAAAACAATGTCAGATCGGGATTCATGTCGCCGTGCACCCATTTCTCAAGCTGGGACAGCTTGTGCCAATCGAAACCCCTGCCGCTTCCCTGGTAAGCGAAGCTCGCATCGCTGAATCGGTCCGAGATTATCCATTTTCCTGATTGCAGCGCAGGTTTGATGACGGTTTCAACGTGTTCCAGGCGGGACGCGAACATCAACAGGGCTTCGGTGCCTATAGTCATCGACTGATTGAGCACGATTTCGCGCAATTGCTCTCCTAGCGGCGTACCGCCCGGCTCCCTGGTCACTACTACATCATGACCGCGCTGCCGCAGGCTCTCGGCGAACCATTCAAGATGGGTGCTTTTCCCCGCCCCATCCATGCCCTCAAAAGTGATGAATTTAGTCATTGTTGATATCTTCTTACCGCGCGATTGTGGGCGCTTAAGTTGCTGGAAAACTGAGATCTGCCGTCTCCGCGTCCGACAAAATATAGCGCGTCGGTCTTGGCAGGATGCAGCGTCGCCCTCAACACCGCCATGCCCGGCAGCGCTATCGGGGTTGGCGTCAATCCCCGCCGCGTGTAGGTGTTGTAGGGTGTATCTTCAAGCAAGTCACGTTTGCGCAAATTACCGTCAAAGCTGTCGCCTATCCCGTATATAACCGTCGGATCGGTTTGTAGCAACATATTCTTTCTCAGTCGGTTGATAAACACCCCTGCAATCATGCTGCGGTCTTCTGCGGTCCCGGTTTCCTTTTCCACGATGGATGCGAGTATCAGCGCCTGATAGGGCGTCTGCAGCGGTAAACCATCATCGCGCACAACCCACGCTTCCTGAAGTCGACGTTGCATGGTGCTGTAGGCAATTTTCAGGATGCTGAGATCACTGTTGCCGGCAACGTAGTGATATGTGTCCGGAAAGAATAATCCCTCCGCCTGGGGCTCGCTCGCACCGATCCTTTGCAGAATCTCACGATCCGACAGGCCGATGCTGTCATGCAACAGATATTTGTTGGCATCAAGCGCATTTCGAAACTGCCTAAATGTCCAGCCCTCAATAATGCTGATTTTCCTGCGGCTGAATTCACCTTTGGTGATAATTTGCAGCAATTGTATGGGGGTCACAGCCTGCCGGAGTTCGTAGTTGCCCGCCTTGATTTGTAACGACTTGCCAAGCGCTCTGGCCAACAATACAAATGTCCATTGATCGTCCAATACCTTCGCTTGTTGCAATTCCAGCGCCGCACTTTTCAGACTGGCCCCCGGCGTCAGGTCAAACTCAAACGGAACTGTCGGCAAAGACAAGGGTTGATAGGCGTAGTAGCTCATCGCAGCAATCAACGCCGCAGCAAGCAACACCAAGGTGACGAATATCTTTTTCATGTGAGGAAGATTAATCTATGAAGGCTCGCGCCAATATAGTGGTAAGACTTGATTTGGTCTACTCCTGAACTATTCGCACTCAGCTTCGAGATGATGGCGTATTTGCATGGCGATTGGAAACCCGGCCCAGTTACTTTGTTTCAGTTGCCTGATGGGCCATAGGCCAATGATGCTGTTTACCAGGAACAGTTCGTCGGCACTGAATAGTTCGTTCAGATGCACATCGCGAATTTGTTGCGCGTATCCGTGTTGTGTTGCCCACGACAACACCCGCGAGCGCTGAACACCGGCGACTCCACAGCGTGACAGGTCTGGTGTGATAATTTGATTACTCTTGATCAGGAAAAGATTGCTTCGGGTCCCGGAAACGACATTATCTGTCGCATCCAGCAACAGACCTTCGGCGATATCCTGATCGTCCCATTCAGCCGCCGCGAGCACGTTCTCCAGACGATTGAGATGCTTGATTCCAGCCAAAGCTGATTGATGGCCCAAGCGCAGGTCGCAGTTCCGCACCTTTACCCCCATGGTCCCCCAATCTGCCGGAACCGCATGACTT
>JBARHR010000085.1:0-8674 GCA_049799335.1 Gallionella sp. | reverse complement strand
ACGACACCATCAGTGGCATGAGCAACGCCGCACTGGTCGAGAAAAAATACGGCAAAGCCGATTACCAGCAGGCACGCAACGCCATGCATCGCAACGCACGCGACAGCATGTTGATCGAGCTGGGCAAATGGGGACTGGGAAAGCGCGATATCGTGCCCAACGTGAACTTCTTCAGCAAGGTGAGCGCCGACGACACGGGTGCCATGCAATACGAACCTAACCATTCCAGGGCCAGTGCATTCGTCGAACTGCGTTTCGAGATGAATGTGCTGGTGGTGCTATCGGCCACCCAGCACCCGCTTGATTCGAATCCGGAATACGCACCCAAACCGCTGTTACTGCAGGCATGGCGCTGCGGCACGCCGGATGAACAAGACTATTGCCGCAACTTCCGTCCGGAGAACTTGCGCGGCTTTTACAACACCGAACTGTTGTTCCGCTAACGGTGATGAAAATGAAACCTATCCTTACTGTGACCGTTTCCCTCACCCCCGTCCCCCCTCTCCCACAGGGCGAGGAGTACGGTCGACCCTCGCTACGCGAGATATCTCGATATACGCAGGAGAGACCATGAGCATCGTTGAAAGCAAACTGTCCGCGCAACAGGCGAGTTACAACCTGGTGCTGCCCGCCGGCGAATCCTGGCTGCACGAAGTGAAATGCGGCCAGGTGTTCCGCATCCTCGATCTGGAAGGCAATCAGGCCGTCGACACCTTGTTCTACAGCGCACGTGATCCGGAGGAGCGCTACAGCGCGGTGGATACCATCCGCGAACAGCGCAACATCTATCTCACCGCCGGTACTCAACTGCTGTCCAGCGAAGGCAACGTGCTGATGACCATCGTCGCCGACACCTGTGGCCGGCACGACACGCTGGGCGGCGCATGCGCAGCCGAAAGCAACTCGGTACGCTACGCCATCGACAAGAAATACATGCACAGCTGCCGCGACAGCTTCCTGCACGCCTTGGGCCGTTGCGACTGCGGCATGGACAAGCGCGACCTCACCGCCAACGTGAACTTCTTCATGAATGTGCCGGTGACGCCGCAGGGCGAACTGTCCTTCGCGGACGGCATCTCGGCACAGGGTAAATATGTGGAGATGCGCGCGGAGATGGATGTGTTCGTGCTGATCTCCAACTGCCCGCAACTGAACAACCCGTGTAACGCTTACAACCCAACACCGGTGCAGTTGCTGATCTGGGATGCCGTCGCAGAATAGAACCGCGCGTCCGGACGACCGGATGCCCGACCAACACGCAGGACGACCTGCGACTCAGGTGAAGAATCATGTTCGATAAAGTCTTGATAGCCAATCGCGGTGCGATCGCATGCCGCATCATCCGCACCATGAACAAGATGGGTGTCCGCTCGGTGGCGGTGTATTCGGAAGCCGATGCGCGCTCGTTGCATGTGCAGATGGCGAACGAAGCCGTGTGCATTGGAACCGCGGCAGCGGCCGACAGCTACCTGCGCGGCGGGCACATCCTCGAAGTCGCGCGCAGCACCGGCGCGCAGGCCATCCATCCCGGCTACGGCTTCCTTTCGGAGAATGCCGCTTTCGCCGAGCAGTGTGCGGCGGCTGGAGTGGTGTTCATCGGCCCGACGCCGGATCAGATGCGTCGCTTCGGCCTCAAGCACACCGCACGTGAAATTGCAGAACAGAATGGCGTGCCCTTGTTGCCCGGCAGCGGACTGCTGATCGATGTTGGACACGCGCATGCCGAGGCCTCGCGTATTTCTTATCCGGTAATGATCAAGAGCACCGCCGGTGGCGGTGGCATCGGTATGCGTCTGTGCTGGAGTGCGGACGAATTGAACGAAGCGTTTCAATCGGTGGAACGACTCGCACGCGCCAATTTCAAGGATGCCGGTATCTATCTGGAAAAGTATGTCGAGCACGCGCGCCACATCGAGGTGCAGTTGTTCGGCGACGGCAAAGGTACGGTGATTGCACTGGGCGAGCGCGACTGCTCGGTGCAGCGCCGCAACCAGAAAGTGATTGAAGAGACACCCGCACCCAACATCACCCCCGAAGTCCGGCAGCATCTGCTGGAGACTGCTGTACGTTTGGGCAAGGCTGTGGGCTACCAGTCCGCAGGCACGGTGGAATTCGTGTTCGATGCGCTCAGCGGTGAATTCTATTTTCTCGAAGTGAATACCCGTCTGCAAGTCGAACACGGTGTCACCGAAGAAGTGACCGGCGTCGATCTGGTCGAATGGATGGTGTTGCAGGCTGCAGGCGAATTGCATGGCCTGGATACAGTGCAGATCAAACCCAAAGGCGCTTCGATCCAAGTGCGCCTGTATGCGGAAGATCCGAACAAGAATTTCCAGCCATCCAGCGGCGTGTTGACCGGGGTCGAATTCTCCAACGATGCGCGTAACGAAACCTGGGTAGAGCGCGGCAGCGACATCCCGCCCTATTACGATCCGATGATCGCCAAGATCATTGTCAAGGCGATGAACCGCGATGCCGCGCTGGAAAAGATGCGCGATGTGCTGGCCGGGACGCGCGTCGACGGCATCGAAACCAATCTCGATTATCTGCGCCAGATCGTGGCCGATCACGTATTCAGCGAAGGGCGCCAGACCACGCGTTACCTGAATGCTTTCCACTATCACCCGCATACCATCGACGTGCTGGAGCCCGGCGTGCAAAGCAGCATCCAGGATTACCCCGGCCGACTCGGTTACTGGAACATCGGCGTACCGCCGTCGGGACCTATGGATGCATTGGCGTTCCGACTGGGCAACCAACTGTTGGGCAATGCAGACAAAGCGGCCGGACTGGAATTGACTGTCTCCGGCCCCACGCTGAAATTTAACCGCGACACGGTCATCGCGCTGACCGGCGCGGCTATGAAAGCCGAACTGGATGGCAAACCGCTGAAGTTCTGGCGCAGCCACGAGGTCAAGGCAGGTTGCGTGCTGCGACTCGGTGCAGTACTGGGCGGCGGATGCCGTAGTTATCTGTCCGTCGCAGGCGGTTTCGATGTGCCGGATTATCTCGGCAGCAAATCCACCTTCACGCTGGGCCTGTTCGGCGGCCACGGCGGGCGCACCTTGCGCACCGGCGATGTGCTGCACCTTGGCATCGAATCGGCTCAACGCGCTCACCGTGCATTGCCGCCCAACCTGATCCCTGAGTACAGCAAGGAGTGGGGGATCGGCGTGTTGTACGGTCCGCACGGTGCACCGGATTTCTTTACGCTGTCCGACATCCAGACCTTCTTCGCCACGGATTGGGAAGTGCACTACAACTCCAGTCGCACCGGTGTACGCCTGATTGGCCCCAGACCGGAATGGGCGCGGCAGGATGGCGGCGAGGCCGGGTTGCATCCGTCCAATATTCACGATAATGCCTATGCCATCGGTGCAGTGGACTTCACCGGCGACATGCCGGTCATCCTCGGCCCGGACGGCCCCAGCCTTGGCGGCTTCGTGTGTCCGGTGACCATTGCCCACGCGGAGTTGTGGAAGATGGGCCAGTTGCGGCCGGGTGATACGGTGCGCTTCCACTGGATGACTTTGGAACAGGCGAATCATCTGGAAATGTTGCAAGACCAGACCATCGCAGGGCTGGGTTTGCCGAAGACGCTCCCCAAGTTTCCTGTAGCCAAAACGATGGGCAGTCCCGTCGTCCACAGCATCCCCGCCAAGGATGAACAGGTGCAGGTGGTGTATCGCCAGTCCGGCGACCGCAACCTGCTGATCGAATACGGCCCGCTGGTACTCGACATCAATCTGCGTTTCCGCGTGCATGCCCTGATGCAGTGGGTGCAACAGGCGATGCAAGAGGGCAAGCTGAAAGGTATCCTCGACCTGACCCCCGGCATCCGTTCGTTGCAGATCCATTTCGACAGCCGCGTGTTGGCGCGCGAAGATATGGTGAAACTACTCATCAAAGCAGAAAAGAAACTGCCCTCCATCGCGGATATGGAGGTCCCGACACGCATCGTGCATCTGCCGTTGTCGTGGGACGACCCTTCGACCAAATTGGCGATCGAAAAATACATGCAGTCGGTGCGCAAGGACGCACCCTGGTGCCCGAGCAACATCGAGTTCATCCGCCGCATCAACGGCATTCCCGACATCGAACAGGTGAAACGCATCGTGTTCGAGGCCAGCTATCTGGTGCTGGGTCTGGGCGACGTGTATCTCGGTGCGCCGGTGGCGACGCCGCTCGATCCGCGTCACCGCCTGGTCACCACCAAATACAACCCGGCACGTACCTGGACGCCGGAGAATGCGGTCGGCATCGGCGGCGCCTATATGTGCGTGTACGGCATGGAAGGCCCCGGCGGTTATCAGTTCGTCGGCCGCACCATCCAGATGTGGAACCGCTACAAGCAGACGACGGATTTCAAGGAAGGCAAGCCCTGGCTGCTGCGCTTCTTCGACCAGATCCGTTTCTATCCGGTATCGGAGCAGGAGTTGCTTAAGATGCGCGAAGCCTTTGTGGCCGGGCGCTTCCAGCTCAAGATCGAAGAAACCACCTTCAGCCTGAAGGAGTACAACCGGTATCTGGAAACCAACGACAAAGAGATCAGCGCATTCCGCAACACGCAACGCGCCGCCTTCGCCGCAGAGCGCGAGATGTGGAAAGCGAACGGACAGGCCGAATACGCCACAGACAGCACAGTGGCGGAAGCCGGAACCGACAGCGAGCTTGATTTGCCGCCGGGCAGCCGTGCGGTAGCCGCCCATGTCGCGGGCAATGTGTGGGCCATTCCGGCTGGGATCGGCAGTAAGGTCAAGGCGGGCGATACGTTGGTCGTCATCGAATCCATGAAGATGGAGATCGCCGTGCTTGCTCCCTGCGACGGCGAGATCATCCAGATGCAATGCCGCATCGGCGGACAAGTCTCTGCCGGACAGGACCTGCTGGTCATCCAGAGCGCCGAGTGAGGACACCATGAAAACCGATCTGAATATCGCCTCGCTCCGTAAACGCTACCTCGCCGGCGAGTCGCAGCCGCTGGTTGTGATGCAGGACATTCTGGTACGCATCGGCGACGACCCGAACCATGTCTGGATACATCGTTTGTCGCTGGCGGAAATTGGTGACTATGTATCGGCCCTGCAAGACAAAGATCCAGCCACGCTACCCTTGTACGGTATTCCGTTCGCCATCAAGGACAACATCGATCTGGCCGGCGTGCCCACCACGGCGGGTTGCCCCGAGTTTGCCTATGTGCCGCAGCAGCATGCGACGGTGGTGCAACGCCTGATCGATGCGGGTGCGATTCCCATCGGCAAGACCAACCTCGATCAATTCGCCACCGGGCTGAACGGCACGCGCTCGCCGCACGGTGCATGCCGCAATGCCTATAACCCGGACTACATCTCCGGCGGTTCCAGTTCCGGCTCGGCAGTGGCAGTCGCGCTGGGTCTGGTCAGTTTCAGTCTGGGTACCGACACGGCCGGTTCCGGTCGAGTTCCGGCAGCATTCAACAATCTGGTCGGCGTAAAACCCACGCGCGGCTGGCTGTCTACGCGCGGTGTGATACCGGCTTGTCGTTCGCTGGATTGCGTATCCATCTTTGCGCGCAACACGGCCGATGCCAATAGCGTGTTGTCCGTGGCTGCCGCATACGATATGCAGGATGCCTACTCGCGCCAGATGCAGGCGCACGGTTTCGATTTCGGACGCGCCGGAGCTTTCCGCTTCGGCGTACCGCGCGCCGGACAACTGCAATTCTTCGGCAATCAACAAGCTGCTGCATTGTTCCAACGCAGTTGCGATGCCTTGCGCGCCATCGGCGGCACGGCAGTCGAGATTGATTTCACTCCGTTCCTGGATGCCGCGCGTTTGTTATACGAAGGCCCCTGGGTGGCAGAACGCTATGCCGCGATCCGTGAATTCTTCGATACAAAAGCGGAGCACATCAATCCGGTAGTGCGCGAGATCATTGCCGGGGCAAAGAAGTTCTCGGCGGCGGATGCCTACAGCGGCATGTATCAACTGGAAGCACTGCGCAAGGAAGCGGCTTCGGTCTGGAGCAAGATCGATTGCATGGTCACGCCGACTGCCGGGACTATCTATCGCATCGACGAGATGCTGGCCGATCCGATACGCCTGAATGCGAATCTGGGTTATTACACCAACTTCATGAACTTGCTGGATTGCGCGGCGGTTGCTGTTCCTGCAGGTTTCCAGGAAGACGGACTGCCCTTCGGCATCACGCTGGTTGCACCCGCGCATCAGGATATTCCACTGCTGCATTTGGCGGAGCGACTGCTGCATGATTCCGCCGCAAAAAGTGAAACGTTGCTGGCGGGAAGAATACGCGTTGCGGTTTGCGGCGCACACCTCGATGGCTTGCCGCTGAATCACCAGCTCACCAGTCGCGGCGCGCATCTGGTGGCACGCACGCAAAGCAGTGCCGACTACAAATTCTATGCCCTGCCCGGCGGCCCACCATTCCGTCCGGGCATGGTGCGCGTGCCAACAGGTGAAACCGGCAGCGCCATCGAAGTTGAAGTATGGGAAATGCCCGCGCGCGAATTCGGTTCCTTCGTCGCCGGCATTCCCGCGCCGCTCGGCATCGGCACCATTACGCTGGCCGACGGTGAGCAGGTGCAGGGTTTCGTGTGCGAACAGTATGCCGTGAAAGATGCGGCGGACATTTCGCACTTCGGCGGTTGGCGTGCCTACCTGAAGCAAAAAAGCTGATTCCCATGCAACTGCAATTATTCAAGACACTGTGGGGACACAGCGGTCCGCTGCTGGAGGCTGCCGATCAGGCTGTTGCAGCGGACTTTGCCGGGCTTGAAGGCAATGCCGACGTATCGCAGGCGCGCTTCAGCGAATTGCAGTCTGTCTTGCAGACCAGTGGCCTGCGCTACATTCAGGAGATCGTGACGGCGGGCGGTTATGCGCCGCGTCGCCAGGCGACAGTGGATGAACACATCGCGGATGTGGAGCGCCAACTGCAACTCGGACGATCACTCGATCCGCAATGGGTAACCATCATTGGCGGCTGCGATGCGTGGACGCCGGAACAGAGCGTGCGCTTCTTCAGCGAGGCGCAGGAAATCGCGGCGCGCATGAACATCGCCTGCAGCTTCGAGACACACCGCAGCCGCTCCCTGTTCAACCCGTGGACCACTCTCGTTATTCTGCAGCGCTTGCCCGAGCTGAAACTCACCTGCGACTTCAGTCACTGGGTAGTGGTACTGGAACGGCAGCTGGATGATGAGTGGGATGCGGTCAGCGAAGTCGCAAAGCACGCGCATCACATTCACGCCCGCGTCGGCTATGACCAGGGTCCGCAAGTGCCGCATCCGGCCGCACCCGAATATGCAGGCGCACTGGCATCACACCAGCGCTACTGGGAAACGATCTGGTCGGCACAACGCGACAAGGGTAATGCCATCACCACCATGACCCCCGAGTTCGGCCCCGATGGCTATTTGCAAAGTGCGCCCTTCACGCAGCAACCGGTTGCGGATCTGTGGGAGATCAATACCTGGATGGGGCAAACCGAGCGTGAACATTTTCAGGCGTGGTGCGACAACGCTCATTCAGCGCCAGCACCATGTTAGGCCTGAATCTGCAGCCGCAGCAAAAGGCGATCTCGGCGTTGTTGTTGGGCTCAGTGTTCTGGGGTCAGCTCTGGTGGCCGCTGAAATCGCTGGGCCTGTTCGGCATCCACGGCAGCATCGTGCAGGTGTACGCCTTCGGTTTGTCGGTACTGTTGATGCTGCCGTTTGTGTGGGGCAGCTTTGCACAGTTGCGCGGAAAGATCGGATTGATCCTGCTCATCGCCGCACTCGGCGGATGGGCCACGGCGGCATTGGTCGCTTCGCTCGGGGCAGGCAGCGTGGTGCGCGTCATGTTGCTGTTTTACCTGGCACCGGTGTGGACGATCCTCGCGGCGCGGATGTTTCTCGGCGAGGCCATCACCCGCCTGCGCTTGCTGGCGCTGGGAATTGCGTTGGCAGGCTTGGCGGCGACGCTGGGCGGCCCCGAAATATTCAACACACCGCTATCGGCCATCGACCTGCTGGCACTCTCCTCCGGATTGGCATTTGCAGGTAACAATGTGGCCGTGCGCTTTGGCCACGGCCTGCCCGACACCGTGCGCGCAGTCGCGATCAACGCCGGTTGCGCCCTGCTCTCGCTCGGTTTCCTGTATTGGGACCCAGTCCCCATGCTGATGCTCACCGCAAAGCAGATCGGCATATTGTCCGCGCTCAGCCTGCTATGGATCGTGCCCGGTACGCTCGCAACTTTCTATGGTGTCGCACGACTCGATGCCGGCAAAGCCGCCATCCTGCTGTTGGCCGAATTGGTGGTGGGTGTGTTCTCTGCGGTATTGATTGGAGGCGAGCATCTTTCGATGCAGGAAATCGTGGGCGGGATTCTTATTCTCTCGTCGGCGGTGATCGAGGCTCGCTCCGAAACGGCGACCGTGAAGTAACTCTGGAATTGTGAATGACCGCCCGTTTTCAGGCTTCGTCTGAAGTTCGGCCTAAGCGGCCCGACGCACTGTTCTACTAGCAATTGATTCTAAACGACCGCTTTGTGGCAAGATATTACTTGGGCGATGGGGTGTTTGCCTTCTTTAAAGCGGCACTTCAGAATCGACGCGATGTGCCAGAACCGGAACGTGGCCGAATTGAAAAAAAGCGCTACTTCACCAGCGATCCAGTGCAAAGGGTAGGAA
>JBARHR010000084.1:0-4638 GCA_049799335.1 Gallionella sp. | reverse complement strand
GATGAGTCTGTGACGCTGACCGAATATCCCCAGCTGGCTTCTGGGGGCTGAGTAAGTAATCCCGTTATGCCGCTTTGAGCGGTTCAGAAATAAAAGCCCACAGCTTTTCCGTGGAATACGTACTGTCCTATCGAAGGAGAAACAGATATGGCTCCACCCTCACTGGCCTTGCGCGAGGCTGTTCGAGAACAACGTTTTGGCAATGTCTGGACTCACGATCTGAACGACGCGTTTGCGGACATCGCCCGCTACTACGATCGGGGAAATCAGATTGCCACCCTTGGATTGGTGGGCGGTTTTCTCCGGCGCTTCATGCGTTCGGTCGACTTGCAGCCGGAGCAAAAAGTGCTGGATGTCTGCGCCGGCACTAACGCCGTCGGCATCGCCCTGCTCAAGCGCGAGCCGACGCTGGACGTGCATGCCATGGATCGCAGCGCGGAGATGCAGACGGTCGGCCTGCGACGTTCCGCGGCACTCGGTTTCAGCATCGAGAGCAATATCGGCGATGTGCATAAGCTGCCTTTTCCAGACAATCACTTCGACGTTGTCACGCTGCAATTCGCCTCCCGCCACTTGAGGGTACGCGAGGTGTTCATCGAGATCCGTCGCGTGCTCAAGCCCGGCGGGCATTTCCATCATTCCGACATGCTGCGTCCGCGCAACGTGATTGTGAAGACGCTCTATTACGCATACCTCAGGGCGTGCCTGAATTTCACCAGCTTCATCGTCGGCAGCAGTCCAGCGTCGACCAGGTTCAAGCAGTATTTCATCGACGCGCTGGAACTGTTTTATACCGCCGAAGAATTGTCGATCGTGCTGCGCGAACTCGGCTATGTCGACGTGACGGAAGATACGGTGTTTTACGGCATGCTCGGATTCCACCGCGCGGTGAAGCCGGACAAGGCATGAGAAAACAGCGAGCCAATCAGGTTAAGGGGGCAGGCGCGAAATCGTCTTTATATTGGGGCGTCCGTCGCAGTTAATCGGTACCCGCTGCAATTCGATTTAGCGATTCGTTTGCCCGACTTACAAAGATAATCCAGTCTCACCGTCGTTGTGTTGTTTCAACAACGCTTGGGCATCCACAGCCGTGAGAAATTTCCACGGCAGCGGTATCAGGCCGGGGACCTTCGCCATATAGCGGCGGTAAGTGTCGCCGTGATAGTCCAGCAATTTCTTTTCTTCCAGGTGCGATCCGACCATGAAATAGAGCGTCATGATCACGCTGGATAGCAGCGTTGTCTCGCTCATGTCGCGCGTCCAGATCAATATCAGGCCGAAAAAATACCAGGGGTGCCGCACGTAGCGGTGAAACGGGGAAAGACGGAAGTGCTCCTGGTCCTCGACCTTGCGGACATCAAATTTCAACTGGCGAAGGCCAAGGAATTCCTGCATATCGTAGCTTCTGAGGGAAATCCAAAAACCGATGATCGCGGCCAGCGCCAGCCCGTTTGCAAGCCACGCGACCGTACCTTGCCAGCGCCACAATATCTGCCCGGGACTGCGGTAGCTGAGCCATAGGATCGGCAGTATCAGCAGCGATGCCACAATGTTGTATGTCAGCCGGTAATATGGCATCACGTTGGGCCAGGCGGTCGCAACCATGCGTTTTACCGCCAGCGACGCCAATACCGAGTGCAAGGCGAAGTAGCCGATCCAGCAGAATGCCAGCAACACAAAGTTCCTCAAGGCGGATTCAGTCATGCGATTTTTCTGACGTTCACCGGGATGAGCGGGTTTGTTTCATCCCGCCCCAAGTGGTTTCGTGGTTTGAATAAATGGCGGCGACTCGCCTAGCTATGGACATCTGCGAATTCACAACTTATCTGAAAGTGTTTTCTCTAGCTTGATCTGATCCACGGTAAATCCGCGTATGCCGTCGGCGAGTTTTTCCGTGGCCATCGCATCCTCGTTCAATTCCCATCGGAACTCGGCTTCGGTCATTGAGGCCGGGCGTGATTTGATGGCGCCAGAATACTGCAGGCGACGTTTCAGGGTTCCTTTGGCGCTTTGCAATTCCAGCAGTAGCGCCGGACTGATCGTCAGGCGGTCACAGCCGGCCAGCGCCAAAATCTCGGCGCTGTTGCGGAACGACGCACCCATCACTGTCGTCGGGTAGCCGTGCTCCTTGTAGTACTGATAGATATTGCGTACCGATAGCACACCCAGATCTTCTTCGGTGGGAATATCGGTGCGTCCCTCCTTGGCTTTCTGCCAGTCGAAGATGCGTCCGACAAAGGGCGAGATAAGTGTCACGCCCGCTTCGGCACAGGCGCGCGCTTGTGCAAAGCCGAACATCAGGGTGAGATTGCAGTGGATGCCTTCGTGTTCGAGTATCTCGCCCGCGCGTATGCCTTCCCATGTCGAAGCGATCTTGATCAATACCCGATCGTTGCCGATGCCGGCCTCGTTGTAGAGTTGGATGAACTTGCGTGCCTTCGCGAGCGTGGCGTGCGTGTCGAATGAAAGGCGCGCATCGGCTTCGGTCGAGATGCGCCCGGGGACTATCTTCAAAACTTGTAGTCCGACATTGACGGCCAGTTTATCCATCGCGTCGTGTACCTGACGCTTCGGGTCTTTGCTTTGCGATTTTGCCCATGCGAGTGCATCGGTGATCAACGGCGCATATTCGGGCAAGCTAGCCGCCTTCAGCAGCAGAGAAGGGTTGGTAGTTGCGTCTTCGGGAAGATGGGCGCGTATCGCTTCAATATCGCCGGTGTCGGCAACGATGGCGGTCATGGATTTCAATTGGTCAAGCAGATTGGACATGGTCGGACCTCCTGTAAATAGCCTCCCGGCTAGTGTCATTTGTTCTGATTTGGCGTTGGTATCGTTCACAGCATGCCACATATGCCAAATGAAATGGGTACGGAGGAAGATTGAGATTGATAGCGAGCTAATGAAGTTAGTTCAAAGCCCAGTTTGTTGTCTTACCGTGCCGCTGCTTTAACGGATACAACAAGCTCATTCCAATGATATTCATGATTTGAAAAATGAAGCTGAAATTGACGCGCTGCACGGGACCCCGTATATTCTCATTCAATGAAAATGCAAAGCATTCCCGAAAAACTCTTCACCACCCGGCGACTGTGGCCGGTCTCGCTAGCCCAATGCCGCAGCCCCGTCCTGTAGTAATTCTGTCTTAATTGCATCGTTTATTAATCGGGCAACTGCGGGACTACCGCGTTGCTACCTTATGAGACTTGTAATCCGGCCCCGCAATCCACACTCAGGGTCTTAATGTCATGGAAAAATCAGGCTCGCCGATCTCGCTCAAGCGGGAATCAAGTCTTGTTCAAACGCGCGATGGCGATGGACATGCTTTCGCTAGGCGAGAGGTGTTCGTCGGGGTTGTCTTTGCGCTGCTCGCGGCAGTCGGATTTTCGGCGAAGGCGATCCTGGTGAAGCTGGCTTATCTAGATCACGTGGATGCGATCACGCTGCTGGCGTTGCGCATGGTGTTTTCGGTGCCGTTCTTTCTCGGCGTTGCGGTGTGGTCGCGATTGCACCATGCCGAGCCGATGAGCAGGCAAGATCGCTATATGGTGTTGGCACTGGGCGTGATCGGCTACTACCTGTCCAGCTATCTCGATTTCCTTGGCTTGCAATACATCTCCGCAGGGCTGGAGCGGCTCATCCTTTTCCTTTATCCGACGATGACGGTAGTACTCAGCGCGCTGATCTACAAGCGCGCCATCGGCAGGATCACGCTGGCGGCGATGGCGTTGTGCTACGCGGGAATCGCGCTGGTCTTCCTGCACGACGTCGGGATGAAGCAGGGTGGCGTGGTAGTGCTGGGGGCAACGCTGGTGTTCTGCAGCACCTTGTCCTATTCAATATATCTTGTGGGAGCGGGCCATGCGATATCGCGTGTCGGGGCGATGCGCTTCACCGCGTATGCCACGCTGGTGGCAAGTGCAGCGAGTCTGTTGCAGTTCCTGGTTATGCGTCCGTTGAGTGCGCTCGATTTACCGGTGCGCGTGTATGAGCTTTCCGTCGCGATGGCGATCTTTTCGACGGTGTTACCGGTATTCCTGCTGTCGTTTGCGATACGACGCATCGGTTCCGGCAATACTTCACTGATCGGCAGTATTGGCCCGGTGACTACCATTCTGATGGCTTACGTATTTTTGGGTGAGCACATTTCATTGATGCAGATTGCCGGTTCGGCGCTGGTGCTGGGCGGGGTCCTGGTGATCAGTTTGAATAGCAAACGGGCGTGAGGCGGATGGCTTGTAGGGAAATTCCTAGTCCATCCATGACTTATTCCGAGGTCGCATCAGAATTGCCTGATGGCGCGCGGTCGTGCTGGCGGGCTAAAATCAGGTGGGCCGACTTGAATCGCCCAGCGTGAAATTTGCATGGTAATTCCGGCGTTCCATTGCTCGGCCGTTTTCTTCCTTCTTACCCTCTTCAGTTGAAGTCCTGACGCTTGGATGACGACTCAATATGGCCTGCGGAAGTGAACCAGGTTTCCGGACGCGTTTGGGAAATTTCGATCGATTTGCGAAGCGGCTGACTTTAACTCAACGATTGGCGAGGCAACGAGCGAACCAGGTAATTCCATTTCCGCAATCAAAAGTGAACTATCGTAGGGTGTGCCATGCGCACCATGGTGCGTGGAACGCACCCTACAAT
>JBARHR010000083.1:0-2501 GCA_049799335.1 Gallionella sp. | reverse complement strand
GTGCAGACGAAAATGACCGTACCTTTTGTGATTCTTACATACTTAATAGAAAAAAAGCAATTCCCATACCATTTAACTTGGAATTTATCAAGACAATGATTCCATTATATTTAATTCTTCATCTGGCAAAATTATTGGCTGTTTCTTCCTGACTTCATGAAGAAACATAGGGCGCGTTTCCAATTTGCAAGAAGTAAATTCTTAACGAAGGAATCCAGAACTTTCAAGGAAATGTTGATCGCAAGTCCGGCAGATCAGTCGCGGTTCCCTCGAAGGATGATCCGAAAACCCCAAGGCTTCACTCACGAAAAAACAGGCGTACACTTTTCGAAGCTGTGTTTGCCTACGTCGCGGAGTCGTTACCCACAGAATTTGCGGATAACAGACCATGTGACGGCCACCAAGGAGTGAAGTTAACTCTCGGCTGTTACGCCTGTTGCTGAGCTTTTGATTTTCTGCCCGGGGCAGCGGGAGGAATGTAGCCGGACAGACGGCAACGGATGCCTTCAATCTTCTTGCCCTTTTCATATCTAATCGAAAGGCAAGTCATTACTTCTCTTTTTTCAGATAACTCTGTCAAATGCAAACGAACCTGCGCGAGCGATGTACCGGTCGCTACCGCGATCTCTGAATCAAATCGCTCACCGTGTTTTTTCAAATATTGCAAGATTTCGTTCATCGAATCACCACCATACGATACACACAAGGCCGGGGATTATACACGAACTGAGCGAAAACTCGATGAGCTACCTTCCTCGCGACATTCCGGAAACCCGGAATAAGCATTGGATACCTCCCTAACAGATTGTATTTAATTGATAACTTATCTAAAGTCAGTGCGTTTTTGTCAACCGTGACGAAACCAGACAGTTATCAAAGCACACCGGGATGTCTGCCGAAGGGATTAACACCTGGATTCAAAACCACATCTCGGGATAACTCCGCGTACCGGAAATATTGTTTACCAGCAATGCGACCGCGAGAAGTATCAGCGGACCGACCGTGGCTGGTACCAGGACATACCAGTAGCCTAAGTTATGAATCGCGGGAGACCCAATCACAGCAATGAGCGCGGTTGCACCACCAGGAGGATGCAAGGTCCGCGTAAGATGCATCGCCGCTATCGACGTGGCAACCGCAACCGATTCTGCCAGCCACAAATGTTGATTCAATAATTTCCACACGATTACTCCGACGATGGCGGAAATAATATGGCCTCCGATCAAGTTGCGCGGTTGTGCCAGCGGGCTGCGAATGGCGCCGTAGACAAGTACTGCAGATGCGCCGAAAGATCCTATCATCAATGATATATCGATCCCTTCGAAGAACAGTTGACTGATCCAGGAGACTCCGGCGATCCCCAGAAACCCGCCTGTCCATGACCACAATATTTCGCTATCGCTGACACGCGGCGGACTGCCTGCTGTGGTCCCGGCCATCTTTCTGAAATAGTTCTTGAATCTCACGGCAAAATCCTGTCTTTATAAACAGACAGAACATCCTTCCATAGTAACAATCCGCGCAATTTTCCGTCGGGTGCCACAACAGGCATGCTGCGTCCGCCATGCCTGGAAAACGCCTCAATAATTTCCTGGAAGCCAGAGGCAGCATTTACCGTAACGGCCGGTCGAGTCATCGCTTCGCTGACGAGTGTTTCGTGGCAATCTTGTGCAAGCTCGAACGATTTCTCCATCATTCTCAATAGCAGATCGAAAAAGTTTGCAGCACGCAGTCGCCTAAGGAAATCGGTTTCCGTGAGCATGCCGATGACATAGCCCTCTGCGTCTACAACCGGCAGGCCCTTATAGCCGGAATCCGCAAGCACCTTTGCCGCACCTTCAAAAGTGTCATCGGGGCGAAGCGACGGAATTGATTGGCGCATTAAACGATCAGCGGTCACACCATCGAAAAATCTAACTTGCGCATGACTGTGCGCTAGTTTATATATCGATCGAAAATCCTCGGTAGTGATGTCCAGATAGCCCGGTATATGCCGCATGGCGTCAAGAATATCGTCATCATTCAATTCCATTCGTGTCCAGTTTGAAGCAACGCTGTCTCCGTTGTGTTCTTCTGGCTGAGCGGTTTTCATAGTGGGGGTCGAGTCCTTTTCGTTGCGATGCGGGCCGGCGAATTCCAACTTCGCGACGCTAAACCGAGAACTTGCACGGTTGCGCCGATATCAGCCGGTGAACTCATTGTAGCATTCCTAGCGAAGGAGTCAGGAATAGGCGCACTTTATAAAATCCGCAGAAAATCGCGCAACCGTCATGGGTTGCCGAGGCTATAAACGTACCTCTAACCACTCGATATGTGCGACAAATAGTTCCCACAAAACTAATCAGTGTGTTGCGTAATTTTCGACGCGCGCTCTTTGTCTAACGTGTAAAATTGCCGCCTCACAGGAGGCATGAACTGGAAAACCTATACAACATCCTTGGCGTTTCGCCGACGGCTACAACTGATGAAATCAAGAAGGCGTATCGCTCTCTGGCTATGCG
>JBARHR010000082.1:0-14356 GCA_049799335.1 Gallionella sp. | reverse complement strand
CTCCCGGCCTTGCTGCCAAGCCGACGCCTCGGGGAAAAACTTGCGAGTCAAACCCAGCACTGCGACAGACAGACTGAGTAGTGCCACGGATATCCCCATGATTCGGGAAGCGGCTCTTGCGGTCGCGTCTGCGCGCCGTAACAGATGAGATATCCAGATGCCGTTAGTGGCGTCGGTCAGCATCATGCCAAACATGAAACAACCCGCCAGCAGCAACGCGTGTATAGCGCCGCCATATTGCGTCGCCGTGGTGGAAAACAGTGCGGCTTGCGAAAGCGTGTCAAAAGAGAAAGCGAACAATCCGCCAACCACCATGATCAAAGCGGGATGCCGGGCATGTTTGAGATTGCCCAGCCATCGCCCCTTGATGCCGACCATCTGCACCATCTCATCCGTCGGTGTGGTTAACACCGCGTACAGATTCAACACACCAAGCGACAACAGAAACAATGCCGACACCCACACTCCTACGTCGTCCATCCATCCGGGAATACGTCCCTGAGTAAACAGCAGGCTGGTTGCGACGGCCACGGCACATACCACCATGCCATGCCCCAGTGAAAACAGTAACCCGCACAAACGAGCCAAGCGGCGATGACCGGCAGCGGCATTGAATCGCGTCAGGCCGTCGATGGTGGCAAGATGATCTGCATCCATACCATGTTTCATGCCCAGCACGGTCGCGAGGGCCACCAGGGGATAGATGCTTGCCTGAACCGTTTCCATTACGCCCCCAATTTAAGAAGATTTTATATCTTGTCTTAACAAGAACCATGCCAAACGACTGAAACAATTTGCGCGAGCGAATAACCCGCTAACTACAAAAGATTTTCTCTCTACGCCGCCTAAAACAACGTAAATCCAATCCGGCACTAACCAGCAATTGCTGGAAAGCAAGTTACCAATCTAACGCCCGGCCGAATACGGAAAGCTGAGCGTGAATTCCGCACCGCCCTCTGGTGCATTTCTAACTGACAGCTTGCCGCCGTGACGCTCGACGATCCCGTAGCTGATCGACAACCCCAGTCCGGTACCTTTTCCAACCGGTTTGGTGGTGTAGAACGGATCGAATATCTTGCGCATAGTTGGTTCTGAAATTCCCGGTCCATTGTCGCGAAAATTAATGACAATCTCATCGTCATTCACATCTGCGGTAATGGTCAACTCGGGATTACTCACTCCTTCGGTGGCGTCGGACGCGTTCTGCACCAGATTGATTATTACCTGCTGGATCTGACCGGGAGAGCCGGCAAAACTGATCGCTTTTGGTATATCAATCAGTACACGAAAGTGTACCGGTGTGGCACGGGTAACCCAGTGTACCGACCTTTCAATAATTTCCGCCAGATTGAATTCGACATCTTCATTGCGGTCAGAGGCGGAAAATCGCTTCAAGCCATCCACGATATCGCGCGTGCGTTCCGCCCCTTCCACGGCCCCATCCAACAACGGTTCCAAATCTTCGAGAATCCGGTCTATGCGCAACTCTCCGCGCAACTTGTCCAATTGAGATTGTGGCTTATCTTTATGCACAGCATCCAGATAGCGCTTCATTCGCGGGGTGTATCGGCGCATCGCATGCACGTTGCCCAAAACAAAACTGATCGGATTATTCAGCTCATGTGCCACGCCGGCGACCAATTTTCCCAATGACGCCATCTTTTCAGATTGAAGCAATTGTTGTTGTGTACGTTTGAGATTTTCGTGCGCCTCGCGCAACTCATGATAGGCGCGCCGCAATTCGCCGACAGGCCGACCGGTAATGACAATCCCAAGCAATTTTCCTGAGGTCGATAGTCGCGGCATGAAATTGAGCGCGACGGGAGTCGCGGTGCCTCCTTTGGTCAGAACGTTCAGTTCCACATCGTTCACCGGTGCTGTTGTCAGACCCGCCATCATGCGCCTCGCGGTCGCACACGCGCTCTCGTCCGAAAACAGCGTAGCCAATTTCTCCCCTTTGAGTTCCGGTTCGGCCCTGCCCGTAAAGGCAAGCAAGGAATGATTGACTTCTTCTATCAGACCATTGCGATCACAGACAACCAACAAATCAGACATTGATGAGAGGATGCTGTAGATGAATTGCTGTGACTCCTCCAGTTCGGTATTCTTTTGCTCCAGCACCACTTCATATTGCAACAACTCGTTATAGACTTCGTCCATGGAGCGGATTACTTCTATCCATGCAGACTCAGAGAACGGCTCCATTGCTCCCGGCGCGGGTAACCTGGCGAGCGAACGTTTTGTGTGCGTACCCATCGAAACTTCCGCTAAGTTTCCGGGTGGTTGTGCATGTGTGGATGGCCTGCATCCGCGGTTACCGGAACGAGATTGATATGCCCGTGTCGCACACCGCGTTCAGCGATCAATCTATCCGCGAAGCGGCGCACCACCCCGGTTTTGCCGCGTAGCATGACAGTCTCCAGACAATTCTCGTGATCCAGATGCACATGAGTGGAAGCTACCACCAGATCGTGCTGTCCATGCTGCAACTTGGTAAGGCGTTCGGCCAGATCGCGCTCATGATGGTTGTAAACATAAGACAGACTCGCTACACAGAACGGCGCCTGTTGTTCCTGCAGACGCAATGAATCGAGCTTGCCGCGCAACATGTCACGCACCGCTTCGGAACGATTCAGATAGCCGCGCTCGCGAATCAGCCGGTCAAATTCGCCGGCTAGTTTTTCGTCCAAAGAAATGGTGAAGCGTTCCATAATTTTCCTCCAAATAGGAACCGGTAGTTAGCTTCCATCTCCCGAGAGCGGGAGATGGAACATGTCTAATGAACCGTGCAAACCATGCACGGATCAAACGAACGAACCACATGTTGCATCGCCAGTGGTGCGGAATCGCCAGCTTCCGCCGCCGGCAGACCGACCAGCGCCTGCTCCAGTGCACCCGGTTCGCCCGCTTCGTCGCGCGGTGAAAAATTCCAGGTGGTCGGCGCAATGATCTGGTAGTTGTGAATTCTGCCCTTGCGCACGTCGAGCCAGTGTCCGAGGCTGCCGCGTGCCGCCTCCACCAGACCAATACCATGCGCCTCGTCGATCTCGCCTGCCGGAAAACAGAAAGCCTCGCCTGGATGAATCTGACGCAACCAGTCCTCCATGGCCGGCAACACCAGTGCGAACTCCAGCATCCGCCCGACCACGCGCGCCAGCACACTGGCACCATGGCGCGCCACCAGATCGTGCACCAGTGGATGACCTTGCACCATCTGCCGCGCCAAGGCACCGGTCTCTACCACCCGCCCGTCTAATCGCGGCGCCTTGCACCAGGAATACGCATCCGGTTTATCCGGCAGCGGCTCGGTACGTCCATGCTGCGGCGGCAACGCACTGTCGCCTGCCATCCAGCTGCGCGTGACATCTTCACGGATGTCACCGGTATCCAGCGGCAGTAACTGTCCATCGTGCCACACGCCAGATCTGAACAAGGGTGTCTCGCCATCGTGGTACGCGCCGTAACTCATGAAGCGGTCCGTAGCCCGCCCGACCTGCTGCAATCCGAGATCGCGAGCGATATTCAGGAAGTGAGGAAAGTCGGCGCGATTGACACGCGATTCCATCCACGCGTACAGCGCCTCCTCCGACTCCAGCACGGCCACTGCCTCCAGCGTATCGCCAAACAAGGTATGTTCCAGAAATCCGCGAAACTCAACCAGCAAAATCCGCAGGCGCAATTTTTCGGCTTCTTCCAGTGCCCGAGCCGAACCGCCGGGTTGCAGGGATAGCGTATGCGGCCAGCGCCCGGCCAGATAGCCCATCACATTCATGAATTTGGCGCGCACCGGCAACATGTCCGCGCTGGCCGAACCTGTCACCGACTTGAAGCGTGCTTGCGCGTCGGCGAACCAGGGCCGGTCGCGATAGCCGTCGCGCGCGAAGTCCGGCATGAAAAACAGGTAGAAATGACTCAGGTGATCCGCCAGGTTTTCCGCAGCCAGGGTCAGATTGGCCGCCAGACGGCCGTTCTGAGGCGGCTGAATACCCATGCTTTGTGCCAGCGCCTGCGCCGCCGCGGCGGATTGCGCCACCGAGCAAATGCCGCAAATACGCGGCACATACACCAGCGCATCCAGCGGGTGCTTGCCCGCCAATATCTGTTCGAAGCCCCGATACATCGGCGAATTCACGTAGGCGGCGCGTACCTGACCGGCGTCTATGTCGAGTGTGATTTCCAGATCGCCTTCGACGCGATTGAACGGACCAACGATGCGCCGCGTCATTTCGGGCGCGTCCTCTTCGCGGCAGGCGTGATCACCTGATGATCGGACACCGCATTTTCTTTCACGCGCTTCGGGGTGGCGGATTTGGACAATGACGCCAGCGCCACAAACCACGCCTTGGGCATGTCGGTGGGAAGTCCGATCGGAATTCCGGCAATCTTGGGCGTGACAGCAAACGCGTGCCCCGGTTCTTCAAAACCCGGCTCAGTGCAGGCGATGCAGGCATAACCACCACGGGTGCAGGAGCCTTCGCCGTTCCACAGGCGGATGTTGCAATCGGCATGTACCTGCGTGCCCTTGCAGCCCATGTTTTCCATCAGGCAACCCAAGTCGGAGGGCTTGTGCGCGCTGGCCTTGAATTCGTAATACTCGTTACGCGTGCAGCCGTGATGTACCAGGTGATCGGCATACAAACGCGGGCGCCGGAAGGTATCCAGATTCTTCTCATTAAGATCACCTGCGGCCAATGCCGACAGGGTTTCGATAACCCAATTGGGATGAATCGGACAGCCTGCGATGTTGACGACGGGCAAACCACCCGCTGCCCGATATTCCGCACCGAGCAACCCTCCTTGCATATCATCATCATATTGCAGACCGCAAGCATCGGTCGGATTGCGACCGCCCGCAGTCATTCCGCCGAAGGCCGCGCAACTGCCCACTGCGACAGTATGCCGCGCGATTTTCGCCAGACGCTCGATCACTCCCATCATTGGCCCGGTGTGAGCGCTGCGATGAAAGCCGCCACTGCCAAACGGGCCCTTCAGTACGGCCCCTTCCAGACACAGGATGTCCAGACGGATTTTGCCGTTGACGCAATCGTCAATGATGTTGCGCGCTTCGTCTGCACTCTGCTCCGACAACGACGGATGCCACAGCAAATTGATGCCCATGCCTTTCAGCGTGTCGAACAGGTTTCGGCAATCCGCATTCAGCAGCGACAAGGTACAACCGCCGCACCCGCCGGACTGCAACCAAAGAAGATTCTGCAATGAGTCGTCACTCACCCTTTTTCTCCATACCGTAGCGCGCCAGCTTGCTGCGCAGGCCGACACGCGACAGCCCCAATTCGGTGGCGGCTCGCGTCTTGTTCCAGCGATGCCGGATCAGGCACTCGCGCAGCACCCGAGCTTCCAGGGCATCCATGCGATCCTTCAGGCTGCCATCAAGTCCCGCAAGAACACCAAGATCTTGGGCCTGTTCTTCTGGCGCGGCCTGCAACACCTTCGCGGAGAACAGGTGTGCGCCTATGTATTCGCCATCGCACAATAAAATCGCGCGCAGAATTTCGTTCTGCATTTCGCGCACATTTCCCGGCCACTGATAGTGGCCCAGACACTCCAGCGCTTCAGGCGTAAAACCTTGAATCTCCTTGCCCATGCCGGGTGCAGCTTCGCGCAACAGCGATAGCGCGATCAGCGGCGTGTCCATCTTGCGATCGCGCAGCGCAGGCATCGGCAACAGGAACTGAGTCAGTCGGTAATACAAGTCTTCGCGGAAACGCCCCTTGCGCACCTCCTCTTCCAGGTCGCGATTGGTGGCAGATAGAACGCGCACGTCCACCTTGCGCGAACGCGAACTGCCAACCGGTCGGATCTCTCCTTCCTGCAGCACCCGCAATAACTTCACCTGAAATGACGGCGAAGTATCACCGATCTCGTCGAGGAAAATGGTGCCACCATCCGCCTGCTCGAACAGACCGATGCGATCTTCATATGCACCGGTAAAGCTGCCGCGCTTGTGACCGAACAGCTCGGATTCCAGCAACTGGTCGGACATCGCGCCGCAGTTCTCGATCACGAAAGCACGCTTCGCGCGCGAACTGGAATAGTGTATCGCGCGTCCCAGCAGTTCCTTGCCGGAACCGGATTCACCGGAAATGTGTACCGCAATATCGCAGTCTGCAACGCGTGCGGCCAGATCGATCACCTGGTTCAAGGGACTGGCCGCGGAGCGGATGATGCGCGCAAACTCGTAATGATTGCGCAATTTTTCATGCTTGGCGGCCACCCTGCACTTGAGCACCGGATGCGCGGTACGCATTTCCAGATTCATCTGATCACTCTGCTGCTGCAGGTCATACAACTGCGCCGCGGCGCGCATGTTGAGCAACAAGGATTCCGGATGCCACGGCTTGAGTATGTACTGATAAATACCCGCATCATTGATGCCGGCAATGATGTCCTCGACGTCGGTGTAGCCGGAAATAATCATGCGCACCGTATCCGGCCAGGTTACACGCACCTGCCTCAGGAACTCTATGCCGGTAACCCCGGGCATGCGGTGGTCGCACAGCAGCACGTTCACCCGCTCGCGCTCCATCACCGCGCGCCCTTCTTCCGCGCTGGATGCGGTCAACACGTTGAACTCTTCATCCAGCGTGCGCCGTATCGATTCCTGTGAACGCACTTCATCGTCTATGACCAGTAATGTAGGTAATGTCGCCATGTATTTCCTCAACAAATTCTCGGTAGCTGTTCACCAGCCAGCCAGTCAACCACGCGACGACCACCCAACTTCGTCGTCATCTGCACAAAGCCGTGCGTATCTTCCAATGCCTCGCCAATGATGGATGCATCCACAGCCAAAGGATGCGCGCGCATCTTTGCCAGCAAACGCGGCGCATCTTCCGGTGCGCAGACCGCGATCAGCTTTCCCTCATTCGCCACGTAGAGCGGGTCGAGACCGAGGAACTCGCACGCCGCCTCGACCGGTTGGTTCACTTTGATCGCGGATTCCTGCAGCATCATCCCCACCGAAGACTGTTTGGCGATCTCGTTCAGCGTCGTCGCCAAACCACCGCGCGTCGGATCGCGCAGCACACGGATCTTCGCTCCACTATCCAGCATCGCCGCAATCAGGCCGTGCAATGCCGCAGTATCCGACACGATGGGCGCGGAAAAAGTCAGCCCCTCGCGTTGCGACAAGATGGCCATGCCATGATCTCCAATAGTACCGGACAGCAGTATCTTGTCGCCTGGCTTGGCCAGATCGCCGGAAAGATGGATGCCTTCGCGCACCACACCCACGCCGGTGGTCGTGATGAACACGCCGTCGCCCTTGCCCTTTTCCACCACCTTGGTGTCGCCGGTCACGACCGGCACACCGGCCTCGCGTGCAGCCTTGGCCATCGATTCGACAATGCGCTTCAGATCGGCCAGCGGATAGCCTTCTTCCAGAATAAACGATGCCGCAAGATACAAAGGCTGGGCGCCCATCACTGCCACGTCGTTGATCGTCCCATGCACCGACAGACAACCGATGTCGCCGCCGGCAAAAAATAGTGGCGAAACCACATGACTGTCCGTTGCCATCACCAGCCGCCCGTCCACTGCCGGTAGCAAGGCGCCGTCGTTGCCCTGCGCCAGATATTCGTTGTCGAACGCCGCCGCAAACAGCTCGCTGATGAGCTGCGCCATAGCGCGACCGCCGGAGCCGTGCGACATATCGACGCGACCGTTCTTGATGTCGAGTGCGCGGGTGTAGTTGGGTTTGACCGAGCTCATCAGGCCGCTGTCCTGAAACGTCCATAGCTGTAGTGCGCGGCACAGGCACCTTCGGAAGAAACCATGCACGACCCCACCGGATTCTCCGGCGTGCACACCGTGCCGAATATTTTGCATTCCTGCGGGCGTTTCTGACCGCGCAGAATGGCGGCGCATTCGCAGGCTTTGTTGTCGGGCACGGCGACGTAATTGACCTTGAATTTCAGTTCGGCATCGAAGGCGGCAAACTTGGGACGCAGCTTCAATGCGCTGTTGGGCACGCTGCCTAGGCCGCGCCACTCAAACATATCGCGCAGTTCGAACACTTCCGCCACCAGTTGCTGCGCTTTCAAGTTGCCTTCACGCGTAACGGCGCGGGTGAATTCATTCTCCACGGCAGCTCGGCCAGCGTTGATCTGGCGCACCAGCATCAATATCGCCTGCATCACATCCAGCGGCTCGAACCCGGCGATGACCACCGGCTTGCCGTAATCGTCGGCGAACGGTTCATAAGGCTTGCTGCCGATCACAGTGGAGACATGTGCGGGGCCGACGAAACCGTCAATCGCCACGCCGCCTTCTACGGCGAGGATGGCGTGCATCGCGGCTGGCGTCAGCACGTGATCGCACAGGATACTGAAGTTATTCAAGCCCTCGGTGGCCGCCTGTTTGATCGCGACCGCAGTCGGCGGCGTGGTGGTCTCGAAACCGATAGCGAGGAACACCACTTCGCGTTCCGGATTGTCGCGCGCGACTTTCAATGCGTCCTGCGTGGAATAGATCATGCGAACATCGGCGCCCTTGGCCTTGGCGCGCATCAACGAAAGATTGTCGGAAGCAGGCACGCGCACGGTGTCGGCATAGGTGCACAGGATCACACCATGCTCGCGCGCGAGGCGGATCGCCTGATCGACGCGCCCGATGGGCAACACGCACACCGGACAGCCGGGGCCGTGAATCATGCGCACATTCGGCGGCAGCAGGTCGGCGATGCCATAACGCGAGATGGCATGCGTGTGACCGCCGCAGAATTCCATCAAGCGGTAAGTGCGGTTGTATGAAATCTTGCGAAGCAATTCGATTGCCTCCTCGCCCGCTTGCGGGATAACCAGCGACTTGGCTGCGGGTTCTTGCAGCCTAGTCGAATGGCTAGTTGTTTCACCCAGAGGATTGAGGTGAGGGGAACTGGCTTGCCCGTTCGCGTCCGCTTCGCGCGCGATGTTGGCGGAAATGTTTTTGGCAAGCTCTCCGTCGCGGAATTCGTCGACGTATTTCATGCTGCCCCCAATTCATCACGGAGCTCGTCGAGTTGCCCCATCTCTGCGAACATCTCCAGCGTGCGTTCGGCTTCTTCCTGATCTAGCTTCTGCAGCGCGTAACCGACATGCACGATGACGTATTCGCCGACGGTGACATCATCCACCAGCGCCAGCGATATCTCTTTGCGCACGCCGCCCAGATTGACGATGGCATTGCCCGGAGTCGTCAGCTCTTCGATTCGGGCCGGGATGGCGAGGCACATGATTAAGCTCCTTGTCTGATTTGCTGCAACGCGATGCTGGCTTGTCCCAGCGAAATCGCGCCGTCGTTGGGCGGAAGTTGCTGTGCGGTCAGAACATTCAGACCGCATGTCCCCAAACTGTCGGACAAAGCCTGCGTCAATATATTATTGAGGAAGCAGCCGCCGCCCAGCACGGCATGTTTGATTCCGGTGCGTCCGGCGGCGCGCTGCACCCAGCCGCACAGGCCATCAACCAGCGTGGCGTGAAACAGCGCTGCACCGTAAGCCGCATCGTTGCAGTCGGCGAGTCTCGCCAGCAGGGGACGGAAATCAAGCTCGTTCTGCGCCGTGTATATATATCCGCGAGGCAGCGGCGCGGCCTTGCCGTGATGCTCGGCCAGTCCCTCCAGCATCATCGCCGCCTGTCCTTCATATCCTTGCGACTCGCTCACGCCGAGCAATCCGGCCGCGGCATCGAACCAGCGCCCCATGCTGCTCGTCTCCACACAATTCAGTTTGCGTTGCAGCATATCGGCCATCATCGCCGCAGTTGTCTGACCTGGGAAACGCCGGGCTATCTCGTCGGCCCGGTTCATGTCGAACAACGCCGCTGCCGCCATGCGCCACGGTTCGCGCGCTGCGCGGTCGCCGCCGGGCAGCGTCAGCGTGGCGAGATGGCCGAGGCGCTCGCATTGCACACCTTCAACTCGCAGCAACTCACCGCCCCAGGCGCTCCCGTCGCTTCCCAGACCGACGCCGTCCAGCGCGAGACCGATCACCGGTCCGGTGACGCGATGCTCGGCACAGATGGCGGCGATGTGCGCATGGTGGTGCTGCACGCCGATCAGCGGCAGGCTGTGTTGTTCCGCAAAGCGTTGCGCAAACCGGGTGCTGTAGAAATCGGGATGCAGGTCGTGCGCGACGGCCTGCGGTTGCACATCGAGAATATCGAGCAGATAAACCACAGTCTCTTCCAGCATCGCGCGGGTTCCGGCATGGTCGAGGTCGCCGATGTGCTGCGATACGAACGCCTCGTCGCCGCGCGTGAGACACACGGTATTTTTCAGCCATGCGCCGCAGGCCAGCACCGAAGGGCCGCTGAGCGGCAGCTTGATACGGCGTGGCGTGTAACCGCGCGCACGGCGCACGAAAACTGGCGCCTTGCCCTGCCACCTCATCACGCTGTCGTCGCAGCGATGCAGGATGTCACGGTCATGCGTCAGGAAAGCATCGGCCAGACATGCCAGCGATAGACGCGCTTCGGCATCGTCCTTCACCAGCGGCTCGCCGCCCGGATTGGCACTGGTCGTCACCAGCGCCAGCGTGCTCTTTCGCTTCAGCCAGTCCGCGCCTTCAGGCTTGCCGAGCAATTCATGGAACAGCAGATAGTGCAGCGGCGTGTAGGGCAGCATCATGCCGACATTGGAAAGACCGGGCGCGATACCCTGCAATTCCGCCTCGCAAATTTTCGACTGGCGCAGCAACACGATGGGACGTTCGCGTGTTTCCAGTAATGCTTCTTCCTGATCGCGGAATTGTGCGTAGTGTCGCGCGGAAAGCGTATTCAACACCATCACCGCGAACGGCTTCTGTTCGCGCTGCTTGCCGCCGCGCAACCGCGCCACAGTGGCGGCATTGCGCCCATCGCACACCAGATGGAAACCGCCGATGCCTTTGACGGCCACGATCTCGCCTTGCCCGATACGTTCTGCGGCGGCAGCGACAGGGTCTTTGCCCTCAATCGGATGCCACTGTGCATCGAACAGACTCAGCTGCGGCCCGCATTCCGGACAGGCATTAGGCTGACCATGGAAGCGGCGCGTACTGGGCGTGTCGTATTCACTTTGACATGCGGGGCACTGCACGAACTTCGCCATGCTGGTGTTGACACGGTCGTAAGGCAGACGCGCGGTCAGCGTGTAGCGCGGCCCGCAATGAATGCAATTTATGAAGGGATGGCGATAACGACGGTCTGCGGGATCGAACAGCTCGCTCAGGCAATCCGGGCAAATCGCCATGTCGGGTGCGATGCCGGTGAGCACCTTGCCGCGTTTGCTTTCGGTGATGGCGAAGCCGTGCAGCCCAGCGATGGTATGTACCACATCATGGGTGACACTTTCCACGCGCGCCATGGCAGGGGGCTCGCTTCGCAGGCGTTCGATCAAACTCATCACTTGCGGCCGGCCACCTTCGACAGCGATCTCTACGCCCTCGCTGTCGTTGCGCACCCATCCGGCCAGACCGAGCTCGTTGGCAAGCCGGTAGACGAAGGGCCGGAAACCGACACCCTGTACCTGCCCCGAGACTCTGATCTGTGCATGGATCATGAGCAATTCATCCTATCTGCCGTCTATCGTTTTTCTATCAACCGCCTTCTTGCAACCGGCTTTGATCCAGTCTATCCATTCGCCCATGCCCTCGCCGCTGGTGGCGGAGGTACGGATCACCCTGATGCCGGGATTGACGCGGCGCGCATTCGCCACGGCCAGGTCGGCGTTGAAAGCGAGGTAAGGCAGCAGGTCGCACTTGTTGAGCAGCATCAAGTCGGCGGCGCGAAACATGTCTGGATATTTGAGCGGCTTGTCCTCGCCCTCGGTCACCGACAGGATCGCAACCTTGTGCGCTTCGCCCAGATCGAAACTCGCGGGACACACCAGATTGCCGACGTTCTCGATCAGCAGCAGGCTGTCGTCGGCCAGTTCCAGACCGATCATCGCCTTGCCCACCATATAGGCATCGAGGTGACAGCCCTTGCCGGTGTTGATCTGCAAGGCCGGTGCGCCGGTGGCGCGGATGCGTGCCGCATCGTTGTCGGTCTGCTGGTCGCCTTCGATCACGGCCAGCTTCAATTCATTGCTCAATACCTCGATGGTCTTCACCAGCAAAGTGGTCTTGCCGGAGCCCGGGCTGGAGACGAGATTGAGCGCGAACACGCCGTGCACTGCGAGATAGCTGCGATTGTCGTTGGCGTAGCCGTCGTTCTTGGACAGGATGTCCTGCTCGATCTTCACCATGCGCGACTGGCTCATGCCGGGCGCATGCGCACCCGCAGGACCGAGGCCGTAGTGCAGGATTGAAGAATCACCTTTCTCGTTTGCCCCCTTTCCCCCTTGCGGGATAACCAGCGACTTGGCTCCGGTGTTTTGGAGCCTAGTCGAATGGCTAGTTGTCTCACCCAGAGGGTTGGGGTGAGGGCTACCGTGTGTATGCGGATAATCATGATCGTGACTATGTCCGTGCAGGTGATCATGTAGATGGTCGTGCGAAGTACCGTCCTCGTGCAGATGGTAGTGCATATGCTTCGCCTGCGCGTGTTCGTGATCATGATGATCGTGCGTATGATCGTGGTCATGCGCCGTGCCGTCTGCATGCACATGGAAATGTCCGCCGTGACTGTGTTCGACCGCCTTGCCGTCGATAGTCGTTTCACCCGCACCGCAACCGCATACGTTACACATCGCTACTCTCCTTATTCCACGTCGAGTTCCTTGACTCGCATTTCATTCCCGCCCGTCACCTGCACCTGATGGCTACCGCACCTGGGACACGCATCGAACAGCGCTGTCACGTTCACCACCTCGGCACAGTGCAAGCACCACGCCTGACCCAGAGTTTCTATGATCTCAAGCTTCGCATCCTGCGCGACACTGTCGCGCGTCACTGCGTCGAAACAGAACTTCATCGCCTCGACTTCCACACCCGCCAACTGACCGATCTCCAGCCACACCGTTTTTACGCGGCTGAAGTTCTGCGTCTTGGAAGCATCCTCAATTATCTGAAGGACGCCTTCCGCCAATGACATTTCATGCATTGCGGATATCCACTTCGTAAGTCACGCAAGGATCGAGCGACATGGCCTCGAAATTTGCAAACTGCTTCAACCCCTCCACATTCTGTGCCGCGTGTCCGCGCATGTCCTGCGCAAATGCGCCTTCAGGATGGAAGTTCCACTCGGTCGGAGCAATGACGGTGTAATCCGCCACCCTGTCTGCTTCCAGCCGCACCCGGTGCAGCAACAGACCCCGTGCGGTCCGCACCACGGCGATGCCCTCGCCCGCCGCCGGACTGCCCGCATCCAACCGGCCCGCATAGTCGCCCTGTGCCAGCGCGACTACATCAATTGTTCTGGCAAGCAGGCGTGCCAGTACCTTCGATTCGCTCCGCCGCCACACATCGCGCAACAACGGACTATCCGCGTAATAGCTCCACGCCCCGGTCTCTGCGGCCGCCCCCCGCCAATGGGGACGCGCCGCGTATGCCGCATCCCAATTTCCCGCACAAGCCTGCTGTGCTTCAACTGCAGACCACGCCGGCAGTAGCCGGGGGGCGCGCATACCGCGCCCTCGCAGTTCCAGTGTGTTCAGGGTCGAGAGTAATCTCGCCAGCGGGCTTTGCCCGGCACTTAGCCAATTTCTTAGCGACTGATCATCGCTTAGCATACGCCAATCCGCGGCCATCATAGTCAAACACAGTCTCTCGAATTCACCCAGGAACACCGCCATTTCCACCTCGCCCCGGCTGATCTTGCGCAACAGTGCGTGCCAGTGTCTGAAGTCGTTTTCCTGCTGCGGTAGTCCCAGCAGTTTTGGCCAATCCAGCAGCAAACGCCACAGGTGTTCCTGTAAAACTTCGCAGACGATCCTGGCCAGTTCTGCGTTGGATATTGCCGCCGTGCCATGCTGCGCCGCCTGCAATGCCGCGCCTGTCGCCGCACCCTGCGCCTTTCCGCACACGCTGAACAGCAACGGCACAATCTGCAACACTTGCGCCGGGGGTTTACCCTTCAACAACTGTGACACCATCGGGCGTGTCGAGCGAATTTCCGTTGCGCTGACCCGATCTCCGTTCCAGGTCACACCCAGGGCCAACTTGCCAACGTCAGTCAACTCTACATCCGTAAAAAATTACCGCGCAGAAAATCGCGGCGCGACAGCGATTTATCCGGTGCCGGCCCACCGTTGAGGTTCGCCGTTTCCGCCAATTGATTGCGGTCGGCTTCGCGCTTCGCGTCGGAGTCGTCTTTCACGAACAAAGCCTGCATGACCAGCCCGGCGACGCTCACCGCATCTTCGTGGCGTTCGATATCGATCACTGGCGAGATTAGCGAACAAGTCTGGCAGGGTCCCAGCGCCGGCGCATTCAGTC
>JBARHR010000081.1:0-42002 GCA_049799335.1 Gallionella sp. | reverse complement strand
CTTCAAGATCCCGCGGAGATTTCATAACAAGTTTCACCTTCCGCCTTTTTTCAATGTGTCTAGTACTGGCTTGTGTCGCCAAGTGCTGGCATGAGTAGCCACTTGTATGGTTTGGGTGGTGGTATCGACTTTCTTCTGCAATAGTTAAGAAGCCGGGGTGGAGGGGCCACGGTCCGCTTCTGCTCTCCTTACCGAAAGACAGACGCCAAAAGAATTCCCCCACCCACACCGCCCAGCGTCGATGAGGAATCTAGCGGCTATGACCGCCGATTTGACCGCAAGCTCACGCAGGTGTGTCCACCCCAGCAACCTTTATGTAATCATGGGAGAGACATCATGCAAACTCCAACTCAAGTACTCAATATCGGTGCCGATGTTGCCAAGGATGAGATCGTCGTGGCCTGTTCAGAGGGAAGTTTCCCGGTTCGCAAGCTCGTTAATCAACGCACTGCGTTACTGGCCTTTCTCAAGGGTCTTCCGCCAGGCAGTCGCGTCGGCATGGAATCGACTGGTATCTATAACGAATTGTTTGCCAACTTGGCCCACAAGCTCGGCTTTATTGTCTTTGTGCTCAATCCGAAGGACGCCCGTTACTATGCGAAGGGCGTAGGGTTGCGTGGTAAGACAGATCGTGTGGACGCGGAAATGCTCGCGCGAATGATCGCGCGGGAACATGCCAATCTACATGTCTGGATACCGCCTACTCCCGAGCAGCGTGAAATTGATCGATTGATCAAACGCCGCGCCAAGCTGAGTGCCTTGCGTCAGGCATTGGACATGTCGCTCAAAGGACTGGACGGATTTAAAACAGATCTCAAGATGCTGAGAGATCGCTTCGATCAGGTCATTTCGCACATTGATCAGCGCGTCAAGGCACTGATTGATTCAAGTCCGGAGCGCAAAGAACATGTCAGGCATTTGAGTACGATTTATGGTGTGGGACCTGTCGTGAGCGCAGCGCTGGTGAACACCCTTGAGCGCATACCCCTAAAGACTGCTGATGCCTTTGTTGCATTCACCGGCTTGGATCCTCGACCCGATGACTCGGGCCAGCATCGCGGCAAGCGTCGCATATCAAAACGAGGCCCATCCGAACTACGTCGATTGCTCTTCATTGCAGCCTTGTCAGCCATCAAAACCAAAACATGGAGGCCTATATACGAGCACTATCGGGGAAAGGGATTATCCAGTACCGCGACTATCGTTATCCTGGCTCGACGCATAGCCAGAACCGCTTGGTCGATGTATACCTACAAACCGAATTTGATCCCGGGCGACTGACAAAATGCTTGACCTGAACCATAGAATCTTTCCGATACCTTGACGGGCGGGTATGTTTCGCGTGGAGATGTTATGAGTACCTGCTTCTTGCTACAAATATGGCAACATGAAGTATCAAATCATGCCAATTGCAGAACGCCGATCTAAGTTTCACTTTTCCCGTTCATACTATCAAATCTTGTCCGGACGAAGCAGTCATTTATATACTTGTTAACGCGCAGCAAATTGTGGATCGTAATGGAGTATCGGTATGAGTAATGCAATTGAAAATCTTAAATCAGCACAGCAGCGAGCGATGGCAGTCAGACCAAAAGTCGGCGGATTCCCATATTTGGCTGAAACTCTTCGACGTGCGGGCGTAACGCGAAATCTGTGGTTTCTACCAGCGTGCCAAAGCCTATACCTGACTGACAACGGCCCGGTCGTTGTCCAAGGAATGCCGCTGGTTACCGGAATGGCAGATGTGCCTCCATTCAACCGCGACGCTCTTATCGCCGCGTTGCGAACTGATCAGGCTGGTGAGAGCACTTTTCCGGATTTTTTGGATGCGACTTGGAGAGCTGGAGTTGTCAAGTACGATGTGGACTTTCTGGCCCGCACCTGCACCTACTATGGAGTTGGCGACGAGCGATATGTTGAGTCGTATCCCGCGGTGGAGGTCTAGATTCAATTCGATATTGGGAAATTGAATGTCCGCAAAGTGTCACTGAATCAGTTTGCAAAGTGCTGCTTACGGACTGGAAATATTGAAGCCTGTAGTGGTGAAGTGTGCCAAAACCAGAACGTCATGGTATGGAAAAAAAGCGGTACTTCAAACTAGTTTGCCTGGCGAGCGAACGCAAAGCGTGTTGAGGTTTTGGCTTCAGTGCTGGCAAGTTCAAATAATTACGCTGCATTGCAAACTCCAATTTTAAATGTGTTGTTGCAAACATCCAACTAGCCCAGCCAGCGCATACACCTAATCATTCCTCAGTAATTTGGTCAGTATTTAGTTCAGAATGAAGATGGTAGAGTCTAGCTATGCCTAGCTGGCGGATTGCGCAAGAACAGAATACCGAGCTGATAGGCCAATCAAATCTGGCTTCGTTGCAAGCGGATACTTTCCTCTGCTTGTGCTTATCGCGTGCCTCTTGGCAATCTTTGAGTATTGGAAAAAATAATAGAATCCTTACGGGGTATTTGACCAAATGGAATTCAAAGACTATTACAAAATCATGGGAGTTGCGCGTGACGCGACCCAGGATGAGATCAAGCGTTCCTACCGCAAGCTGGCCAGAAAGTATCATCCAGATGTCAGTAAGGAAACCGATGCCGAAGCACGTTTCAAAGAACTGGGCGAGGCCTATGAGGTGCTCAAGGACACGGAGAAGCGCGCGGCTTACGATCAACTCGGAGCCAGCTATAAAGGTGGGCAGGAATTTCGTCCCCCTCCGGATTGGAACTCAGGTTTCGAATTTAGAGGCGGCTCAAACGGCGGCGATGCCAAGGACTACAGCGATTTCTTTTCATCCTTGTTCGGTCGCGATTCCCGCACTGCTGGTGGCGGGTCTTTTCGTGCCATGGGTGAGGATCACCATGCAAAGGTGCTCATTGACTTGGAAGATACGTATCAAGGCGCAACCCGTACGATCACGCTGCGAGTTCCCGATGTGGACACGCAAGGCCATGTCGTCACCAGAGATCGCATTCTCAGTGTAACTATCCCGAAGGGTATACGCGCAGGTCAGCAAATCCGCCTTAGCGGGCAGGGAGCCCCAAATGCCGGAGAAGGCACAGCAGGAGATTTATATCTCCAGATCGAATTTCGAACGCACCCGCTTTACCGGGTCGACGGTCGCGATCTCTACCTTGATTTGCCGGTGACTCCCTGGGAAGCGGCACTGGGCGCAACGCTGAAAGTGCCGACGCTCGGCGGTATCGTGGAGCTTAAAGTCCCTGAAGGTTCGGTGTCCGGTCGAAAAATGCGACTTAAGGGACGCGGCATACCGAGCAGTCCTCCCGGCGATTGCTATGTGATTTTGTCCATCGCGCTGCCGCCAGCCGATACCGATGCAGCGAAGGACTTGTACCGAAAAATGGAACAGGAACTCAATTTCAACCCACGCACCAAACTGGGAGTGTGAGAAATGGAAACTGAAGATAGTGTGCCGCAATATGCAATCTGTATATTAGACGAACAAACTCAACTGACGCTGGACGATCTGTGCCGCGCCTGTGCGGTCCATGCAGAACGGATCATCGAACTGGTCGATTTCGGCGTGTTAGAACCGCAGGGTCGCGAACCGGCGCGATGGGTTTTCGTCGGCGACAGCCTGCACCGCGCCCGCAAGGCATTACGCTTGCAACGTGATCTGGACATGGACCTCGCCGGGGCGGCTCTGGCGCTGGAATTACTCGACGAAATTACCTCGCTGCGCGATCGCATACGGGCAATGGGTGGGGACTAGTAACGCTAATAATTCAGGTTGTGGAATTGACCAGGCGCAGTATGAGGCACAAGGTTGAAAATTGGACTACGTCAAAAACCTGCACTAACAGGTCGTGAAGTGAAATTCACTTGTTCCTGAAAGCATTTGTTTTGGTTTGACGTAGCAAGGTTGCATCATCAATAATTATTGGAGAATAAGCATGACAATAAGAAGACCAACTTATACGATTGTGTGGGTTGATGAAATGAGCGTGGGAATTCCCGAAATCAACGAAGATCATAAACATTTTATTTATCTTATGAATGAGCTTAATCGATCCATAACCGAAGGACAGGCTCCGACAGACATCAAACAACGATTACAAATTATCATTGACGATGCGTCGAAGCATTTTGCTCACGAAGAAAGACTATTTGAAGAATGGCAATACCCGGACATTAGCAGTCACGCGAAAATCCATGTTCAAATAATGGATGAACTCAACGCTATCATGAGTAAATTCGTACCTTATGGGCTGGATTCGGCATGGGTCGAAGCTGGATCGAGGATAAAAAGCATACTGATAGAACACATCCTAGCTGAAGATATGAAGTATGCAGAATTTTACCGAAATCGTTCCAATGCAAGTGCCGATGGAAACGTTCGCGTGTAACTGAAGAAGTGGGTTTTAACTATCTATTTCGGAGAGGGAAGTGATTATTTTTCCTATAGCCCGGAGTAACTCAACTGGCAGATTTATCCTTGACTCTCAGTACCAACGCCGGCTTCATCGCTGTCCCTATGAGCGTATGAAGTAGTGAAACGTGCGGCGAGTAGACGTTCACGACACAGTTCCAACTACAATTGGCAAAGTAATCAGCAATATCATTCAGGCAAAGGTCTCCGTGTTTATTTTCACTAACGTGGACGGATTCATCGCGAGAAACGATGGTCGGTATTGCGGGCATTTTTAGCGGATTGTTCATCCCCAAGTACCGATTGGTTTTGCATGCGAGGTAGTAACTACATCTTAGGCACTCGAAAGGCGACCTGTTGTGAGTGTCAAAGGACAAATTACTGACTCCATGAAATATTTTGTTATATTGCCAGCAATAGTGTTGTCGTGCTTTGTTTAAGTGAAAGTGCCATACTGGCAACGCTGAATCAGTGGGAGGCAATCATGAACACGATAAAAGTTCTTTGCTGCGCATTGATGTTGCTTTTCGCCATCACGGCTAAAGCCGAACCTCATGCTCAATCTAGGCCGATCGATTACCTGCTTAAGGCCGATGTTGTATTGTCATCAGGCCAAATCTTACCTGCCGGCACTCGCTGGTACCAACCCCCAAATATAAAACGTCTGAAAAGCGAAGTGGCTGATGGCAAATATCAAGGCGAGTCTGAATGGGCTAGTAAAGTAGTTTTCGGTTACAGCTTGGTATATGAAACCTATTTTGCGATTGGGGAAGGACGCAAGGACGGAAAACCTCCCCTCGCGAAAGGCAGAATCATGAACTGCACAAACTGTCATGCCCAAAGTGGAATCGTGCCCTATGCTTGGCCATTTTTTCGCACACTAACCTTTTACGGTTTACGCGAAGAGGGCGATAAAGGAATCTATTTTGGCAACCTTGCCTACCATCGCGATGCGCGTACCCGTGCTCGTGACTGTGGACGGGAGTGTGGCGGTAGCGTCATGATTGAGGATGACTCTTACGAAATGGATGCTTTGATGGCTTGGTTAAAGGCCGTTCGCGATGGTATCTATCCCGATGAAGGGTTGTTGATTGAAGCATTTAAAACAAAGATAGATTTTGATAAGATTCCTGGAGGACAAATACCACTATTTGCATCAGTTTTGGATATGAAGTCCGACCCTGTCGCCGGGAAAGAAATCTATAAGAACCGTTGCCAACGCTGTCACGGAGCAGACGGATTAGGTCAATGGAGCGAGCTTCATGGCTACGTTTTTCCGCCTTTAGCAGGTGACAGTTCTTTCTCGCACGCAGGGGGCCCGATGATGATACCTATTGGCGCCGCGTTCCTTCACCAAAACATGCCACTCAGTAAACCTGGCTCTCTATCGCAGCAAGATGCATTAAATGTAATGGGCTACGTTGCAAGGTTTTCCCGTTCATCCGTTTGGTGGCAAAGCTATTATTTCCGACACGACCCTTGTAGTCGCCCCGCATTTTTACCATTGCATGTTGGCGCCATACCTAAAGAGTTTCCGTTTTCAAATCAACAAGCACAGTTTGGTCCTTGGAGACCTATCGCTCTGTGGCTGTCGAGTAATGATTGTAAGAAGGCCAATCCGCCTTCATCACCTCAGCTAGATAGGGACTTTGATACTCAGTCAACGCATCGAGGATTGCAGTGAAGGAGCTCGTTGAAATGCATCAATAGACTATCTGCTTAGCGAAATTCTCACAGACAGAAATGTGTCGTTGAATCTCGGTCCCAATGGCAGATTTAAGTCTGCCAATATCGGTCTATGATGCGGTGAAATGCCAATTACTGAAGGTCGCGAGCGCCATTTTTTCGATAGTGAATATTGGGGGCGTAGACAGCCGATTCGCCCATATGTGGAAATTGCGGGTTTTATTTATGCCGCATAGGTTATTTCAACTAATTGCCTTCTGCTCTGTCCAATGACCTGTGCCAGTATTGCGGAGTCATAACAAGTCTGGATTCTTCCAGCTTTATTGAAAATGACAATTCCGTTTGCATTAAGTCTTTAGACGAAAAAATGCTCTAACCAGAACTTATGTCCAAGAATTATAGTTTCCTGAAGACGACGAATTACCAGTCAGCAAGATGGCTGCTAGCAATATTGACTGGCACGGCGTTTCTTATTGAGCTACTGGTTCTGCTTCTATCGGACATATTGCCGTCCATGCCGAGGATAGCCAGATATGCATTGGACTCAATTTTTACAGCTACATTACTGTTTCCAATTTTCTACTTTATGGTTTTCCGACCCATGTTGAAGAATATTAACAAGCTAAAAGAAGCCGAGGAAAATTTGCGCGTTGTTTCAGTGGCTTTTGAGAGTAAAGATCCTATCCTGATCACTGATGCGAACGCCAATATCCTCCAAGCCAACAATATGTTTTTAAATATCACTGGCTATACTACAGAAGAAATAATCGGGAAGAACTCCCGCATGTTCAAATCGGAGCGACATAACTCGGATTTGCACAAGAACATGTGGCAACAGTTGTTGCGCGCGGGTTCCTGGCGAGGGGAAATTCGTATCAGGGGCAGTGATGGTCGTGAAGTTCCTGCTGGTGTAGTTATCACCGCCGTAAAGGATCAACAGCAAGAAACTACGCATTACGTGGCCATATACAATCTATAGGCGAACGGTTGCTGTACTGCAAGAAGATTGTTCTAGAATACATTTGCGCTAGGGTGCTTGTGGCGGCGGCCTGTCTTAGCCTACGCGGTAGTAAAGAAACCGGTGAAAGGCCTAAAAATGAATTTTCAAATGCTAGAGAATGAACGCAATTAAATTGATCAATGACTACATCAGCCAATCCTGTTCCCGCTCATCGCTTGGCACTACGAGTGCGCGAGATTGGGCAGTTGTTTAACTCAATGGATCCGACGCCATTTTTGAACAAAGACCTTGATACCGAAGCCGAAGCCTTCATCGAAACATGGGCGTCTGGATTTGCACCGGGTAGTCGTTTCCATATAACCATTCACCTCGAACAGTGGCCATCGGACGGCGACCCAAACGAGATGTTGACCAATGCGATCCATAACCATTTCTCCTCCAAGGCCGCACGTACCCGCACTGCCTTGAAACATTTTCTGCAGCAAGGTCGAATGAGCCTTGGAATCGGCCTGGTCTTTGTTTCGCTGTGTCTGATCGCAGCAGATGCCATCGGCAATCTTGGCACAAATACCGGTCTTACCATCGCGCGCGAAAGCCTTACGATCGTCGGTTGGGTTGCTATGTGGCGGCCATTGCAGGTATTTCTTTACGACTGGTGGCCGCTCCAGCGACAGGCCCGCCTTTACAAAAATCTGAGCATTGCTCATATCCATGCAATTCAAGGCGAATGACGTCCAGCATACTTAATGGTTTGTCGACTAGAAGCCAGCTGTTGCCAAAGGTTGTGTGCGTATCAGTAGATTCCATTCGCTCGGCATTGCGGGGTTCGCAAGCTACAAGCACAGATCTATTCACCGAAGTAATTGCCGAGAAACGGGCGTTGAGTCTTCTTGATAATCGCTCGTTGCTTAAACTAACAATACACACAATTTGAAAGGTAAAGCATGCTCAAGGTCCTGCTGCCAGTAGACGGCTCCGAAAACTCGAATCGGGCAGTGAAACATCTGATCCACTTGATCAATACTCTCGGAGCAATGGAGGTTCATGTAGTGAACGTTCAGCCCGAAGTCCTGTATATCGATATTCTACTTAAGCCGCGCCAAGACGTTATAGATACATGGGCGCAAAAGGCGGGAAGAGACGCGTCTGATTCTGCCTGCACCTTACTGGACGAAGCTGGCATTCCCTACGTTTTGGAGTTTGCCTCAGGAGAGGTTGCGGAGGCGATTGTTCGGCGTGCAGAGGGTCGTCAATGTGACTTGATAGTTATGGGTACGCGTGGCATGGGGACGGTCGCCAATCTCGTGCTCGGCTCAGTGGCAACCAAAGTAATGCACCTCTCGAATATTCCGGTAACCTTGGTGAGATAACGCCCATTGCGTTTGCATCCTCGTTACTGCCATTCGCACTAGCCATACATTATGTGTAGGGAGTGACATGTCAGATATGAAAATTGAATGCCGAAGTGGCGCCTCAACAAAGTTTTATTTGCGTGTACCAGAGTGGCACATCAAAATCGACGCTACGTGCCATTAATTGCTGTTTGGATTGGCGAAAGGCCGACCGTTAACGCAGTAATGAAATTGTTCAATTTGCTGCCGCGCTTGAAGATTAGTTTGGACGATTCGTTAACATTCGGATAAACATTTTCTCCACCTCGACCGCCACGAACAGCAATACCCCGAAACCAATGATGCGCACCCACGCGGCCGCATCCAGTGCCACCACGCCGAACATGCCTTGCATGAAAGGCACGTACGTGAAGGCGGTCTGTATAACGATCAGGATCGCGATGGTGAACAGCACGTAGGCATTGCCGGTGAAGTCCTGCCAAGTAGTTACAGCGGCGCGCAGATAGCGGCAATTGAACAGGTACGCTATTTCGCCCGCCACCAGGGCGTTGACTGCGACAGTACGCGCCATCTCAATGCTCCCACCTTGCGCGATTTCCCACAGGAACAGGGTGATCGTTCCAAGCGCAAGCAGTACCGAGACGAAGCTGATGCGCCAGATCATGAAGCTGGAAAGGATGGGTTCGCTGGCGGCGCGCGGCGCGCGGCGCATTACGTCAGGCTCGGATTTTTCGAATGACAGTGCCAATGCCAACGTGACTGCCGTGACCATGTTCACCCACAAAATCTGCACCGGCGTGAGCGGCAGCGCCATTCCGAACATGATGGCAATAAGGACGATGCCCGCCTCACCGCCGTTGGTGGGCATGATAAATACGATAGCCTTCTTGATGTTGTCGTAGACGGTGCGGCCTTCCTCGACCGCGTGCGCGATGGTCGCAAAGTTGTCGTCGGCCAAAACCATCTCCGCCGCCTCTTTGGCCACCTCCGTGCCTTTCATGCCCATCGCTACTCCAATGTCGGCACGCTTAAGTGCCGGCGCATCATTCACACCATCGCCGGTCATGGCGACGATCTCGCCGTTTGATTGTAGGGCAGTAACCAAACGTAGCTTGTGCTCCGGGCTGGCGCGCGCAAACACATCAACTTCCTGAACGGCCTTGCGCAAAGCCGCTTCATCCAGCGCATCGAGTTCGTTGCCACTGAGTACCTGCCCATTGCCGATGCCGATCTGTGCGGCGATAGCGCGTGCCGTCTCAGCGTGATCGCCGGTAATCATCTTGACCCGTATACCCGCAGCAACGCAGTCACGCACGGCGGCAATGGCTTCATCTCGCGGCGGATCGGTGATGCCGACCATGCCGAGCAGGGTGTAGCCGTCTTTCGTGTCAATGAAGTTCAATTCGCGCTGTGTGCTGTCGATGCGCTTCACCGCCAGTGCCAGCACGCGCTGACCCAATGCGCCGGTCTCGGCCATTTTTCGGTGCCAGTGGGGCAGATCGAGCGGCGCATCCGCGTCCTTGCCTCGCTGCCGCTCGCACATCGCCAGCACCTGCTCCACCGCGCCCTTAACGTAGATGAAAGCATGTCCGGCATGGTCGTGATGTAGGGTCGCCATAAAGCGATGTTCGGACTCAAAGGGAATGAGGTCGGTGCGCGGCAGCGATTCGTGTTCGTACACGGGATCGAGTCCGGCTTTCCTTGCCAGCGTGACGAGTGCACCCTCGGTGGGGTCGCCGGTGATAGTCCATGCGCCCTCTGTCTCGCGCAGCGTGGCCTCGTTGCATAGCAAACCAGCGCGCAGCAAATTGAGTGCGGTTGTATGCTCCAGGATGGAAACATCATTGCCGTCGATAGAGAATCCGCCATGAGGCGCATAGCCGCCGCCGCGCACTTCGTATGCCTGCGCTGCCGTGAGCACGCGCTGCACCATCATCTCGTTGCGCGTGAGCGTGCCGGTCTTGTCGGTGCAGATCACTGACACCGAACCCAACGCCTCGACAGCCGGTAGGCGTCGGATGATTGCGCTACGTTTTGCCATGCGCTGCACACCCAGCGCCAGCGTAATGGTGAGCACGGCAGGCAAGCCTTCCGGGATCGCGGCCACCGCCATGCTCACGGCGGCGACGAACATGTCGCCGATGCCGAACTGGTGTACCAGCCAACCGAACAGGAATGTGATGGCTGCCAACGTCATGATGACTGCTGTCAGCCATCGCCCGAACACTTCCATCTGACGCAACAGCGGCGTGGTCATGGACTCCACTTCGTCCAGCATGGTGCTGATGCGACCGATCTCGGTATCGTCCGCCGTGCCGACCACTACGCCCGTACCCTGACCATATACCACCAGCGTGCTCGAATACGCCATGCAGTAGCGCTCGCCAACCACGGCTTGCGCGTCTACGGCGTCGCTGTTCTTTTCCACGCCGGTGGACTCGCCGGTCAGCGCGGCCTCTTCGATGCGCAGATTCTTCACGTTCAACAGTCGCAGATCGGCGGGCACTTTGTCGCCGGATTGCAATAGCACGATGTCGCCGGGAACTAGCGCCTCGGCCGGAATCACGTCGCGTTTGCCCTCTCGCAACACGGTCGCTTCGGGAGAAAGCATACGGCGGATGGCATCCATCGCCCTTTCCGCCTTGCCTTCCTGAATAAAGCCGATGAAGGCGTTGATGACTACTACACCTATGATCACGCTGGTATCTACCCAGTGCGCGAGCAAAGCGGTGACACCCGCCGAGGCCAATAGCACGTAGATCAGCACGTTATGGAACTGCAGCAGGAAACGCAGCAGTGGGCCACGCCGATTTGGCGGAGTGAGCTGGTTAGCACCATGCTTGGCAAGGCGCGCTGCAGCCTCGGCATGGCTCAATCCTTTTGTGTCCGAAGCGATAGCCTCAAGCACTGATTGAGAGGAGAGATGGTGAATGTTGTTCATTTTTTTATCAAGGTTTTTGCGTCCACCGCTTATAGTCGACACCGCGGGGGAAATTGCAGCTGTTCCGACACTTGCATCCATCAGCGTGGCTTTCTAAGCTTAACAAATTGCAATCCCTGCCGTTGACTTACTGGTTGTGGTCGATAATTCCCTATTCGTAGCACGATGCCAGACGCAATCCAGAGCAGCAAAATGAGGACGTTCAATATTTCACTATACCCAAAGACTCAAAGGCGGGTCAGTGATGACTGTCCTCAGAATATCGCCACGTGATACGAATCCAATCATATCCTCGCGCTCATCCAAAACAGGTACTCCTCCTAACCCATAGTTCAACATGACACGCACAATACGGCGGATGTCGGTGATGGGAGCCGCAGCAACCGCTGGAGTGCGCATTACATCGGCTGAGGTTTTTCTCATTACATCGCGCACCTGATCATTTTCAACGTTGAGTACCGTGAGTAGATCGCGATCATGCACGAGACCCACTAAGCGGTTGCTTGAGTTGACTATTGGAACCTGTCGAATGCCATGCTCGACCAACATATTCCAGACCAACTCGACTGGATCGTCCTCGCGCGCAGTAAGTACCGGTGTATGCATCACCTGCCTGGCATGATAAAGCGGGCCTCGCTCCAATTCTCTAGGCAGCATGCTGCGATAGGCTTTAACGGCCAGCCCTTGATCGACTGGGAAAGCATTCAAATACTCAGACGTAGTGACTGCGACGCCAACTTCTTCACCCTCTCGATTGATGCCGCGCACGTGGCGGGAGGGCATCACACGCTGTACCTGATTCAACTGTTCAAGCGTGCCTCGGAAAGTCTGGCCTGTAACGCCGCAAATGGAGAACATGGTCTTACCCCTCTTGGAACAACTGGCCGCATCCTGCATGTTTGCCACTACCAAAACTATCATCTCGTCATCCAAAAACTGGACACCACGACCTGCAGCTAAACCAAAGGAGTGCATATCGTGACATGGAAGACTAGAAATTCTGAGCTTTTCTTTCTTTGGCGTAGTCAGCCCAGCTCTTCATTCGTGGGCTCAATTAGAAATTTCATTTCTTTGGTCGCCCAATTTACACATTTAAGTCACTTCGGCGACACACCATAGTGATAGTGAAGGGCATTGATGTATCGAGCCACAGATGAAGTATCTTCACTGTTCCACCCAAGCTTTGACAATTTCTGCCAGCGATCAACTTCGATAAGAAGCCTTTGGTAGTCTTTGGCAATAATTTTGTCACGCCAATGTATCTGAGAACTGTGGCATGCAACGCAATGGGTTGAATACAACAATTCACCTCGTTGAGGAACAATCAATGCTTGCGCTTCTGAAGCGGCACTGCCGTTAGTCATAATAGATAGCACGATGAATATTAATCCGCGACGCATACGTCTCCTCCACGCAAGTTCATACCGATTAGTATACGCCGCGTCATATAATGAAACCACTTGCCGGCAAAACATGAAGTAAACAATGCTAGTGCGAATTCGCGATAGTTATTCCACCGCACCCAGACAATTACCGGTTCTTTTTAACGAATATGACTTCTGAGTTTCCATCTGGCTTGAGTCACAAAGATGCTGCAGCCCGTTTGGCTGCCGAGGGAACGAACGAACTTGGCACGGACCAGCGTCGCACCTTGTTCGCCATTGCAAGCGAAGTGGCGCGGGAGCCGATGTTTCTGCTGCTACTGGGTGCAGGCGCCATCTATCTTGCGATGGGCGATCCGCATGAGGCGATGGTTTTGCTCGGCTTCGTCGTCATCATCATGGTCGTCACGATCCTGCAAGAGCGGCGTACCGAGAACGCTCTTGAAGCTTTGCGCGACCTTTCCAGTCCGCGTGCGCTTGTGATACGAGACAGTGAGCCGACGCGCATTCCCGGACGCGAGGTGGTGCGCGACGATATACTTATCTTGGTCGAGGGCGATCGCGTCCCCGCAGATGGGCGCGTGTTGCAAGCGCACGAACTTGCAGCGGACGAATCGTTGCTCACGGGTGAATCCGTAGCTGTAACCAAGTTCGCGGATAATACCCAAGTCTTTGCCGGAACCTTAATCGTGCGCGGCCAAGGTCTGATCCGCGTCACCGCCATAGGCGGTGGAACCGAGCTGGGGCGCATCGGCAAATCGTTGCAAAGCATCACCATCGAAACTTCCCCATTACGAGACGAGATCGGCCTGCTGACCAAGCGTCTCGCGCTAATCGGTATCGGATTGTGCCTCACGTTGGCACTTCTCTACTGGACGCTGCGCGGTGGCTGGCTCAACGGTCTGCTTGCGGGTATCACGCTAGCGATGGGTATTCTGCCGCAGGAATTCCCGGTCATTATGATCGTCTTTCTTGCCCTGGGTGCGCGTCGCATCGCCACCCAGCGCGTATTGACACGGCGCCTGAACGCCATTGAAACGCTGGGAGAAACGACGGTGCTGTGCGTGGACAAGACCGGGACGCTAACCCAGAACCGAATGACGGTGACGGCACTGTCCGTCAGCGGACAACTGCTGGAAACGAGCAAGCTCACCGGCAGTGAATTGCCCGAGGTCTATCACGAGTTGCTGGAATATACAGTGCTGGCCAGTGAAATCGATCCGCATGATCCGATGGAACTCGCATTCCACGTTTTTGCTCGTGAATATCTCGCCAACACGGAACACTTGCATCCGGATTGGACGCTGGCACGGGAGTATGAACTTTCACCGAAACTGTTCGCCATGTCGCATCTGTGGCGAAATGATTCAGGAAGGCACGATGTTGTCGCCACCAAGGGTGCACCTGAAGCGATCGCCGACCTTTGCCATATGGCTGAGGAAGCACGGCAGCACATGAGCCGGAATGCAGAACTCATGGCGGATCAGGGATTGCGCGTGCTGGGCGTGGCCAAGGCGAAGTACAGTGTCGACCAAGACTGGCCAGACATTCAGCATGACTTCGATTTCGAGTTCGTCGGACTGGTGGGGCTGGCCGATCCATTGCGCCCTGAAGTAGCTAGTGCAGTCGCCGAATGCCATCGCGCCGGAATCCGCGTCGTCATGATCACTGGCGATCATCCGCGGACCGCACGCGCCATTGCAGCCGGAGCCGGTATTGATAGCAGCACGTTGCTGACGGGCGACGAGTTAGCCGCAATGGACACAGCGACCCTTGCACGACGTATCGCATCGGTGAATGTTTTTGCCCGGGTCACACCGCAACAGAAGCTCAACATCGTCGAAGCTCTCAAGACCAACGGCGAAGTGGTCGCCATGACGGGCGACGGCGTGAACGATGCCCCGGCTCTAAAGGCTGCTCACATCGGCATCGCTATGGGCAAGCGCGGCACCGATGTCGCGCGCGAAGCGGCATCTCTGGTGCTGCTCGAAGATGACTTCAGCGCTATCGTCGCGGCTATTCGTCTGGGTCGGCGCATCTTCGCCAACTTGCGCCAGGCGATGGTGTACACACTGGCCGTGCACATCCCGATCATCGGACTGTCTATTATGCCCTTATTCTTCGGGCTACCACTGATTCTGGCGCCAATTCACATCGCCTTTCTGGAACTGATTATTGACCCGGCCTGTTCTATCGTTTTCGAAGCAGAGGAAGGCAGTTCGAATCTGATGCAACAGCCGCCGCGATCTCATGCCGAAGCTCTGGTTTCGCTCCCTCAATTTGCTTTGAGCCTGGCTCAGGGAACCCTGGTTACGCTGGCTGCCGGTACGACCTACTGGTGGTTCCTTTCAAACAATGCCATGGCGGAAGAAGCTCGGGCATTGGCTTTCATTGTTCTTGTTGCAGCAAATGCCGCTTTGATCTTTCCAAGCCGCTCCCCGCAACCGGGCTGGCGCGAAATGTTTGCCGGTTTGTCCTCAGTTGGAACTTGGGTACTAGCCGGAACATTGCTGGGATTGATCGTCATCACAAGTGTCCCGATCATTGCAGAGCCATTCTCCTTCAAGGCTCCATCGATCCAGCATTGGCTTATAGCCTTCAGCTGTGGCGCAGGGATGTTGATCTTATTTGAGGCCGGGAAAGTTGCCTTGAGCAAACGCAATTAGGCTGGCGTGTTGACGCTATCGATACACTGGCCGCCTTCAGAAGGTAGCTGCTGGGTTGGCACACTCAAGTTGCGCTCGAAGGGACATCATCAGAGACAAAAATTGTGGAGATTTGCGGATGTTGATTTAGAACGATTAAGGTTAGGTCGTGATCGCGAAGCGAGCTACGACCTGAACCCGGCAGTCAAGCGGGACGCGCCTTACTTTTATGTTGACGTTCTGCTTTAGGGAAAACCGACTATCCGGAATGTGTCGTTATGCAAATGGTCACCACTGTCCACTTCCAGACAACTCGATTTCAATTCGAATATTAGTTTTTCGTTTATTGAATCCGGCAATTCGTGACCTGCTGGTTCCGACACAAGAGCGCGACTGACCGGTTTGGTCGACGAACAGCCATGGCGCATTCAAACACTGCTTTAATTAGGGGCGGGCACGGTCTGCAACTCCGCGCGCGAGCGTCACATCAGAATTACGTCGTACTGCTCCTGACTGTACAACGTTTCCACCTGCATCGATATCGGTTTGTCGATAAACTCTGAAAGTTCTGCGAGCGCCTGCGATTCTTCATCAAGGAACTGGTCGACAACTTGCTGCGATGCCAGTATCCGGTATTCGCGCGCATTGAACTGGCGTGCCTCACGCAATATTTCGCGCAGGATTTCATAGCATATTGTCTGCGCCGTCTTCACTTCTCCGCGACCCTGACAAGTCGGGCAGGGCTCACACAAGACGTGCGCGAGACTTTCGCGGGTGCGTTTGCGTGTCATCTCCAGCAGTCCCAGAGAAGAAAATCCGTTTACCGTGATTCGTGTGTGATCGCGGGCCAGCGCCTTGCGGAATTCCTCCAGCACCACGTCGCGGTGTTCCTGGTTATCCATATCGATGAAGTCGCAGATAATGATACCGCCGAGATTGCGCAGTCGCAGTTGGCGGGCAATGACTTGCGTTGCTTCGAGATTGGTTTTGAATATGGTGTCGTCGAAATTGCGCAGCCCGACAAACCCGCCGGTGTTGACGTCTACCGTAGTCATCGCCTCGGTCTGGTCGATAATCAGGTAACCCCCGGATTTCAGGTCGACGCGCTTGGAAAGGGCGCGCTCGATTTCCTCCTCCACGTTATACAGATCAAAAAGTGGTCGCACGCTGGAATAGTTCTCCAGATATTCGACTGCCGCGGGATGGTACGCCTGGGCGAACTCGACCATCTTTTGATAGGTGGTGCGCGAGTCAATCAGGATGCGCGTGGTGTCTGTAGCAACAAAATCACGCAGCACCCGTAAACTGATGTCCAGCTCCTGATAGAGCAATTGTGGGGCACTGGCAGTTTTTGCGGCAGCCTGCAGATTAGCCCAGAGCTTGTCCAGGTAAACGATGTCGGCCAGGAAATCCGGGTCAGTCGCAGCTTCCACAACCGTGCGGATGATGTAGCCCCCGCTATGTTCGGCGGGCAGCATGTTGTGCAGCTTGTCGCGTAACGCTTCGCGTTGTTCGGTATTCTCAATGCGCTGCGACACGCCGATATGTGTTTCCTGAGGCAGATATACCAACAATCTTCCGGCAACGCTGAGCTGCGTGGAAAGTCGCGCGCCTTTGCTTCCTATTGGTTCCTTGATGACCTGGACCAGCAATGTCTGGCCTTCATGGAGCACCTTTTCGATCGGTTTTTCCGGCTCGCCGTATGCGTTGTTTTCCCAGATGTCGGCCACATGCAGAAACGCCGAACGATCAAGGCCGATGTCTATGAATGCGGATTGCATGCCGGGCAAGATGCGCAGCACTTTGCCAAAATAGACATTGCTCACGATACCGCGACTGCGTGCCCGCTCGATATACATGTCCTGCACCACACCGAGCTGCATGACGGCGACGCGCGTTTCCTGCGGCGTGACGTTGATGAGGATTTCTTCGCTCATGGATAACCTTTACGGTGTGGGGCAGTTAAAGCGTCGCAGCAATTGCACCGTTTCAAATAGCGGCAACCCCATTACGCCGGAGTAGCTGCCGGACAGGTGTTCGATGAACGCACCGGCCAGACCCTGGATCGCATAACCGCCCGCCTTGTCGATGAATTCGCCAGACAGCAGGTAGCGGCGTATGCGGTCTTCGTCCAGCTCGGCAAAGCGCACCTTGGAAGTCGAAACAACCACTTCAACATGATCGTTCATTGCTATTGCCACGGCGCTGTGCACCTGATGTTCCCGCCCGGAAAACTGCAGCAGCATGGTGCTGGCATGTTCGGCATTTTCCGGTTTGCCGAATATTTTTCCATCCAGCGTGACCGTGGTATCCGCGGCAAGGACGGGAAACGGCGGCATGCTGCGGGAGCCCAGTGATCTCCATCCGACAATCGCCTTTTCCCTGGAAATGCGTTGCACATAAACTTCCGGCAGCTCCTCGGCAAGCGGTGTTTCGTCAATATCTATTTTGCGCCGGTGATCTTGGCGCAACAATATCACCTCGAAATTCACTCCTATCTGCTTGAGCAATTCGCGCCGTCGCGGGCTTTGCGAGGCGAGGTAGATGCGGGGTTCGAGTATGCGCATGGTCCTATCCTATAAGAAATGACAAGTTGATGGCGCATTGCAAGCACATGAACGAGAACATATGCACCACGCAACTGCAGACGCCTGATCCGAACCAGTCGTCAGGCAGTAGCCCGGGTGCTTGCTCAAATTTGTCACGTAGTAGAACATCGCTACTCCCGGTGGTAGGGATGATTGTGCAGCAGGCTGTGCGCCCGATACAACTGCTCGGCCAGCAATACCCTGACCATTGCATGCGGCAGAGTCAATGAGGAAAGCGCCAGCAGTTGCCCGGCCTGTTGTTTGAGCGAGGCATGCAATCCGTCTGCACCGCCGATGATAAAGGCCACGTCGTGCCCGGCACCCATCCATTCGCGCATTTGATCTGCCAGCATTTTAGTGGTGGGCTGTGTGCCATGCTCATCCAGCGCGATACGCAAACTGTGTTCGGGCAACGCGGACAGTATGCGTTGCGCCTCTGCGGCCATGATTTGTGCAACGGTCTTGCCGGTAGTGCGCGGCTCGGGCTTGATCTCCACCAGTTCAATTCTTGCCTCACGGGGCATGCGCTTGGCGTACTCGTTGAACCCCGTTGTGATCCATTCCGGCATCCGATTTCCGACCGAGGCGATGATGAGTTTCATTGCTTCGCTGCTGCAGTGTCAGAACCTCTATTCCGGCGCCTTGGCCAGTTTGGGTCGTGCAGCCTGCGCCTTGCTCCACAATTCCTCCAGATTGTAATATTCCCGGACCGCCGGTTGCATGATGTGCACCAAAATCTCGTTCAGGTCTACCAGTATCCACTCGCCGCTGTCTTCACCCTCGCGACCCAGTATTTCCTCGCCGAGTTCCTTGAGTTTGACCACCACGTTGTCCGCCAGCGCATGGGTTTGGCGTTTGGACGTTGCGCTGGCGATGATCATGCTGTCAAACAGCGAGCTGAGTTTGCTGGTGTCGATCACGGTAATGTTGGTGGCCTTGATGTCTTCAAGTGCGTCGACGATGGCTTTGATTTTTTGTTCGGTATTTAGCATGGTGCGTACAGTTTATGTTGATGAATATAGTTGGCTACCGAATTCGGCAGCAGATAGCGGATGCTGCGATCGTGTGCCACGCGGTCGCGAATCAGGGTGGCGGAAATTTCCAGCTTGGGAATCGCCAGTTCGGAAATGCCGCCGCAAGGTTGGTGGGACATTGCCTCTGCGGAGCAAAGGCGTTGCCGGTAATGGCGCTGCAATTCTGCGCTAGCGGTATGTATGCGTTCTTCCAGTGTATAGCCGGGGCGAAAGCCGACGACAATGTGCGCCAGACCGAACAGTTGCTCCCACCGGTGCCAGGTATGCAAATCGAGAAAGGCGTCGCCGCCCATCAGCAGGCACAGCGGTTGTTCTTGACCCAGCTCTGCACGCAATTCGCGCAGCGTTTCCACCGTATAGCATTTGCTGGTGCGCAATACTTCGCGCTCGTCCAGAACGAAATTCGGCTGATCGGCGATTGCCAGTTTTACCATCGCGCTGCGGTGTTGTGCCGAGGCGTGCGGCGCGCTGCGGTGCGGCGGTGTACCGGTCGGAATCAGGCGGATCTGCCGGAGGTTTGCCAGCCCCAGCATTTCCTCCGCCAAGCGCAGGTGACCATAATGGATCGGGTCGAAGGTTCCACCTAATATGCCAATTGCCTGCGGGTCCACAGATTAAAGTGCCAGTCGCCGGGTATCCGCCAGCGCTTTCGACAGGAAAACGATGAAACGTGCCGCCGCAGCGCCGTCTATCACGCGGTGGTCATAGGATAGCGACAACGGCAACATCAGGCGCGCGACAAACGTGTCATCCTGATGCATCGGCTTGATGCTGGCCTTGGATACTCCGAGGATTGCGAGTTCAGGCGCATTGATAATCGGCGTGAACGCAGTACCGCCTATTCCGCCCAGACTGGAAATCGAGAAACAACCGCCCTGCATTTCCGTAGCGGTGATCTTCTTTTCGCGCGCCCGCACGCTGATTTCGCCGAGTTCCTTGGCGAGTTGCACGATACCCTTCTTGTCTACGTCGCGCAGCACCGGAACCATCAAACCATCCGGTGTATCGACCGCAACGCCGATGTGAAAGTATTGTTTGAGTACCAGATTCTCGCCGCTGGCATCCAGCGACGCATTGAATTCCGGGTACTTCTGCAGCGCAACCACGACCGCTTTGAGCATGAACGCGAGTGGCGTAATTTTCAGGCCAGCCTGGCGATGTTCGTCGTTGAGTTCATGGCGAAACGCTTCCATCTCGGTGATGTCGGCCTCGTCAAATTGCGTTACATGAGGGACGGTTACCCAGTTGCGGTGCAGGTTGGCGCCGGAAATCTTCTTGATGCGCGACAGCGGCTTTGACTCGATGGGGCCAAACTTGGCGAAATCGATTGCAGGCATCGCAAGCACCTGCAGACCGCCTCCACCGGAAGTATCGCGCGGTTGGGTCAGCGCAGTCTTGACAAAGTTCTGCACGTCATCTTTGGTTACGCGTCCTTTCTCGCCGCTGCCCTTGATCTGTGCGACTTGAACGCCAAGTTCACGTGCGAAACGGCGCACACCGGGACTGGCATGTGCCTTGTTGCCGGATGCTTCGACAGCCTGTGCGTCCGGTGCCGGCTTTACCGTCGTGCCGGGTTTTGCAGTGAGTGGGGCAGACACAGGTGCGGGTGATGGCGGAGCAACGGTCGGCTCGCTACTCTTTTTTGCCGCTGCGGCATCGGTGCATTCGATCAGCAAGATAAGCGAACCTTGCGAAACCTTGTCACCAACCATAACTTTGAGCTCTTTGATCTTGCCGCCGCAGGGTGAGGGAACATCCATCGCGGCCTTGTCGGTTTCGAGCGTAATCAGATTGTCCTCAGCGTTGATCTGATCACCGGCTTTGACCATTACTTCGATAATGCTGACATCCTTGTAGTCGCCGATGTCGGGAACTACCACATTTCTTATTTCTGCCACACTGTTCTCCTCGCGCTTAAACCGTAGTCGGGTTCGGTTTGTCGGGGTTGATCTTGTACAGTTTTATCGCCTTGCTGACCGTGCTTGCCGGTATCGTGCCGGAATCGGCAAGTGATTTCAGCGCTGCGACCGCGACGTAGTAGCGATCAACCTCGAAGAAATGGCGCAGCTTCTTGCGCGTATCCGAGCGACCGAAACCGTCTGTTCCAAGTGTCTTGTATGGTGCCTTGATATACGGGCGTATTTGCTCGGCATAGGCGCGTATGTAGTCGGTGGCGGCGATGACCGGCGTACTTTCGTCGCTCAGACATTGCTCGACATAACTGCCGCGAGCCTGCTTTGCCTCAGGATGCATCATGTTCCAGCGCTCGCAGTCGATGCCGTCGCGGCGCAGCTCGTTGAAGCTGGTTACACTCCACACATCCGCGGCCACGCCGAAATCCTTTTCCAGTAGCGCGGCTGCCTCGATAACTTCGCGCAGGATGGTGCCACTACCCAGCAATTGAACCTTGTGTTTTGCTTTCGCCTTGCTCGCGCTGAATCGGTACATGCCCTTGATGATGCCCTCTTCGGTGCCCTTGGGCATCGCCGGATGCACGTAATTCTCATTCATTACCGTGAGGTAGTAGAAGACGTCCTGTTGCTCGGCATACATGCGACGCATGCCATCCTGCACTATCACCGCCAGCTCATAGGCAAATGCCGGATCGTAGGAGTGACAGTTGGGAATGGTCGCCGCCATCAGATGGCTATGGCCGTCCTGGTGCTGCAGCCCTTCGCCGTTCAGCGTAGTACGTCCTGCGGTTCCTCCGAGCAGGAAGCCGCGAGCGCGCAAGTCGCCCGCTGCCCAGGCAAGGTCGCCGATACGCTGGAAGCCGAACATTGAGTAGAAAATATAGAACGGAATCATCGCGACGCCGTGATTGGCATAGGCAGTCGCCGCCGCCAACCAGTCGGCCATGCCGCCCGCCTCGTTGATGCCTTCCTGCAGTATCTGCCCGGTCTTGTCTTCCTTGTAGAACATCAGCTGGTCCGCGTCCTGCGGCGTGTACAGCTGGCCGACCTGCGAGAAGATGCCGAGTTGGCGGAACATGCCTTCCATACCGAAAGTGCGCGATTCGTCCGGAACGATGGGCACGATCTTCTTGCCGATATTCTTGTCTTTTACCAGCACGCCAAGCAAACGTACGAATGCCATTGTTGTCGAAAATTCCCGTCCTTCGCTGTCCTTGAGCAGCGCGTCAAATGCGGAAAGTTCGGGTATTTGCAGGATCTTCGCGATCGGTTTGCGTTCCGGGATGGTCCCCATTGCGGCGCCGCGTTCGCGCAGATATTTCATTTCCTGGCTGTCTTCGGCAGGACGCACAAACGGCAGTTTCGGCAGTTGCTCGTCGGTAACCGGGATGTTGAAGCGGTCGCGGAATTTGCGCAGTGGCTCGAAACCAACTTTCTTCTGCTGGTGGGTGATGTTCTGTCCTTCACCGGCTTCGCCCATGCCGTAGCCCTTTACCGTCTTGGCGAGAATCACGGTCGGTTGCCCCTTGTGTTTGGCCGCAGCAGAATAGGCCGCGAAAACTTTGTGCGGGTCGTGACCGCCGCGGTTCAGGCGCCATATTTCGGCGTCGGACATGTCGGCAACCAGCTCCAGCAGCTCCGGATATTTACCAAAGAAGTGCTGGCGCACATACGCACCATCTTTGGATTTATAAGTTTGATACTCGCCGTCAACCGCTTCTTCCATGCGCTTCAGCAGCAGTCCGCTTTTGTCTTTCGCCAGCAACCGGTCCCATTTGCCGCCCCAGATAACCTTGATGACGTTCCAGCCTGCACCGCGAAACACCCCTTCCAGTTCCTGGATGATTTTGCCGTTACCGCGCACCGGGCCGTCGAGACGCTGCAGGTTGCAGTTGATGACAAAAATCAGATTGTCCAGTCTTTCCCTGCCAGCCATGGATATCGCACCCAGAGATTCCGGTTCGTCGGTCTCGCCGTCGCCCAGGTAAGCCCACACCTTGCGTCCATCGGTCTGAGCCAGTCCGCGGTGTTGCAGGTAGCGCATGAAGCGCGCCTGATAGATCGCCATCAATGGACCCAGACCCATCGAGACCGTGGGGAACTGCCAAAAGCTCGGCATCAGCCACGGATGCGGATAGGACGACAGACCGTCGCCGTCCACTTCCTGGCGGAACTTGTAGAGTTGCGCCTCGCTAAGGCGTCCTTCCATGAAGGCGCGCGCGTAGATGCCGGGTGACGAATGTCCCTGGAAGTACACCAGATCGCCACCATGGGTGTCGTTCTTGCCGCGGAAGAAATGGTTGAAACCGACGTCATACAGGGTTGCGGCCGATGCGAAGCTGGCGATATGTCCGCCCAGTTCTGACGATTCCTTGTTGGCATTCAGCACGATAACCATCGCGTTCCAGCGCATCAGCGCACGTATGCGATGTTCCAGTTCATGGTTGCCGCTAGAGCGCTCTTCCTTGTCCAGTGATATGGTGTTGAGATATGGCGTAGTCGCGCTGACAGGCATGTCGTCGCCGGCCATACGAGCATGGTGGATCAGCTGATCCAGCAGAAAGTGGGCGCGATCCGCTCCTTCGCTTTCCAGTACCGATTGAAGGGCGTCCAGCCATTCCTGCGTTTCTAGTGGATCATAGTCGGGTATTGACGGCATTGTTAGGCTCTCTCCGTAGTAATGCATAATCTGTTTGGAATGTTGCTTGCCAGGTAAATTCCACTTGCAGTTTCTTGCGGCTTCCGCGCGAACCGGATTGCTTCAACATCCGCAATCAATGATTTCGTGCTCGGTAACTATCCATTCCACTTTCACGTCGGTGAGCAGTTGCGGTAGTGTCTCGACAATTTGCAGCGAGAAGGCGGCGGCGACCAAAGCGGGTTTTCTAGTTTTAAATCCTCCGATTGGTGCTGCCAGCAGCTTGTCATAATATCCGCCGCCATAGCCCAGTCGCGAGCCGTCCCGACAAAATGCGACACCCGGCAACAGGGCGAATTCTACCTCATTTAGTGAATTTAACCGTTCACACTGTTCAACTACAGGTTCGCGTATTCCCCACGATCCGGGTGCCACTTGAAGTTCCAGATCGTTCACCCAGTATAAATCGAGCTGGTCGGTGACCCGATTCACACGCGGTAGCGCAACGCGTTTTCCGTCTATCAAGGCACGCGCCACCAAAATGTCACTGGCGAACTCCGTGTCGTAGTTCATGTAGCCGAGCACCGTGGTCGCTGATCGGTACTGCGGAAGTTGCGACAGACGTTCAGCGATCTGCTCGCAGGATTTCGTGCGCATTTCCGGCAACATTTGTGCCCTCTGAGACAGCACTTCCTGGCGGATTCTTGATTTTGACTGCTGCGCAGAAGCCGGCATTGCGACTTAACCCAGAAACAAGCGATACGCCGGATTGCCGCTTTCATCCCAGTAGCGATAGCCCAGCGAGTCGAGGAATTTGCGCAGGGCATTCTTGTCATGATTGGGCACCTGCATGCCGATCAGCACGCGCCCGGCATCGGCACCATGATTCCGGTAGTGAAACAATGAGATGTTCCAGTTGTGGTTCATGCTGTTGAGAAAATTCATCAGTGCACCGGGTCGTTCCGGAAACTCGAAACGGAATACGATTTCATCCTTGGCTTCCGGCGCGTGGCCGCCCACCAGATGGCGCAAATGCAGTTTGGCCATTTCGTTGTCGGACAGGTTGAGTGTCGCCAGCTTGCTGCGCTGCAGCTTGTCGACCAGTTCATTGGTTTCAGACTTGTCTCGCACCTGGATCCCGACGAATACCCGAGCAGCCTTTGAGTCGGCGTAACGATAATTGAATTCGGTGATATTGCGCTTGCCGAGAAGTGCGCAAAACTTGCGGAAGCTGCCGGGCGTTTCCGGAATTGTTACCGCGAGCAGTGCCTCGCGCTGTTCGCCGATTTCGGCGCGTTCGGCGATGAAGCGCAGGCGGTCGAAGTTCATGTTGGCGCCGCTGGCGATCGCGACCAGCGTGGCGCCTTTCAGTTTCTCACGGGCTGCATACAACTTGGCCCCGGCGATGGCGAGCGCACCGGCCGGCTCAAGGATGGAGCGGGTGTCTTCGAACACGTCCTTGAGCGCGGCACAGGCAGTGTCAGTATCCACCAGCACGATTTCGTCGATCAGTTTGCGGCACAGACGGAAGGTTTCCTTGCCGACCTGCTTGACGGCGACGCCGTCGGCAAACAGGCCGACATGATCGAGGGTGATGCGGCGCTTGGCTTTCAGCGAACGATACATGGCATCGGAGTCTACCGGTTGTACCCCTATGACCTTGATCTCGGGGCGCAAATGCTTGACGTAGGCCGCCACGCCGGATATCAATCCGCCGCCGCCGATCGCGACGAAAATCGCGTGTATCGGCTGCGTATGCTGGCGCAGTATTTCCATGCCGATGGTGCCCTGTCCGGCGATCACGTCGGGGTCATCGTAGGGATGAACAAAAGTCATGCCGCTTTGCACTTCCAGTGTCAGCGCGTGCTGGTAGGCGTCGGAGTACGAATCGCCATGCAACACCACTTTCGCACCGCGTGCTTTTACCGCGTCGACCTTGATTTGCGGGGTGGTGGTGGGCATCACGATGGTGGCATTGCAGCCGAGCTTTTGCGCGCTCAGCGCCACGCCCTGCGCGTGATTTCCAGCTGACGCAGCAATAACTCCGCGCTTGAGCTGCTCGGGCGTAAGTTGCGCCATCTTGTTGTAGGCACCGCGCAATTTGAACGAGAACACCGGTTGCATGTCCTCGCGCTTGAGCAATACCGTGTTTCCCGTTCTGGCCGAGAGATTGGGCGCAACTTCCAGCGGCGTTTCAACCGCGACGTCATAGACGCGGGCGTTCAGGACGCGTTTCAAATATCCGTTCATGTTTTGTTTATTCTGAAAAAATACTTGTCAAGATTAGCACAAAAGCGCGGCGCAGCTCTTGCGATGGAGGCCGAAATCGGTTCAAATGCAACGCATGGAAAAAATTGAGCCGCATGGCATAGATATAAAAACGCAGGTGAGTTATCTCCCCGAGCAATCTGATGAGGCGGGCAACCGTTTCGTATTTTCCTACACCATTACCATCACCAATCTCGGCGACGTCCCGGCCAAGCTCATCAGCCGGCACTGGATCATCACCGACGCAAACAGTCATGTACAGGAAGTGCGCGGGCAGGGTGTGGTCGGCGAGCAACCGTTGCTGAAACCCAGTCAGAGTTTCGAATATACCAGTGGCACGGTGCTGGCTACGCAGGTTGGCACGATGCGCGGCAGTTACCAGATGCAGGCTGAAGACGGCCGCGAGTTTGATATAGAAATACCGCAGTTCGTTTTGAGTGTCCCTCGTGTCCTGCATTAGCTGCCTGTCTGACCCGCCCTCAAGTTTAGTCCGACGCCTGATCAAAAACCCGCTGTTGCTGTTGCTGTTTGTCGCTGCCTGCACGTCGGTCAAGCCGCGGCCAGAGGACATCATTCCGTATGCACCGTTTGCCGTCAGCAAGTGGGAAATGCTGCCGGAATGGCAGACCACCGATCTGCAGCCAGCGTGGGCGGCGTTTACGCAAAGTTGTAGTGCACTGAAAGGCCGGCCAGCATGGCAGTCGCCGTGTTTGAAAGCCAGCGAACTGGGCTTAGCCGACAACAATTCCCTGCGTGCATTTTTCGAAGAAAGCTTTGTTCCATACCAGGTCTACAATCCGGACGGTACGTCGCAGGGATTGATCACCGGATACTACGAACCCAGACTATTTGGCAGTCGCGTCAAAACAGACCGATTTCGCTATCCGTTGTATGGCGTCCCGGATGACCTGCTCACCATAGACTTGAGCGCAGTCTATCCGCAATTGAAGGATTTGCGTTTGCGCGGGAGGCTGCAGGGCAAGCGCGTTGTTCCTTATTTTGACCGCGCCGATATCGATAGCGGCAAGGCTCCTCTGCAGGGCCGCGAACTGTTCTGGGTAGACAACGCGGTAGATCTGTTCTTCTTGCAGATTCAGGGTTCAGGGCGGATCGAATTGGCCGATGGCAGCCTGATGAAAGTAGGGTACGCGGAGCAGAATGGTCGCCCCTATGCCTCAATCGGAAAGATCCTGGTGGACACGGGCGAAATGAAACTCGAAGAAGCGTCGATGCAAAGCATTAAATCGTGGGGCGAGAGAAACCCGGAGAGACTGGCGACTTTGCTGGAGTCAAATCCTAGCTACATATTTTTCCGTGAGTTGCCCAGCGAACTATCGGCGCCGCTCGGTGCATTGGGTGTTCCATTGACCAGCGAATACAGCCTGGCGGTGGATGCGCGCACCATACCTTTGGGGGTGCCGGTGTTTCTTTCGACGACCTATCCCAGTACCACGACACCGCTAAACCGCTTGATGCTGGCGCAGGATACCGGGGGCGCAATCCGCGGTGCGGTGCGCGGCGATTTTTTCTGGGGCTACGGGGACCTGGCGGGAACGCTGGCGGGCAGGATGAAGCAGGTCGGTCAGATGTGGGTATTGTTTCCCAGAGGCGCAGAGCCGAAGCTGAGCCAATAGTTCTTGTTGAGTCGCGGCAATTTGCGGCTCGATACCCTGTCAATCCCTCCATTTCATCTGTTGATCGAGGTGTTCGCGGCTGCGCCAAAGCACCACGCCAGCCCACGTCAGCGCGCCTATCATTAACAAACCACCGCACGCATGTGCAGCGCCGCCCCAGAATTGCGCATTGCGCAACTGCCCCATCGTTGACAACAGATAAATCCAGTCATGCGGGCGAGTCTCACCGGTACCCCCGCCAACCAGCGTTAATTGCGGGTGCAGCGCGTCATAAATATAAGGCGACAGGTCTATCAAACTGACGCTGGCCCACCACGCGCTGATCGCCGCACCAAAGTTATCGCGCTGCTTGACGATAAAGGCAACGCCGATGGTAATTGGCAAGGCCAGTTGAAACAGGCTACCGCCGAGGATCATCATGAATTCGCCAAATGGCATGAACAGCACATGCCCGGCTTCGTGTACCGGCAGCAAAATGTTGTGCATGAACGAGCCGTTTATTTCTCCATACCGGTAGTCGTAGCCGAACAAAAACCAGCTCCAGGCTGCCAGCAGAATCAGCGCGGCAATACGCCCGTAAAACGACATTGCGTCGAGCGTTTCCAGCGGCTGCAGAATTGATCCGGGCGAACCCGATTCGAAACCAGGGTACGCCTTCTCCAGTCGGCCGGTGTGTGTTGCGTTGGAATCCCGTCGCGTGTCAACCCACTTGAAGACATAAATGCCGCAAGCAGGACAAGGTTCACGGTCCGCCTGCGGCATTGAGGGCCGGTGGCCGCATTTCGGGCACTGTGTGTACGTGTTGCTCATAGCTAAGCGCGGATAGGGTTGATCGGGGCTTATCGTCTGCCGGTACATTGGGCAGAATGAATTAGCGCGTCATTAGTTTGTGCGGTGGTCAAGTATTTGCCACCCTAACACTGCTGCGTCCGGACGCTCCAGCGTTGCTGACGGAGCGTGCGCAGATACTGCATAAAATTATATGGTCAAATACGCGTCGTGTCGGCAAATCGCGATAAAATACAACGGGGAGTCGCGCAATTAGCCGTCTTGACGGCTGTCAACTAATTAGAAAGACGGGAATGAAGGCCATAGTCAAACTGGTATTGCTCGCCGGGCAGATACTGCTGCTCAGTTCATGCGCCTTGTTGACGGAACTAATCCCGCCTGAACGCGCCGCGTCAACCGCGCTTCCCGCTTCCAAGCCCGACAAGGTCAGCGTAGGCAACGCCGAACCTGACCAGGAAGCTCCGGCGACGAAAGTCCCGTCACTTAGTTTCAAGCTTGATCCCAGTCAAAGCATCACTATCGATCAACTCAAGGTCAGTTACAGCATGATCGCAGTGCCCGACGATGACGGCTATTTTGTCCGCCTTTCGCTGGTTTTTACCAATCTGAGCGACCGGAGATTGAGTCTGAATCCCGTCGCAACGCTACGGGATGCACGAGAGAGTGGTATCAAGGCGTATAGCAAAGCGGCTTTTCTCCGGCTTACTGCACAGCGCAAGGAAAGTGCAAACCGCGATGTCATCGATTCGTTGATTTCGAACAATAACGACGGGCGAAATTCGGCCCGGGACCGTAGCGACTGGGCGGAAGCGTATTGGCTGAAGAGTCGCCTGGGAATTCCTCCGCAGGGCATTGCGTTGGGTGGTCTGGTATTTCACGCCGACAAGCTCATACTGCCGATGAAGTTGTCGGTAAGCGTTGCCGGGCAGAATTATGTATTTGACGCGAACGATTCGGTGCGGGTGCTGAACCGAAAGTACCAGAACGAGTACCGCATGTTTGATATGTTTATCGGCGTCGCCAACAGCAAGAGCGGAATCACTGCTTACGCCGTTCCGTCGAGCATACGCAAGAACGGCGACAGGGTGGAAATGTGGAGTCTGTTTGACTTCAGCGAGGCGGAAACATCCGCAACCGGGCAAAGCTACCTGTCGGCCAGATCATTGAATGAATATGAGTGCGGCTCGGGACGCAGTAGATTGCTTGCGTTTTCCTGGCACTCGGAAAATATGGGCGGCGGCAAGGTGGTATTCAATAATTCCGACGCTCAGGGTTGGGCACCTATTGCACCCGACAGTCTGGAGGGTTTCATCTGGAAATACGCTTGTTGGAAACAGTAAGCGTGGCGCCGCCAATAAATGTGCACGGACGTTCCTGATTGGCGGCCTTGCCATCTCCGCGAAGGCGGAGATCCAGTGCCTTTATTCAGCCGGGTTCGTTGAGATGTTTTTCAAGTTGTTCGGCCGGCAAGTATCCCGGCATCTGAATTCCGTTTTCGAAAATAATGTTGGGCGTACCGTTCACCCGGAGTTTTTGACCCAAGGCGCGCACCTTTTCGGTTTGCGGCGTGTCGCAGTTGCCTTTTTCCGGTGCGATTCTCTTCAACATCCAATTGTCCCAGGCCTGTGCCGGATTCTTTGAGCACAGTACATTGCGCACGATTTCGTCGGAACCGGGAAATATCGGGTACAGAAAACTGTATATCGTGACGTCGGTTACTTCGTTCAATTCCTTTTCCAGACGCTGGCAAAAGCCGCAATTCGGATCGGTAAATTGCGCCATCTTGCGCTTGCCATTGCCCTTCACTTTCTTGACCGCCAGTTCCAGAGGCAGCGTGCTGAAATCTATCGCGAACAAATGACGCTTGCGCTCTTCGCTCAAATTACTGCGCGTCTGGGTATCGATCACATTGCCATCAAACAGGTACAAACCCTTGGCATCGGTGTACAGCAGTTGGCCGTCTATTACCACCTCGTAAAGACCGGAATAGGGGGTGAGCACAATGTGTTCGAGATTGCCGATGCCGGGAAACTTGTTCTGCAGCGACTGGCGAATCTCCTTGTCACCGGCATGGGCGATCGAAGTCAATGCGGACAGCGTGATCAAAACGGCGAGGCTCAATGGCTTGCCAAACAACTTGGTGTAGCTACCCCTGAAATTCTTCAGTCGCCTTGGCGGTGCAGGGTGCGGGTGAAACGGTTGCGCATGGAAGGAGGTTTTCATTATGGACTTCATTGGATTAATCGAGGGCGTGGCGCATCAGCAGCTTCTTGAACGGCACGAGGGTATTCGCTGCAGCGAGTCCAAGGTTGCGTACTGAACGCAGCAATGGGACATCATTGTTGAACAAATGTTTCAAGGCGTAGGTAGTGGTTTGCATGCTGTAGATGTCCTCTTTGCGCTTTCGTTCATATTGGCGCAATAGCTGCGCGTCTCCGCAGTCGGTAACGGCACCGCGTTCGATGAGCAATTGTGCGAGCTGGCGCGCATCTCGAAAGCCGGTGTTGACCCCCTGTCCGGCTAACGGATGCATGTTGTGTGCAGCGTCGCCAATCAGCGCCAGTCGCTGCGCGGTGATATGCGGCAGGGTTAGCAAGCGCAGCGGAAACGACGCGGGCGCGGTGATGCAGCTCAGGCTGCCGAGCACGTGTTGCGCAGCAGCGTCCACTTCCCGGGCGAGGTTACCGTTTTCCAGTCCGAGCAGATGTGCAGATTTTTCGGGGCTTACCGACCACACCATGGATACGCGGTTGCCGGGTAGCGGTAATAACGCAAGGATGCTGTCCGGCTGAAACCATTGATAGGCGACGCCGCGATGCGGCAATTCGCAGCTGAAATTGGCAACCACGCCGTGCTGTTGATAATCCAGTGGCGCGGCACTGATGCCCGCCTGATTGCGTACCCAGGAGTTGCGTCCGTCTGCACCCACCACCAGTTTTGCGTTCAATACTGAACCATCCGCCAGCGTCAATCCGGCATAATCCGGACCGAATTTCAAAGCTGCGCACGACGCGGGATGGAAAAGCGTCAAATTTTCCTGTTGCAATAGCTTTTGCCACAACGCGTGTTGCAATACGCGGTTTTCCAGTATGCATGCAAGTTCCGGCACGCCCATTTGATAGGCGCTGAAATGCAGTTCAGAACCGGTGTCGCCGCATACGCGCATTTCCTCGACAGCTGCGATACGCCCATTGTCTAGCGATGACCAAATACCGGAAGTTTCGAGGAAGCGGCGGCTGCCGGGACTGATTGCGTAGATGCGGTTATCCCAGTCGTCGCTTGGCTCGACCGACGACTGGGCCTCCACTAGCGCGATGGCAAGTCCGCTGGATTCAAGTGCGGCGGCGAGGCTGGCACCCACTAACCCGCCGCCGATGATTACGACATCAAAATTCATGCGGTCAATCATAGCATGTTGCCCAGTTTCATTTATAATCGTCACCCCCTCGCGGAGTTCCACCGAACAAAAAACAAGATGCGCATCGGACCCTACCAACTGAAAAACAATTTGATTGTTGCCCCAATGGCCGGGGTCACTGATCGTCCTTTCCGCATGTTGTGCAAGCGCATGGGTGCGGGCATGGCGGTGAGCGAGATGGTGGCGTCCAATTCGCTGTTGTACGGGTCGGAAAAAACCAAGCGACGCGCAAACCATGAAGGCGAGGTTGATCCGATTTCGGTACAGATAGTCGGTGCGGATCCGGGGATGCTGGCGCAAGCCGCCAGATATAACGTCGATCGCGGCGCACAAATTATCGATATCAACATGGGCTGTCCGGCAAAGAAAATTTGCAACGTGATGGCTGGTTCCGCGTTGCTGCAGAACGAGCCGCTGGTAGCAAGGCTGCTGGAAGCTGTGGTTGGCGCAGTACAGGTTCCGGTAACGCTGAAAATTCGCACCGGCTGGGACAAGAGTAACCGCAATGCGTTGCGGATTGCCAGGATCGCAGAGTGTGCCGGCATTCAGGCTTTGGCCATTCATGGTCGCACCCGTGCCTGCGGCTATACCGGCGAGGCTGAATACGAAACCATCGCCGCGGTGAAGGCTGAGGTGAGTATCCCCATCATCGCCAACGGCGACATCGACACACCGGAAAAAGCCCGGCAGGTACTTGAATATTCAGGTGCCGACGGGGTGATGGTGGGAAGGGCGGCGCAGGGACGTCCCTGGCTGTTCCGCGAGATTGAACATTTCCTCAAGTATGGGACCCATTTGCCGGTGCCGGACGTGACTGAAATTCATCGGGTGCTGGTGGACCATGTTCACGAGCTTTATGGGTTCTACGGCGAGCACAGCGGTGTGCGCGTGGCACGCAAGCATATCTCCTGGTACACCAGGGGCATGTCAGGATCCGCCAAGTTTCGTCACGGGATGAACCAGCTGGACAGCGTGACTGAACAATTGGCAGCAGTAGACGAATTTTTTGCAGAACATGCTCTGGCCGGTTCTCAAATACACTATATCGGGGAGGAAATGGCTGCATGAACGACTACGCGGTTGATGAAAATGATATGGCACGTTACGTGCGCAAAGCGCTCAAGGAATATTTCCGGGACCTTGATGGTGAGGAGCCCTGTTCCGGGATGCATGGCATGGTAATGAACTGCGTAGAGAAACCCCTGCTGGAGATGGTGCTGGAACACGTGGGCGGTAATCAAACCCGCGCCGCCGGGATGCTCGGTATCAACCGCAATACCTTGCGCAAGAAAATGCAGGAACATGGGATTGCATAAAATCCAGGTAGTAGCAAATGCAATTGCGCGCAGCCCCTTCTATTCTCGATTCGGACTATGCCGGTTTCTTCTGCATAGAGCGAGTTGAGGGCGCGTCAGTTACGCAACGCGGCAAACTGCAGTTCGAAATTATTTTCAACTAGATGGGATCATCATGGCGGCAATCAAACAGGCACTTATCAGCGTGTCGGACAAGTCCGGCGTTCTTGAGTTTGCACAAGGCTTGAACCAACTGGGGGTGGCTATTCTGTCCACCGGAGGCACGGCGAAACTGCTGGCGGACAACAATATTCCGGTGACAGAAGTTGCGGATTACACCGGTTTCCCGGAAATGCTGGACGGGCGTGTGAAGACATTGCAACCTAAGGTTCACGCCGGCATTTTGGCGCGCCGCGACCTGCCGGAACATGTTGCCACACTAAAGAAACACAATATTCCGACCATCGATCTGGTGGTGGTAAACCTGTATCCGTTCGCGGCGACGATTGCCAAACCTGGCTGCACGCTGGAAGACGCGATCGAGAATATCGACATCGGTGGCCCCACCATGGTGCGTTCTGCTGCCAAGAATCACGCGCACGTCGCCATTGTCACCGACCCGGCAGATTATGCGGATGTGCTGGCCGAGATGCGGACCAACCAGGGCGATGTAACTCACGCGACCAAGTTCGAACTGGCAAAGAAGGCGTTCTCGCACACCGCCGCCTACGACAGCATGATCAGCAACTATCTTACCGCGATCAACAGCGACGGCAGCAAGAGCGACTTTCCGGCGCAGATTAATTTCAACTTCGGCAAAGTGCAGGAAATGCGCTACGGTGAGAATCCGCACCAGAAAGCCGCGTTCTACCGCGACCTCATTCCGTTGGTAGGTGCGATTTCCGGTTACACCCAATTGCAGGGCAAAGAACTCTCCTATAACAACATCGGCGACGCCGATGCGGCGTGGGAACTGGTCAAGACTTTCGATCAACCCGCCTGTGTTATCGTCAAGCACGCCAATCCATGCGGCGTGGCGATTGCCGACACAGCATTGAACGCCTACAAGCTGGCTTACTCGACTGATACCACTTCCGCCTTCGGCGGCATCATTGCGTTCAATCGGGAACTGGATGCAGAAAGTGCGGCACAGATTACCGCCAACCAGTTCGTCGAACTGATCATCGCGCCGAGCGCATCTGAAGCCGCGTTGAAAGTCACCGCCGCCAAACAGAACGTGCGCGTGCTGACCTTGCCGTTGTCCAATGCGCACAATCAATTCGACTTCAAGCGCGTAGGAGGCGGTTTGCTGGTACAAACACCGGATGCACTTAACGTACAGGCCGCGCAATTGAAGATCGTGACCGAGGTACAACCCACTAAGGAACAACTCACTGACTTGCTGTTCGCCTGGCGCGTGGCCAAATATGTGAAATCCAACGCCATCGTATTCTGCAAGGGCGGCCAGACGCTCGGCGTGGGCGCGGGGCAGATGAGCCGCGTGGACAGCACGCGCATCGCTTCGATCAAGGCACAGAACGCCGGATTGAGCCTGGCAGGGTCGGTGGTGTCTTCGGATGCATTCTTCCCGTTCCGCGATGGCATCGATGTGCTGGCAAAGGCCGGCGCGAAAGCGGTGATTCAGCCAGGCGGTTCGATGCGCGACGAAGAGGTGATCGCGGCGGCGGACGAGCATGGCTTGGCGATGGTGTTCACCGGGTACCGGCACTTCCGCCATTAAATAACTAGGGAAAGTTAGAGCGAAGGCCTTAACCCACCATCAATTTGACACGCATTGGTGGGTTACGCGAAGAGCCGCTAACCCACCGCACATTGAGGTATTCATGAAGTTATTAGTGATCGGTTCCGGCGGGCGTGAGCACGCACTCGCTTGGCGGTTGTCGCAGGATGCCAGAATACAGAAAGTCTATGTTGCGCCAGGCAATGCCGGGACGGCGTTTGAAGATGGTCTGGAGAACGTGGATATCAAGGGCAATGAAGCGCTGCTCGCATTTGCACAGCGTGAAGATATTTACCTGACGGTGGTTGGACCCGAGGCGCCGCTGGCCGAAGGAGTCGTCGATGTTTTTCGCAAGGCAGGTCTGCGTATTTTCGGGCCCACACAGGCGGCGGCACAGCTTGAGTCCTCCAAGGATTTCGCCAAGCGTTTCATGGCACGCCACAATATTCCCACTTCGTTTTTCGAAACCTTCAGCGACGCAACTGCCGCCCATGCATACGTAAACAAGCACGGCGCGCCCATCGTCATCAAGGCAGACGGGCTCGCGGCAGGCAAGGGTGTGGTGGTCGCGATGTCCGTTGAAGAGGCGCATAGCGCTATAGACATGATGCTGTCGGACAACAAGCTCGGTGATGCGGGTGCGCGTGTAGTGATCGAAGAATTCTTGCCGGGTGAAGAGGCCAGTTTTATCGTCATGGTTGACGGCAAGCATGTCTTGCCGCTCGCGACCAGTCAGGATCACAAACGACTGCTGGACGGCGACACCGGTCCGAATACCGGCGGCATGGGTGCGTATTCGCCTGCGCCGGTCGTGACCCCTGAAATTCATGCGCGGGCATTGCGCGAGGTGATTACGCCGGTCGTACGCGGCATGGAGCGCGAGGGCAATCCATTTACCGGATTCTTGTATGCCGGCCTGATGATCGATACCCAAGGGGGTATCAAGGTGCTGGAATTCAATTGCCGCATGGGTGATCCGGAAACCCAGCCCATCATGCTGCGTCTCAAGAGCAGTCTGCTGGCCATCGTCGATCATGCGATAAATGGCACGCTCGACAAAGTCGATGTGGAATGGGACAGGCGCACTGCGCTGGGCGTGGTGCAAGCGGCGGCGAACTATCCTGATACGCCGCGCAAAGGGGATGCCATTAGCGGTTTGCCAAAACGCGCCGAAGAAGACGCCCACGTGTTTCACGCGGGTACAGAACAGCGTGACGGAACCGTCGTGACCAATGGCGGCAGGGTGTTGTGCGTTACAGCGCTGGGAGATAGCGTGAAGATGGCGCAACGACGTGCCTACCAGCTCGCTGATCAGATACATTTTGACGGCTGTCAGATGCGGCGCGATATCGGTCATCGCGCCATCGGCCGGAAATAGTTCGGGGAGTCGCTCGCCCGGCCACGATTGACCGGATCGACGGTGGCGACACGCAAAGAGGAACAGCTAGTGGCTGAAGCTGAATTTGATCGGGTAAGGCGAAAAGTGCGGGAATTCGTCGTAGCGCGCGAGTGGGATCAATTCCATTCGCCGAAGAACTTGTCGATGGCACTTATCGTCGAAGCCGCCGAACTTGTAGAACACTTCCAGTGGCTAACCGAAGCGCAAAGCGATAATTTGCAGCCGTCGCAGCTCGCGGAGATAGAGCTGGAACTTGCCGATATTCAAATCTACCTGATCAGTTTGGCCGAAAAGTTGCGGCTGGATCTGGTTGCCGCCGTGGATCGAAAGCTTGCGCTGAATGCGCAAAAATATCCGGTGGACAAAGCGCGCGGCAATTCCTCGAAATACACCGACTACGATGCCGGATCGAACACATCCGGCAGTGCGCGCAAATGACCCTCATCAATCGGACTCTGTTCCTCTGCACTGCAATGGGTTTTTTTTGTCAGGTACCGCATGACTATCGGGTATGACGCCGGCGTATATGATTCGAAGAGTCGACTGGCCTTTTCAAGCCGTGCCCTTGCGGCGTATCTCAAGCGGGGCGGGTTAATCGCCTATCCGACCGAATATTGTTACGGGCTCGGATGCGACCCGGACAACCGCGAAGCGGTAATGCGCCTGCTCAAGATCAAGCGTCGCCCACAACGCAAAGGATTGATCCTGATTGCATCCCACTTTAACCAGATTGCGCGTTACTTGCAGCCGCTAAGCCTGTCCGAACAGGGGCATCTGAAGAATAGCGGAGATCGGGCGGTTACCTATTTGATGCCGACACATCATTCCGCTCCGCGCTGGCTGCGCGGGTCGCACGAGACGCTGGGGGTAAGGCTGACAGCACACCGGCAAGCGGCGCAGCTATGCCGCAGCTTGAATAGTGCGTTGGTGTCCACCAGCGCCAATCGCGGCGGCAAGCAACCGGCCAGAAGTTACGAGCAATGCCTTCGTTACTTTGGGTCCACTGTGCTGGTGTTGCCAGGGCGCGTCGGCAAAGCCCGCAAACCGTCGATGATCAGCGCGTGGGCTGATGGTAAAATAATCAGAAAATAGGATCTCCAGGAGACATTATGAGCAGTTTCAATTCCGCCGCGGTAAAGGAATACTTGTATGAGCTTCAGGATCTGATCGTCGCGCGGTTGGAACAAGTTGACGGCAAGTCCTTTCGCCGCGACAAGTGGGATAGGACAGAAGGCGCCAGTGGCCCCTCGACAGCGCTTGGTACCGGCATAAGTTGCATACTGGAAGAAGGCAACGTTTTTGAGCGCGGTGGTGTCGCTTTTTCTCATGTGTCCGGCGAGCAAATGCCGCTTTCCGCAACTGCGCACCGCCCGGAACTCGCCGGTCGGAGTTGGGAAGCGATGGGCGTGTCAATGGTCTTCCATCCACGTAACCCTTACGCGCCGACGACCCACATGAATGTGCGAATGTTCGTCGCCAAGAAAGAGGGCTCGGACCCGGTATTCTGGTTCGGTGGTGGAATGGATCTGACACCGTACTACGGGTTTGCGGAAGATGCGGTGCATTTTCATCAGACCTGCAAAAATTCGCTTGCGCCGTTCGGCATGGGTCTGCATGCCAAATACAAGAAATGGTGTGATGATTATTTTTTTATAAAACACCGTAACGAGCCGCGCGGCATCGGTGGCATATTCTTTGACGATCTGAGTGAGCCGGATTTTGACACCGCATTCGGAATACAGCAGAGCGTCGGCGACCATTTTCTGTCGGCCTATGTGCCGCTACTCGAGCGCCGCATGGATACACCCTACGGGGAACGCGAACGGGATTTTCAGTTGTACCGCCGCGGTCGTTACGTGGAATTCAATCTGGTGATTGACCGCGGCACAATCTTCGGCCTGCAAACCAACGGCCGCACCGAATCGATACTGCTGTCCATGCCGCCATTGGTGAAGTGGCGTTATGACTGGTCTCCGGAACTGGGGTCTGCTGAAGAGAAGCTGTATGACGAATTCCTCGTTGCCAGGGATTGGGTGTAGGTTAGGTTAGACACGGCCTACGGCTAGGTTGGCTTGAAGCCAAGCGTTAGGCGCCAGCGTCTGATTTTTTTGCGGATTTCAAATCCCGGGTCGCGACCAGGCTTCCTCGTTATCCGGTTGATCCGGATGTTTGGGACATATGTCGGCGTCGCCATACACAGCGGGTTTTTGCCCCTGGATAGTTTCTTCCATAATCAACAAGTACTGCCAATAACACATGCTCAGCAAAATATTCAAGAAAAAGCAAGCTGCCGCCGAAGTCGTTGCTCCCCCTAAGCAACCGATGCCGTTAGAATCGTGGAACGTCAGGCTTGGCGCCGCGCAGGGTAACGACGCGGAGTTGCTGCGGCTTGCGATAGATGCGCCTTCCATCGATACCAGGCTTGCGGCAGTAAACAGTATTGCCAGTGAAGAAGTGTTGCGTGCGGCAGAGCACGAGTTTCGCAAGCGGGATCGGCGCGTTCATAGCCTCGCCAAACAGCGCTATAAACTGCAGGTCGATACACGCTTGACGCGCATTCAGGCCGCAGAGTTGATTCAGACAGCCGCTGAGTTAATGTGCCATCCTGTCATAGCCGCCAACCGATTGGCGGAACTCAGTGCAGCGTGGGGACATCTGCCTCAAGAGTTGATCGAAGATCAAGATTTAGCCAGGTTCGCCCAGTTGCAGATCGAGCTGGCGGCGATGTTGCGCGAACGTGGCGAACAAAAACGCGCTGCAACTCGCTGGTCGGAAACTGCGAGTCAGCTATTGGCGGAACTGAAATCGGTGTGTGCCGAGGCGGCGAACGACTCGGCGGGTACGGACGACTTTGCGTCCCGGCTTGCGTCGGTCAGAGAACGATGCAATATCGCCCTGTCGGCGCTGCCGACAATGAACACCACTACCAAGCCGGATGACGACGCAAATTCAGAACTGGACGTCGCAATGAAAACGGCGCTGCGGGAATCCGAATTTATTGAGTCCAGAGTGGCGCTGATAGCCGAGTTGCAGTCAACTCAATCGCCGCCACTTCAGGCTATTTCCGGTGAGGTATCTGCACCCGCAGCAGCGGATGTTCCCCTGGCTGCGAAGCAACGCTGGCAGGACATGCCGAAGCTGTCGGATAAGCGCATCGGAGGTGTGCTGAACGGCAGGTTTGAAGAGCTGATGCGCGTGCTGGAAACGGCGCGAAACCAGCGCCATAAGTCAATTGTTGACATCGCCCGCAAGGAGGACAAGTTTGCGAAACAGGCGCATATACTTTCCTTGATCGCACAGGCAGACACGCTTGAGTCTGAACTTGCATCCGGTCATTTAAGTGAGGCGGCGAAGTTACTCGTGGATTTGCAGAAGGCGAGTGAACCGGGTTTCACAAGCGCGGCAATGCAAACACGCATTGGCGCGTTGCAAGCGGAAATTTCGCGGCTTAAAGGATGGCAGCATTGGGGAGGCGGGCGGGTACGCGAAGATCTCGTTCAGGAAGCGGAAGCATTGTCCGCGTCGACCATGGTCGCAGAAGGAGCCGTCCCCGGGAAAATGCCGATCAGGCAACTTGAGCACGATATCACGCAATTGCGAGACCGTTGGAAAGAGCTGGATCGATTGGGGGGTGCTACCAGCAAGTCGCTCTGGGAACGTTTTGATACAGCATTGAAGTTGGCCTATTTACCGGTTGCGACGCACCTGGCACAGTTGAAAGCGTCGCGCCAGGAAAATCTGGAAGCTCGCAACAAGCTGCTGGCAGAGCTTGATGCACTGCAAATCGCTACCCGCCCGGGGGACAGTGCAGACTGGAAAACCGTCGCGCGCTCGTTGGCCCATTTTCAAACCGAGTGGCGCAAACTTGGACCGGTCGAGCACACGGTTCCGCGCAAGTCACAGGCAGCTCTTCTTGAACGATTTAAGGCCAGCGTAGCGCGGTTGGAAGTTCCGTTGCAGGAAGAACAGGGAGACGCGCAGTCGCTACGGGAAATGTTGATCGTCAAAGCAAAGGCGTTGATTAAGGATGCACATGGCAGGAACACCATGGCGACGCTGCGTGAGCTGCAGGATCAATGGCAGGCTCAGGCCAAGACATTGCCGCTTCCGCGCAAAGCCGAAAATACGTTGTGGACCGAATTCAGGACTGCAATCGATGAACTGATGACTCAACGCACGGCAGCGATCAGCGCGCGCGATGCCGAGTTCAAGGCAAACCAGGACACGCGGGAGGCTTTGATCAGGCAGTTGGAAGAAATTCATCAAGATACTCCGCCGACGGACATCAGACGTGTCATGGCGAACGTCGAAAAAGAGTGGCGCAGTACCGGTGAAGCGCCCAGGAAAAGTGGTTCCGCTCTGGAATCGCGCTATCGCGCCGCGCGCGAGCAGGCGCTTAGACATATTGAAGGCGCCGCAACGCGCTCGTGGCAGCTCCGTTGCGATTCTCTGCGCGCAAAGCTCACTTTGTGTGAAGCATGCGAATCGGGTGCCGCTCAGAATGCCGACAAGCAATGGGAAGATTTTCCAGCATTGCCGTTGGCGTGGGAACAGCCGCTGCACTCGCGGTTCAACAGGGCCGGGCAACAAGCCGCGGACGCAAAACAGAGTGGCAGCGGAGCGCAGCTTGACCTGCTGCTATTGCGGCTGGAAACCGCGCTGGCGTTACCTTCGCCCGGAGAATTCGAATCGGCTAGGCATGCGCTCAAACTGCAGGCCATGAAGAAAGCGTTGGAAGGGCACACTTCCGCGACTCCATCCTGGCAGGAGATTGAAAAAATAGTCGCGGACGTGTTGGCCATCACGGCTGACAAGATGGACCAGCGCAAACGTCTTTATGTCATCGTTGACGCGTTGCGCAGTGTCGATCCTGGCGCGTATTCCGCCTAATACTTGCAACTGTAGCGACCACAAAAAACCAGTTGCGATTGCTACGCCAGCAACCGCCTGAATCTTGATCGCATAGTAGATGGCTTGATGCGTAATCGTGAAGCGGAGTTATTTTGCGAGTATCTTTCGGGCGGAAAATATGACAATACGAAGTAGCGGGTTGTGCCTGTTCCGGTCGTTCGAAAAATTGAAAAATAGCGGTCACCCGGACGGCTAGCAGTTACCGGACTTTTACTCACGCGCTGCGTGACAGCGACAAACATGGTGTGCGTCATAAATCACCATGCCATGTGTCGGCATTTCATGGTTTTACCTCACCAGATAGTTATTAGAATGGAGCCAATCATGGCGCAAACGGCTATAACTTCGATTGCGTTGCGTTTGTAACGAAACAGCGCGACGGCTGCGGCCATTGATCCGGCCAAATATAGCATGTCCGGGCCAAACAGCGCTTTTTTGCATAGCCGCCGATGAATCCGACAAATGCCACGACCATAATCAGTGGCCCCGGGGTGGTTTCACCGAGCACCAGGCGATCGATCATCGGTATCGGCGCAAGCCATCCGTATTGACCCACCGCACCCTGATAAACATGGGGCAATACTGCATAGGCACCACCAAAAGTCACCAGGGCTGCCTTGCGAAAGAGCCAGACCATCTGGGTAAGTGTGTGATCCCATCCGGACTTCGCTTCCAACAATAGTATCGGCAGCAGCCATAGCATGATGCCTGCCGCGCCTACCCTGACCAATCCTCGCCAGCGAAACAGCGCATGGTCAGGTGTTGGTGTATCGTCATCAATCAATGCTGGACCGTAGGATTTGTTCGACTTTCCGTGTCCGCCACCGGCCTTGAACATATCCGGGACGATGCGTCCGCCGACAGAACCGATCATTGCTGCACCGGCAACGATAATCGGGAACGGAATATTGAGCGCGAAGATGGCAACAAAGGCTGCTGCTGCAATCGTCCAAAGCAAACTGTTCTTTAGCGCTCGTGAACCGATACGGTGAGCAGCCTGTACAACGATGGCGGTCACCGCG
>JBARHR010000080.1:0-5329 GCA_049799335.1 Gallionella sp. | reverse complement strand
GCCCTGATCCATTACCTGCCCGGCCAGAATGCGGTGGAGTTCCAGAATGTCCGTATGACCTATCTTTTTTCGTGCCGCGTTTTTTTCTACATGTCGAAGCCCAGCAAAATAGTTCAGCACTTCCCGCTTCGGCCTCGCTCCAGAGGCTGCAAGCTCGCGCCCCTCTTCCAATGCGCGTACCTGCTCCAATGTCAGCGGGTTCCCCTCAATGGCCGTCGACGCGTGGACGTTGCGTGTTCGGGTATCCTTCTGCAACGCAGGTATCCACGCGAGGTCAACTACCGCGCTTTGAATCCGCTCGCGCAACGCCGCCACTTGCTCAACTTCGACGAGCAGGGCTGGGGTAATAGTGAATTGTGGTACGTACGCCATTCTGGAATGGATAATTTACTGTCAAGTATAAGTCAAGTTATGTGTCAAGCTGCATAAAGACAGTTCTGCGTTCATTTACCAAAAATGAACATGGTCCTTGTCCGTACCGATCTCCAAAAATTTCATTTGGTAGCGCTCCGCAATTTCCAAACATACCTCTTTCAAAACCTCATCAACCCTGCCGTCGAACACGGCTCGTCGATACTTTGCCGGAAATACCAAGTGGTACATCAGCACCGTTACGTTGTGACTCTTATGAATATATTCGCTCATCCACGGAGCTTACGCCGCAAGCGGCGGGGAATTCAACCCGAAGAGATTAATAACGTGCTCATTAATAGTACGAACATCTTTATCAAACAAGTCTGCCATCTGTTTTTGCGACAGCCAGTCCGTATCGCCTTCCAGCCAAACCTCGGTTGCAATTGAACCATCGGCGGATTGGTAAATAGTGATTTGACCGGTTGATTGATTCATGGCGTTTTCCCCCTCGCGGATGCTGGTTCGCGGCTTGGAGCGCGAACATCAACATGCAGAGCGACACCCGTATCGTAGAGAACGATCGTTCTTTTGTCAATCAAGCCGGGCGAGCACTGCAAATAGCGTCTGACCGGCAGCGTGGTTACGTGCGCTCCATCGCGACCGACATCCCCTGACCGGACGCCTAACTTCCAGAGTCACCTCATGATTGAATATTGTTTAACAATCATCAAAACAAACCTCGCTGCAATGCGCAGGCTTTTGCATGAACGATATTAGTGGTCTGAATATTTGTCCCTGCATATCTTGCAATTATCGCTTTAGGGTTTGAAACAACGACTCCTTTTAGCGGTTGATGAACCGCACTCTTAAGAGTATTATTCTACGCACTGTAAACAACTCCACAAGGAGACAAGTCATGTCAAACCTGACCGCCAACGATTTAAAAACAAAAGGCATCGCCGCCATCGAAGCCGTGCTGGCAGACCGGCCGGAAGCGATCGTCTCGGTTCGCGGCAAAGATCGCTTCGTGGTGATGGAGATCGCCCAGTATCACCACCTGCGCGAATGCGAACTGGAAGCCGCATTGGCAGAAACGAAAGCAGACATCGCCGCGGGCAGGTTTAACAAGGGCACGGCGGCAGCGCATGTGAAGCGGGTGAAAAAGACCACCGCATGAGCAGGGATCTGACACTCGCGCAGCCTACCATTGCCCCCTCGCCCGCAAGCGGGATAACCAGCCTGCGTGTGTTGTTGGGGCTTCAGCCCCGTACAACCACGGCGTACCCCTTGCGGGTGTACTTGGCTGCGGTATTTTGCAGCCTAGTCGAATGGCTAGTTGTTTTACCTAGAGGGTTGGGGAGAGGGAAAGGTTACGGCAGCACCATTATCATATTTGGTCATTTGCCATGACCTTCCAGCTTATATACACGGAGCAATACGAAAAGCGCGCAGCGCGTTTTCTCAAACGCCATCCCGAGCTGGAAGATCAATACCTCAAGACACTGCAACTGCTGGAACTGAACCCGCACCATCCATCGTTGCGTTTGCACGCCCTGTGCGGCAGGTTGCAGGGACTTCACTCGGTATCCATCAACCTTTCTTACCGAATCACGCTTGAGTTGTTGATTCAGGATAAAGAAATCATCCCGATCAATGTGGGCGATCATGATTTGGTGTATTGAGAACTAAAAAGCCTCGCGGGATTGCGAGGATTTTACTTCAAGAATATTCGTGGTATGTCCCTGAGGTTTCCTGCGACTTTTGAAAAACGATTCGACGCTGACCCCGCAAGAATGCGGCGCCTATCCATCGAGAATAGATGGCCGTGCCAGCTGCCAAGCAGGCTGGTTTCCGTGAGCGGCTCAGATGACACGCCGGGGAGCTTGGCAGCTAACTTTTGGGAACAGTGAAGAATCATTTGGGCGATGTATGACTTGTCAAAGTGATTAATAGCGGGCCCATTCAGCCACGAAGAAAGCAAACTACTTGTACTTGTGAAATAGTGCAATGAAACTCGGAAAAACCAAACGGGCTGTCCCAGCCTATTCGTTCAGACTTCCGACTGAGCAACGACTGGCACATTGCTATATCAGCGTTCTATTGTGTCTTGATACAGATAGCGCTGAAACCCTGTAAACAGGTTGCGGATCGCGCCGATGTCGCCGCCCAGATCGGCGACCGCATCGGGAATCGAATCGTGATATTTCAAGCGCAGCAGCTTGGTGAGTTTCTCCTGCTCCAGTTCATCCACACCCTCCTGCACGTAATGCGCCAGCACAAAATCAACAAATACTTGCTGTTTGTCGCTGAATTTTTCATGCACGGCTTTGTGCGCCACCTCAGCCCGGTCTTTGCGGCTGACCGGCTGCATGGCAAACGCCACATGCGCCAGCACATCGAGCAAGTCGCTGTTTTCGGCGTCGATAATCTTCTGCATTTCGCTTAGCTGCTCTTTACCGAAACCCTTTTCTACCAAGCCTTCCAGCAGTTTCTTGCGCGTATCCGGCAAGCTCCACAGAGCGCGCAGCTCATCTTCGTCCTTGAAGAACTCCGGCAACTGTCCGAACAGCAGCGTCAGGAATTCCGCGGCCGAAATCGGCTTGCCATCCGGCCCCCAAAAGGTTGTCACCGAAATATGCTGGATGGTGCGCTCCTTGCCGTCACGCAACTTCACCCGCACTTTTTTCTTCGCCTCATATTCAGGCCGGGGTTCCCTGGCTTCAGGCGGTGGCTTTGGCGCGAATACAGGTGCATTCCCGCCTTATCCCACCTCTATCGGCTCGCCATCCCATTCCGGATCTTTGAACAACTTGTGCGCCTTCACGAAATCGTAAATGGTGAAGTAATCCTTGCCGTCATACAGTCGTGTGCCGCGCCCGATGATCTGTTTGAACTCGATCATCGAATTGATCGGGCGCATCAGCACGATGTTGCGCACGTTGCGCGCATCCACTCCGGTGGAAAGTTTCTGCGATGTGGTGAGGACGGTCGGGATGCTCTTTTCGTTGTCCTGAAAGTCGCGCAGGCATTGTTCGCCGCGTTCGCCGTCGTTGGCCGTCACCCGCACGCAATACAGCGGATCGGTGCTGTCGCTCTTCATCTGGTTGATCAGGTCGCGCACCGCCAGTGCATGCGCCTGATTGGCGCAGAACACCAGCGTCTTCTCGCGCTGGTTGATTGCATCCATGAACAGCTTCACACGATACTTTTCGCGTGCCTCAATCTCGATAATGCGATTGAAGTCCTTCTCCTCATACAACTTGCCCGCCTCGATCTCGCCTTCGATCAGGTTATCGTCCGAGGTATAGCGGTATTCGTCCAGCGTGGTGGCGTACTGCTTCACGCGGAACGGAGTGAGGAAACCGTCGTTGATGCCTTCTTTCAGCGAATACACATACACCGGCTCACCGAAGTAGGCGTAGGTGTCGGCGTTGTCTTTACGCTTGGGCGTGGCGGTCAGGCCGAGCTGAACCGCAGGCGAAAAATATTCGAGGATGCCGCGCCAGGTGCTTTCGTCGTTCGCCCCGCCACGACGGCATTCGTCGATGATGATGAAGTCAAAGAAGTCAGAAGGGTACTCGCCGAAATACGCTTCGACAGGCTCAGCGACCGGCTCTATGCTTGGCCCGGCGGGTGAGCCTGTCGAACCCTTGGATAATTTTCGAAGCAAATCGGCATTGCCGTTAATCAATGCGATTTTCTTTGCTCTGCTCCAACCCTGTACCTGCTTTTCTCTCGCAAAAGCTTCATCAATCCGATCATGTGTTTCGTAATAAACCAGCTTTAAGGGGGCATTGTTATTTGTGTGCTTGGCACCTTCACCATTTTGATGCTGTTCAAGCCGCAGCCTTAAGTCAACCGTGCTTCCCGTATAAAAACTGCCATCTGCACACTCCAGAATGTACATATATCCATAGGCATCATTTATCTCTGTAATTTCTTCATGGTTTTCTTTATTTGAAATATCGACATCGGTGGCTGAGCCTGTCGAAGCCATGAACGTCTGAAAAATCGTAAAGAAGACACTGCCGTTCTTCGGCACGCGCCCCTTCTTGCGAATGTCGTCCGGCGCAATGCGTACCAGCGCATCTTCGGGGAATGCAGAGAACGCGTTGTACGCCTGATCCGCCAGAATGTTGCGGTCGGCTAGAAAGAGAATGTGCGGCTGGCGCGAAGCATCGCGTTTCAAGTTCCAGCGCGACTTGAACAGCTTCCACGCCAACTGAAACGCAATAAAGGTCTTGCCCGTGCCCGTCGCCAGTGTCAGCAGAATGCGCTGCTGGTTATCGGCAATCGCCTCCAGCACAGCGTTGATCGCGCTGTCCTGGTAGTAGCGCGAACCCCACATGCCACCCTTGTCCTCGAACGGCACGGCAGCAAAACGCTCGCGCCAATCATTAGCTTCGGCAAAGGTCAGGTTCCACAGCTCTTGCGGCGAGGGATAAGCCACAACATCGCTCTCCGCCCCACTTTGCATATCGACGCCGTAGATACGCTGGCCGTTGGTGGCGTAAGTGAAGCGGGCGCGCAACTTAGCCGCATACGTCTTGGCCTGCGCCAAGCCCTCGGTGTGCGGCAAATCCCAGCGCTTTGCTTCGATCACCGCCAGCTTGTGATTGCGATACACCAGCACATAGTCGGCGATCTCCGGCTTGCTGCGCTGCCCCGCGCCCTGCAAGCGCCCCTCGGTGATACGGTATTCGCGCATTACCCGGCTGCCCTCCACCACGCCCCAGCCAGCGGCTTTCAGGGCGGGATCGATATGTTCGGCGCTGGTTTCGGCTTCGTTCACTGCCAGCCTTTCGTATCTGCAACTGTTCGCAGTTGATCTAGCATCTTGGCTTCCTGTGCATCCTTGCACAGGCTCAGCGACTGGCTGCGACACTCCTCAGCGAACCCTTTGCGCCGCGTATCCGGCACCCAGATCGTGATTGGCCGCAATCCAGCCTTGCGCAATCCCAGCCGTAGATTTTGC
>JBARHR010000079.1:0-7842 GCA_049799335.1 Gallionella sp. | reverse complement strand
ACCCTGATCCCCACCCTCGGCGCTGCCCGCTTTGATGCTCGCGGCGAACTGCGTCTTGCCGAACGACTGAAGGATTGCCTCGAAGACAACGCCTGGGTGTGGCACAACATTCCGGTCGGGCCTTTCGGCAGGCATCCTGATTTCGTGGCGTTGCATCCGCAGCAGGGCATTGTGGTGCTGGAGGTGAAAGACTGGCGGCTGGATACGATAGTCAATGCAAACAGCAAGCAGGTGGAGCTGATCACTGATCGCGGCAATGTATCCACTGACAACCCTTTCGAGCAGGTGCGTAACTACATGTTCACCGTGGTGGACACTTTGAAGCGCGATCCGCTGTTGGTCAACGAAGGTGGGGGCTTCAAGGGGAAGCCGGTATTTTCATTCGGGCACGGTGTAGCATTCACCAACATCACGCGCAAACAGTTCGAGCAGACCGATTTGCGCGAGGTGTTTCCGCCTGAGCGCTGCATCTTCCGCGACGAAATGACGGAAAGCGTCGACCCCGATGCCTTCCGCGAGCGGGTGTGGCGCATGGTGTCGCCGCGCATTGGACCGGCATTGTCGCTGCCGCAGATCGACCGGGTGCGTGCGCTATTGTTCCCGGAGATTCGTGTCACCCAGTTTGCCCTGTCGTTTGACGAACCGACTGCGAATGCGTCGTCAGCCGATGACCGCATGCTGGCCGTGATGGATATGCAGCAGGAGTTGCTGGCGCGCAGCATGGGCGAGGGACATCGCATCGTGCGCGGCGTGGCAGGCTCCGGCAAGACGCTGATCCTGGCGTTTCGCGCCGAGCAGATCGCACGCGCGGCGAGCCGCCCGGTGCTGTTGCTGAGTTACGCGAACGGCATCTCGGGTCGGCTGGAGAACGCGATGCAGGACAAGGGCGTGGAAGACAAGGTGATCGTTTCGACCTTCCATTCCTGGTGCTTCAGGATGCTGCGTACTTACGACCTGCCGCAACCTACTCAGAAGGATATTCCCGACTTTTCGGTACGACTCGCCGCCAGCGTGCAGGTCGTGCTCGATGCCGCCGAGCGCGGATTGATTCCGGGCGGACAATATGACGCGGTGCTGATCGACGAGGCGCATGACTTCGAACCGCAATGGCTGGCGCTGGCTGCGAAGATGGTCAATCCGGACACCAAGGCGCTGATGATCGTTTATGACGATGCACAGGCGATTTACAAAGGGCGAAAACGTCCGGTCTGGAAGCAGCTCGGTATCGAGGCTGCCGGACGCACGACGGTGCTCAAGGTTAATTACCGCAACACTGCGCAGACATTGCGCTTCGCGCGCCAGTTTGCCGCCGATGTGATTGGCGCACCGGGCGTATGCGCCGGTGACGAGAGTTCAATCCTGATGCCGGAAGACGGTGGGCGCGAGGGTGTGGAGCCTGTGGTGCGCCCGTGCGTGAGCTATGACGGCGAAGCACATGCGATTACAGAATGGTTGCTCGGACGCAAGGCCGCCGGTTACCAGTGGGGGCAGATGGCGGTACTGTATCCCCGGCATTTCATCGGAGAGCGTTTCGAAAAAATACTGGTGAAACACGACGTGCCGGTGGACGTGGCCAAGGAACATAACAACCGCGTGCAGACCGAACGTGACGCGGTGCGATTCCTCTCCATGCACAACGCCAAAGGACTGGAGTTCCCCTGCGTAGCCATAGGCGGGTTGGGTGACCTAAAGAAGGCCGAGGACATAGAAGACGACATACGCTTGACCTATGTCGCCATCACGCGCGCCACGCACGAGGCATTCATCACTTACTCGAATATGTCGGAGCTGGTCGGGCGGCTGGTTGTATAGGGTGAGTCTAACTTTGAGCAATACAAAATACTGATCGCAATGGTTTTGGCAAATGTCAGGAACAAACTACCCAATCCCCCTTTAGCTCCCAGCGGGCAGATGACTATTCGTAATACTTGACAGACTTGCGCGAACCGGGCTTCTTCTTGTGGGTGACCACGCCCTTGATCGTGTCCAGACCGGAGATAGGAATATCGGGGAATGCCGGGTTGAGCGCGTGCAATCGCCAACCACCTTGTTCATCGCGCTGCAGCTGCCGGAAGATGGCTTCGCCGTTTGCCTCACCAATCACGTAGGCACCATCCCTCGCCGGAGCACCCATCTCGATGACCAGTATCTCGCCCTCGATGAATTCCGGCACCATACTTTCGCCCAGCACCATCAACGCAACGATCTCGGTGTTGGAACAGGCGGTCTCTGTCATCGCAATTTCCGGAACAGTGGCGGCAACGACGGGGATGTTGATTGGCTTGCGCGTCAGCATGAGTGTGGTTCCGTGATTGAAGTATTCGAATGATAACAATTATGCAATTGGTGTGGTCATCATCGCACCACCTTGTTTCACCCGCACGCCTCACATGCGAAGCCGATGCGCCCACAAGCGCGTTCGGGTCTTTCCTTGCCCGGCTTCCACCAGCAACTGTATGGTGACAGCGACAAGTCCGATGCACTAACCACTGCCCGTTGCCTTGCTCCATAAGCCCTCTCGAAGTTGATTGCAGCTTAGCAGCAAGCGGATTCTGTTCATTGCCTTGCATCTTTTAGTTGCCACCGTGTCTGGCAGTACCCCGGGGTGAAATCGTCATGTGATCGTTTAACCGGCGCGCGGTCAATTCGACAAGGAGAGCGCCGTGAGTTGCGATAAGAAGCCGCGTATCAATCCAACCCATAACGGCGCTATTTGGTGATTGGCCTGAAGAATTTCCCCAGCCGGAAAGGGCCGCTGGATGCCTAGCAAGCGATGTCACCCATGCGACAATCGGTTTTTCTCCGGCAAAGCCGTACGGGAGTAACGGAGACCGTCGCGACAAGTATCCTTCGGGGGTACCGAGTGTTTCAGTTGAGAGTGTGTAGCATCGTGACCGCGCGGGTGAGCCGACCATTCTTGTTGCGCCCAATGGCCCCTATGTGGTCTCTGGCGGCCCGGAGGTGCTGGATGCGCTGGGAGGGTGCGTCACTCGAGCATCTCACGATGTGCCGCTGCGGCGGTTCCATGAACAAGCCGTTTTGTGATGGCAGGCACTGGTATGACAATTTTACTGACAACTAGAACTGACCGGCACGGATCATGCGACTCCGGTACCGCCGGTCTAAGTGCTGCAGCACTGACACACCACTCAAGATTTTACCCCGGGCGTTACGCTCAACGGAAAATTGCGTGCATGGTTTAGAATGTTCCCGACTATTCCATAACCTGATTGCACGCTCACGTTGAATTCCCCGCATTGCCCACTGGCTGGTATTGCTCAACTCCGCCTACGCCTGCAAGAACTCGGTGCGAAGCCTTGCCATGAAGATCGGCTGCTGCGCGGCTGGAGTCAGGTGTGCTCGTACGACAGAAAATGCAGCCCCGCCGAATCTTTTTTTCCTTTGGCGATGCGCAATGAATTGCCGGTCATCGAGGCTGAGCTGGGTGGCCTGGGACGCCTGCACGGTGAATATCCGGCGAACGATGGTGTCGTTCGGTTGCTGGTAAAACTGCATGACGGCCAACTCGTGGAAAGCGTGCTTCTGCCGCGCGGTGGGCTGTGTGTTTCGGCACAGGTCGGTTGTGCGGTGGGATGTGTCTTCTGTATGAGCGGTCGCAATGGTTTGCTGCGCCAACTCGGCAGCGCCGAGATCGTGGCTCAGGTGGTGCTCGCGCGGAAACGGCGGTCGGTAAGCAAAGTGGTATTCATGGGGATGGGTGAGCCCGCGCATAATCTCGACAACGTGCTTGAGGCAATTGATGTGCTCGGCACACAGGGAAATATCGGCCACAAGAATCTGGTGCTCTCTACGGTGGGCGATCCGCGCGTTTTCGATCGCTTGCCGCTGGAAAGAGTGAAGCCTGCACTTGCACTTTCTCTGCACAGCACCGACCCGGCACTCCGTGCCAGATTGTTGCCGCGTGCCCCTGAAATGGCCATTGAGGAATTGGTCGAGCGCGGTGAAAAGTATGCACGCACAACTTCCTATCCGGTACAGTATCAATGGACGCTGCTGAAAGGCGTCAATGATAGCGATGCTGAGTTGGAAAGCATCGCTCGCCTGCTCAGTGGTAAATATGCAGTGATGAATTTCATTCCGTTCAATGCGGTCGATGGACTCGACTATCAACGCCCTTCTGCCGAGCGTATCACCGCTATGGTAGACGTGCTGCGCCGACACCGGATACTCGCCAAGGTGCGAGATTCTGTAGGTCAGGACATCGAAGGGGCATGCGGACAATTGCGGGCGCGCGCAGTAAGAGCGGCATCTGCCGCTGTCGGATAGCGTCATGGCGCGTCGCAACCATTACAGCGTCTATGTGATCGAATTATCGAAGGACGTGCTGTACGAGGGAAAATTCAAGAAATGCAACCCGGGCTACATTTCCGGCAAGCCCTGCGTCTACGTCGGCATGACCGGAATCGATCCTGATCAGCGTTTCGACAAGCACAAGGCAGGTATCCAGTCCAACCGCTATGTCCTGAAATACGGGTTGCGTTTACTGCCTGACCTCTACGAAGGATTCAATCCGATGAGCTACGAAGAAGCGCGTGATCGAGAAGTCGAAATAGGGATCGACTTGCGCGAGTCAGGCTTCGGGGTTTGGCAGGCTTGAGGAAAAAGTGATTCCGTTCCTCTGATTCCGTCGTGTCTGGTTGTGACCACAGTTATAATTCGATATCTCGACATTAACTGGATCTATTGTGTCTGATCGTTTAGCCGTAATACCGCAATACCTGATGCCCAAACAGTTGCTGACCGCGCTGGCCGGTAAATTCGCCGGTGCCCGCCTCGGCGACGTGACCACCTCGGTAATCACCCGCTTTGTGACGCGTTATGGCGTGAACATGCAAGAGGCCGCCAACCCCGATATTTCAAGCTATCCTAGTTTCAACGAGTTCTTCACACGGCCGTTACGTGCAGGGGCGCGCCCGCTGGCGGATGCGGATTTTGTCAGTCCGGTAGATGGTGCGATCAGTCAATTTGGCGCCATTGAGCGTGACAGTATCTTTCAAGCCAAGGGTCACAGTTACTCCACCACAGCACTGGTCGGCGGCAATGCAGAACTGGCCGCAAGATATTACGATGGCAGCTTTGCCACGTTGTATCTCAGTCCCAGGGATTATCACCGTATCCATATGCCATGCTCGGGACGCCTGCGGCGCATGATCCACGTGCCCGGCGCACTATTCTCGGTGAACCCGACGACAGCACGTGGTGTGCCCGGTTTGTTCGCACGCAACGAACGGGTGGTCTGCGTATTCGATAGCGACTTCGGGTCGTTTGTACTGACGCTGGTCGGCGCCACCATCGTCGGCAGCATGGCAACGGTGTGGCACGGCGTGGTCAACCCGCCGCGTCCGGGTTCGATACGCGAATGGCACTACGACGGCCAGGAGGTTCTGTTGCAAAAAGGCCAGGAGATGGGACGCTTCCTGCTTGGCTCCACTGTGGTAATGCTGTTCCCCAAAGAAGCACTGAATTTCAATCCGGGATGGCAACCCGCCAACGCCATACGCATGGGCGAATCGATGGGCGACAAACCGCTTTAACTGGCTTTACCCACTCTAAACTCGAGGATACATAGTCTGAACGGATTTGTTCTGCTTTACTTTTAGTACGACCGTGCTATATTGTGCGCATGGACAAAGGCACAGAAACCCGTGAAAAGATACTCAACGCCGCGATGCTGATGGTGCGCGAAAACGGGCTGGACAGCCTGACCATAGGCGAAGCGGCAAAACGGGTGGGTATGAGCAAGTCCGGTTTGTTTGCCCATTTTGAATCGCGCGACGTGCTGCTGCTGAACGTGATCGAATATACCGCGCTGGACTTCAAAGCTCGTGTATTCGACCGGGCAATGCAAAGCGAAAGAGGATTGGCGCGGATCAACGCGCTATCGCGATACTGGATCAAGTGGAGCAATCAACCCAGCGGCGGATGCCCTTTTACCTCGGGTGCATTTGAGTTTGACGACAGACCCGGCGTAATCCGCGATGCCTTGGCCAAATATGAAAAGTCGATCCACGATATCTGGGAACGCGCCGCCAACATCGCGGTTGAAGAAGGCGAATTTCGGGCGGGTGCGGATTGCAGACAATTTGCTTATGAAGTATTCGGCAATCTGCTGGCGTTCCAGATATACAAGCGTTTATTGAATCACGCGAATGCAACAGGTTTTTACAACGTTTCTTTCCAGAACATCATTTCCCGTTACCTGAAATAGCTGGAGGCCAACATGAACATTGCCAACCTTAACCACGACACACATAAGCACGACCGTACTATTACTTCCTCAACAACCTATTGGCTCACCAAAGCCGCGTTCCACATTGCGCCGAACAAGACCGCCAAATTGATGCGGGAAAAGGGTTTCAGGGTTCGACAATATCCGCTTTCTGCGGATCAGCACGCGTTGATGCAGCAGGCGCGCAGTTTCCATCTGGAATTCAACGGCAACGCAATCAAGGTGTTTGAGTGGGGCGACGGGCCGGTAGTCTTGCTGGTTCATGGCTGGGCAGGACGCGCGCTGCAGTTCGACGCGCTGATCCGCTCGCTGTTGACCAAAGGCTACCGGGTGGTTGCTTTTGATCATAAGGGACACGGCGAAAGCTCTACACGATTCAGCAGTTTTCCGGAGATCGTGCGCAGTACTGAATTGGTTGCCACCCACTATGGCGAGGACCTTTATGGTGTTGTCGCACATTCCATGGGTTCGAACTCGATATTCAAGGTGTGCGAAAAGATAGAGCAGAAACTGAAAGTTGCGGTCATTGCACCGGTCGGAAACTTCATGGATATGTTGGAAAGATTGCGTCGACGCATGGGTATCTACGAAAAACTCTACATGCGCGTCATCAATGAAATTGAGTCAGAAAACGGGCTTCAGCTCGCCGATCTGAGCGAGCTGGATTACGGAAAAATAAATCGGCACGACATACTACTGGTGCACGACAAGTTCGATCGCATCAACAAGGTAACTGTGAGTCTGGATTTACACGCAAACCTGCAAGGTTCCGTGCTGCTACAGACTGAGATGCTTGGGCATTCACGCATACTTGGCAATCAGGAGGTAATCGCCAAGGTGATCACGCATCTCGAACCCGCCGGCGCCGATTTCATTCCGCACTAATAGGTGATTTAATTTCCGACTGTCACTGCGCGCTATGCCATGGCAACGGAGTGCAATATCTCAGTGTCGACTGACGTCATCCACCCGTCTCGCTTCGCCCTCGATCACGTTGCCCGCGTGAAATTCACTATCCCGCACAATTTGCGCTGATGAAATATCGCGCAGGTGGCTGCGCAGTTTGCGCGTCTTCCACCACAGGAATCCCCAACCGACAACGCCAGCAATCAGGATAATCGCGAACAGCACCACCGAAAACATCAGCATCAGACCGAACACGGTAAGCGTGACAATGGCGGTAACGATTTTGCGCAATGGACTCGCATTGACGGTTGCACCGGGAAGTTCATATTTAATCTGCATTTCAGGTCGGCCCACAGTTAGATTTCCTCACTCGCTTTGGCGACACGCGGAAAGCGTGTCGCCAAATACGCCCATTCTACATCCCATCGCGCTTAGTCGAAGCGCATCACCCCGCCCCTGCAATCCACGTTCACCGTATCCTTCGCAGCAAAGCGCCCTTCGAGTATCGCTTTGGCAAGCGGGTTTTCCAACTGCGATTGAATTGCGCGCTTCAACGGTCGGGCGCCATAGACCGGGTCGAATCCGGCACTGGCTATTTCAGACAATGCGGCGTCGCTAATCTTCAACGTCATTTCAATCTGCGCCAGTCGTTTTTCAAGGTACTGCAACTGTATGCGCGCAATGGA
>JBARHR010000078.1:0-11772 GCA_049799335.1 Gallionella sp. | reverse complement strand
GCCAACGACACCCGTGCCGAAGTGGCCGACCAGGTCAAATCCCTGGGCGGTGAATTCGTCAAAGTCGAATATGAAGAAGAAGGCGGCGGTGGCGGGGGCTATGCCAAGGTGATGAGTGAGGGTTTCCAGCAGGCCCAGCGCGAGATGTACGCCAAGCAAGCGAAGGAAGTGGATATCATCATCACGACGGCATTGATCCCGGGTAAGCCCGCGCCAAGATTGATCACTGCCGAGATGGTGCGGAGCATGAAGCCCGGCAGCGTTATCGTCGATATGGCTGCCGAGCGCGGCGGCAATTGTGAACTGACCGAGCCAGGACAGGCGGTAGTGAAACATGGCGTGACCATCGTCGGTTACACCGATTTGAATAGCCGTTTGGCCAAGCAGTCTTCCACGCTGTATGGAACCAATTTATTCCGTTTGGCTGAAGAGCTGTGCAAGACCAAGGACGGCATCATCAACGTCAATATGGAAGACGACGCGATACGCGGCCTTACGGTAATCAAGGATGGTGTGGTCACCTGGCCTGCCCCTGCGCCGAAACTGCCGGCAGCTGCGGCCAAGCCGGCTGCAGCCAAGCCGATTGCCGCTCCTGCCGCACATGGTCATGGCGGTGGCGGCGCTCCGGCATCGGCAACCAGAACAACAGTGATGTTCGCCATTGCCGCGCTGATGTTCCTGCTCATCGGAGCCTATGCGCCCGCAGCGTTCCTTGGCCACTTTACCGTGTTTGTGCTCGCCTGTTTCGTCGGTTACATGGTGGTGTGGAGCGTCACTCCGGCTCTGCACACGCCCTTGATGAGCGTTACCAATGCGATCAGCAGCATCATCGCCATCGGTGCACTGGTGCAGATAGCTCCGCCGCTGTCGCCAGGGCTTGATCGCCCGGATGGATGGATACGCTGGTTGGCGGTAGCGGGCGTTGCGCTCACCGCGGTCAATATGTTCGGCGGCTTCGCCGTTACCCGACGCATGCTGTCGATGTTCCGCAAATAAGGATAAATAATTATGTCTGCAAGCTTGGCAACTGTTTCTTATATTGGCGCGATCATCCTCTTTATCCTCAGTTTGGGCGGCCTGTCCCACCCCGAGTCTTCGCGCCGCGGCAATCTCTACGGCATGATCGGTATGGCGATTGCCGTGCTGGCCACGGTGTTCGGCCCGCGCGTCTCGATGGCCGGTCTGCCCTGGATCATCGGCGCGATGCTGGTGGGTGGCAGCGTTGGGCTTTACGCCGCGCGCAAGGTGCAAATGACTCAGATGCCGGAACTGGTCGCGCTGATGCACAGCTTGGTCGGTCTCGCTGCCTGTCTGGTTGGCTACGCCAATTACATCGACCCGATGGCGGCATTGAATTTGTCCAGCGCTGAAAAGTCGATCCACGAGATTGAAGTCTATCTCGGCATCCTGATAGGCGCAGTGACCCTCTCCGGCTCCCTCATTGCTTTTGGCAAACTTTCGGGCAAGATCGGCGGCAAGCCGCTGTTGCTGCCGGGACGCCACTTCATGAATCTGCTGGGACTGTTGGTCGTCATCGCGTTCGGCTGGCAATTCCTGCACGCTGAAACGATCAGTGCGGGCATGATAGGCTTGACCGTGATGACGGTGATCGCACTGCTATTCGGCATTCACATGGTGATGGCCATCGGCGGCGCCGACATGCCGGTGGTGGTGTCAATGCTGAACAGCTACTCCGGTTGGGCGGCAGCGGCAACCGGCTTCATGCTGAATAACGATCTGTTGATCGTGACCGGTGCACTGGTGGGTTCAAGCGGCGCGATACTTTCCTACATCATGTGCCGCGCGATGAACCGCAACTTCATCAGCGTTATTGCCGGTGGCTTTGGCAGCGGAGGTGGCAAGCCAGCCAAGAAGGCTGACGGGGATGCAGAACCGGCAGGCGAGGTGGTGTCTATCAGTGCGGTCGAGACTGCAGAACTGCTGCGTGAAGCCAAGAATGTGATCATCGTGCCGGGATACGGCATGGCAGTGGCACAGGCACAGCACACGGTCAATGAGATCACGCAGTATTTGCGCGAGAATGGTGTCAACGTTCGTTTTGGCATCCATCCGGTCGCGGGCCGCATGCCAGGTCACATGAACGTGTTGCTGGCCGAAGCCAGAGTGCCATACGATATCGTGATGGAAATGGATGAAGTCAATGCGGACTTTCCGGATACCGATGTTGCCATGGTGATCGGCGCCAACGACATCGTGAACCCGGCTGCGCAGGAAGATCCGACCAGTCCCATCGCCGGCATGCCGGTGCTGGAAGTGTGGAAGGCCAAGACCTCTATCATGATGAAGCGCAGCATGGCAACCGGCTATGCGGGCGTGGACAATCCGCTGTTCTACAAAGAGAACAACCGCATGTTGTTCGGCGATGCCAAGAAAATGCTGGAAGAAGTGTTTGTTGCGCTGAAAACACAATAGAGTGGCTTGCGGTGCTTGGTGGTGCGAAGGTTGAAGTTAGCTTCAGGTCGCTCGCGCAAGAATCGAGTCGTTCGACATTAAGGAGCCGCCCAAAGCGGCTCTTTATTTCTGCGCAGATTATGCGCGTTGGATTTTTACAATCAGGAATATACCCAGCAGGCTTTGCGTCAAATAGATGATGCTGGATATGCCATGCATCGTCTTGAATTGACCGGCAAGCTGGCTTTGCATCACATCGAGCGGCATGGCCTGTATCTTGAGATCGGCCATGGCAGGTTGGATGATGTACTGCATGAGCAGCGTAGTCAGTAGCATCGTGACGACGATCCAAAATGTGCTGCGGCGCATGGAGGCGCGGCCGAACTGCACGATATGCTGGATCAGAAGAAATCCGCCGCAAGCGATGCCGACGTAGGCAACCAGCGTAAACATTTGTCCAGCCAACATGCCCGCGAGCTGCCTGTCCGGCTGGGCATAAAACAGCACTGGTACCGCAAGGTAACCGACGGCCCAAAGCCCACCCGCCCAGGCGGTAGTGACAATCAGAGTGAGATAGTTGAAATAGAGTTGTACGGTACGCATGTCAGGTGACGTGTCGGTGATAGCCTGGCTGGACAATAGCACGAGACTGACCTAACCTGAAAGACACGGCATGTTGTGTCGGATCAAATTGCTGTAAGGTCTTGCATTCTCCAGAGTAGTACTGCGTAAGCACGGTTGCAGAACGACATGCAGGCCCCCGGGTTCTAGGAAGCATTGAAAAGCGAATTATCCAAAGCGAAAATATCGTCATGTCACATTTGCATGCATTGACCGAACATATGAGGTATCTGGTTGGTATCTTCGCCATTTTGAATCCGATTGGCGCCATTCCGATCTACCTGAGTTTGATGGCAGAACGCAGCCCTGTCGAGATGCACAGGACCGCGATGAAGACTGCCGTCGCGGTTGCAGTGATACTGATGCTAGCGGTCTGGTTGGGCGGCGCAATGCTGAGTTTTTTTGGTATTGGTATTCCTGCTTTCCGGATCGCTGGAGGATTGCTGGTGCTGTTGATCGCCATTGCAATGTTCGGCGCAAAAACCAGTCCGGCCAGGCACACCGATGCCGAACAGGCAGAGGCAGAGGCCAAGAACGACATTTCAGTCGTGCCGCTGGCGATCCCGTTATTGGCAGGTCCGGGTGCAATCAGTCTGACCATAGTCGACGCGCATCAGGCCGGTAGCTTCCCCGATAAATTGCTGTTTACTCTCGGCATTGCCGGAGTTGCTTGCATCGTCTGGGTGGTGTTGCGTTTGGCCGAGCCTATCGGTCAACGTCTGGGTACCAGCGGTCTAAATATCGCGACGCGGGTGATGGGGCTGATACTTGCCGCAATGGCCGTTCAATTCATGGCAGACGGGATGGTGGAATTGTTTCCGGGATGGTCTCATTGACGGCGCGCCGGAATGGCGTATATGACGTTCGCCAGTTGAGCTGATGGCAAATCGACGATCGGAACCGCTTTTGCGTCCCAGTGCATCCCGAATGCTCGTCACAGCGTGCGTCTGTTTTGAGCTGTTTGCCGGCCCGGTCATGGCCGGAGTTGAAGCAACGAAAGACAGTGCCGCATCCGATCCTAAATCAAAAAATCAGGTGTGGTTGAATCCCGGGTTCTACTCCTATCATTTCCAGAAAGACAAAGGCCTTAACAACCGTAATTTCGGCGCCGGCGTTGAGTATCGTTTTTCGCACATGAACTCGATCACGCTGGGAATGTTTGGCAACAGTGACAACCAGACATCGCACTATCTGGGATGGTATTGGCTGCCCGTAGATCTGGGTTGCGCACGCATTGGTGCGGTGTTCGGTGCAATCGACGGATACCCGCGGATGCTAGACGGAGGCTGGTTTCTGGCAGCGATTCCGACCGCCAGCATCGAGTACCAGAACGTCGGTTTGAACCTGCTATTTATGCCCAGTTTTCAGGACCGTTTGTATGGTGCGTTGTCCATACAATTGAAGTTCAGAATATATTGAATGGGGACATGCTCAGGTCAAATTCCGGCATAAGAGCGAAGCAAGTGTGAACTATTGACGAAGGCCTCCCGCCGCCTTCAGCAATTGTGACAGGTCGCTTGATTTTTGCTGGGTAGCCTGTGGGCCCTCGATTTTGAGCTGCGCCCAGTCGGCGAATGTGCCACCACCCCACGACACCATGGCTGCCAGCGTAAATACCAGCATGCCGCGTGTCATTCCCTTGGGAAGACCCTGCTCGTCGAGGTAGCGATTGAGAAACCATGCCGCGAGGAAAAACAGCAGCGTTGAGATCACCAGATTCAGCATTTGAGTAATCCGTTCACGATACGTATTCCTCTAGTAGCGGTGGCGGGATTTGATGGTGCCACTTCAAATCTCCAATCTTCAAAAGGCGTATGCCGTCGCACCGTTGTTACCTGCGGCAACATAGCCGAAGCCGCTACTGACCAGCGCATTTACGCTCGTAATGCCGACTGGTACCGCGGCCGACCATTCATATCCGTTGACGCTGGTGTAGGCGTTGCCATTGCTGTCGATCGCGACAAACTGCGCCGTGGTTACAAATCCCAGCAAAGGATCTGCGACCGGCGTTGCCACATAACTAAATTGCGACTCAACCGTGACACCTACTAGGGCGGCAGAAGATGTTGAGGGGGGCGTGGTCGTGTCCCATGTAGTGCCACCATCCTTGCTGATTACGACGGTTCCCGCATCGCCCACTGCGACGTAGATAGTGCCGTAGATACTGACAAAGGATGTTACTTGACGTAAATTGGCAGTGACAGGTGTAGTTGGAGTTCTGGGGGTCCAGGTGTTGCCGTCTACGCTGGTAATGATCGTGCCGCCGTCGCCCACGGCTACATAGATAAGGCCATGAGTTACCCCGCGCAGATTATTGGTAGTGCCGGAACTGGCGGTATGCGAAGTCCAGGTAATACCGTCGGTAGTTGACAGGATGGTGCCTGCGTCACCCACAGCGGTGTAAACGCTTGCCACATGAGTAATGGCGCGCAGCGCTTGAGTATTGGAATTCGCAGTGCTGCCAAACGCGTTTCCTTCTAGCCAGTTGGTTCCATCAAAGTACACCACCGTGCCACCGTCGCCGACAGCGATCCAGCGTAGGGACGGATTAGTCGTGTTGTTCTGATTTGCGGCATAACCGGTCACTGCATTGAGATTTGCGGTGAGATTGTTGATGTGATGGTCGGTCCAGTTGAACTTGCCATCCTCGCTGGTGTAGATCGCCCCATTGACGCCCACTGCGGCGAAGATACCACCAGAACTAATCGCTGAATTGTTTCCGCAGGTGGTCAGGCTGGTGTACCCGAGCCCGTAGATGCCGCTTGGAATGGTGCCGGGTTGCCAACCATTGGTGCGGATCGCGGCGTTATAAGGCGTACCATAGACGCTTGAGCTACTGGTCCCACCGGGCCCGCCATCGATGCGACCGTTGGTGGCGAAGTAATAGGTTGTGCCGTTATACAGGCCGCACACGTAATACGGTGATGGTGCATTTATGTAGGCGTGGGAGTTGGGCAGACTTATCCAGTTGAACGCCGTGAGACTCGCGTCCGAGGCCATAAACAGCCAGTAGTCAACGCCGGGAGTCGGGGTCCAGCGCAGTCTCACTCGGCCGTCTCCAGCCGTGGCTCCACCCGTAACGGAATCCCACGGCGGAGGTGCAGCGCTGGAGCCATTTCCCAGGTTGCATGCGCCGAGCGATAACACGAGTGTGCTTACACAAAATATACCAAACCAATTTTTCACTGATGAATTCCTTGACGACGTTCGCCTGTTGTACCAATTTTCTGATGGGGAATGGTTGTAATTACAGGACGACTTGCATTTCTTCCGTGTAACGTCCAGCGTATGGATCGTAACAATTTCAGATATATCGAAAATAACCCCGCTACACCTCAGACAACGGCGCAACGATACCCGACCCGGAAAAAAAATGAAAGCGACATTGTCGGCCGATAGTTCCGTTCGTGTACTTGAAAGTCTTCACGTTTGCGCTTTGTATCCTGTGTTCGGCGTTCGGGATGCGCAGTTACCGCTACGCGTGAAAAGTAGCGGGCGACTCGTCTATTACGTTATTGATGAAGATTGGTGGATCGTCGAGTTTCCATGGTCGATACTTGACCATGATTGAGGTTACCAGCGCCAGTGTGGACATCGTTTCCAGCCACCGCCGCAATGATCTATAGGGAGCGTCGGCAAACCAGTCCTTGTCGATACTCGAAAATTGCCTGACGAATGGAAATAGCGCGGCATCCGCGATGGAAAATGCTCTGCCGAGCAAGAACGCGCTTTCCTTCAGTCGAGGTTCGAGTTTTTGTAAGAACAGTTCAGCGTGCGCCCTATAATCGGCCTGAGTCTGTTCGGGAAATCGCTGCGGATATTTGTAGCGATCCAGATAGTGCTTGAAAGTCGTGTCATTCTCGGCAACGAGCGGCTTTGCGGCGTGAAACAATTCGCGGTTTTCTCCGAGCCAGTCCATCGGATCATGCAGTTGCAACGCCCATTGCATGATGTCCCAGCTCTCATCGATTACTCGTCCGTCTGGCAGAATCAGAACCGGTACGCTTCCCTTCGGCGATGCGCAAAGCATGCAATCTGGTTTGTCGCGCAACGACACCTCGCGCAATTCGTAGGCAATGCCGCTCGCCTGCAACGCAAGGCGAGCACGCATTGCATAAGGACACCGTCGGAAGGAATAGAGTACCGGTAACATGGTGCCGTCTATGCAGAGTCGAAATCGCCGGATTTTCGCTTGAATCGAGGAATGCCGGGTTCGGTCCAAGCAAGATCGTATAAACCCGCCGGGTTTGCTAGGGTTGCGCGACGGCTGGCCGAGAATGCGGCACGGTTACAGTCGCGGAAGCCAGAGTCTGGTTGCCCGATCCATCCGTCGCCGAATAGGTCACCGTGTAGATACGGTCCATATCGTCTCCGGCACTCGCGCGCAGTTTGATATAACGATCATCGATACCCAAGCTGGCGTCGCTGATGTCGTCGGAGGCCAACGGCTCGTTGGCGGCGATGGATTCAAGTTTGATCTCCGGAAAGTGATCGTAGTAATCCGTTTTGATCGTAAATATTGCGTTTACCGGGACCAGTTTGCCCGAGGGCGCAACAGTAGCCGGGTCTAACGTTACGGCAAGCGTCGGTGGTTCGATATCCAATTGTCCCATCGGTACTGTGAGTGTATCCGGAAGCCGTTTGTCGAAGTGCACCATGGCGTGTCCCAACAGGTATTTGTTGTCTGCTTGGTCCAGCGACACACTCATCCTTGCCGTTGTCTGTCCGCCCAACAATGCTGGCGTTTTATCGTTGCTGGTTTCCCAGACGATGGCGTGTGTATCGCCTGTTTCTGGACCTTTCAATGACACCCGCCAGCCGGTAGGTGCATCTGAGCTGGCGGCAGGAATACCCAATTTCGCGCTCCAACCGGACGGCAATTCCTGCAGTTCCCAGACATCATTGGCAGGGTCGTCGTCGTTCAGGCTGTCCCGTCCGACCGTGATGGCGTTAATTGTATCCTGGGTATTGTTGACTACTCGATAGGTGTAGACGATCTTGCTGCTGTGATGTTTCGCATAAACCTCGACCTTGACCGCATCATCGGGCCTCGCATAACTCGTTTTGCCGGCGAATAGCGCCAGACAGGAAATCAGGAACATTCGGACCGCACTGCCACGCTTCATGGTATTGCCTTTCGGTTTATGTTGACACTCTGTCGCCTGGAAGTTCGTTGGCACTGCCGGCAACAGGATATCGTTTTGTTCACTGTATCTGACGAATCGATCAGCCCATTGTCCGTTGGGTAAGTGCCAGCTTATCCATATTTTAGTTCATGCCAGCGCCAAGCTTCTTCAGCTCCGCGTTGCTGGGCCTGGCATCACTAATTCTGGGGCCTTCCCGCGAATTCTGCCCATCCAGCGCGTTGATATTCCCCCACGCCAAGAGTACCGTTCTTCAGACTCGTGCGAAGCGCGGAACGCCGTGCAGTGTTCCAGTAATCACCGTCAAGGTCAACCGCGGTGCACGGAATTTCCGCATCCGCAGGGTGCAGCATCAAGGTGCGAAGTCGTGCGTCCAATAGTGTCGATGGGTAATTCGATAGCGTTCCAGTTGCAACCCCTGTTGGTTCATTTCCACGAGAATTGCACCGTCGGTATCCGAACGCATTATTTTTGCTCCGTGGTCAATATAGCGTTGTACGACCGATTTTTTCGGGTGGCCGAACCGGTTGCGGTAACCGACGGTGAAAACCGCATATGCGGGAGCAACCGCCCGGACGAATTCATTCGAAGACGATGATTTGCTGCCGTGGTGCGGTACGACCAGCAGCTTTGCGGCAAGTTTGTCGAGATGCAAGGCGAGCAAACGTCGTTCCGACGTCTCCTCGATGTCGGCTGTCAACAATATATGCTGGTCGCCAACGCTGATGCGCAGTACGCAACCTTGATCGTTGTCGTGTTTGAGTCCTTGTTCGTTGTAGCTACTTCCGTCGGGATGGAGAAATTCAAAATATATTTCGTCCCACTGCCACGCCTGGCCGTCTACACAGCGAAATTTCGAAGGCGTTTGCTGCAGCAAAAAATGTCCTTCCGGCAATGACGAGGACAGCCAGCCGATGGGTATGCTCTGCATCACCGACGCGGCACCTCCGGTATGATCGATATCATCGTGCGTTAGAATCAGTCCGTCCAGACGATCGATGCCCAGTGCGCGTAATGTGGGAATCAGAATGCGGTTGCCGCTATCATTTTGGTCGCTGAAATCAGGTCCGGTATCATACAGCAGAACATGATTCCGGGTTTGCGCTGCAACAGCAAGTCCCTGTCCAACGTCGAATATCGTCAGCCGCAACGTACCGATTGCGGGAGGTTCCGGTTTATTCAGGAATATCGGCAGCAGTAACAGAATACCCAGCCATCGAGACGGAAATCCACGCGGCAACAGTAGCAGCAATACGCCCACTACGCCGACGACAACCGTCCAGGGAGGCGGGGTGTGTTGTGACCACACGGCGCCCGGCAATTCGTTCAGCCATCCGAGAAACATCATTGCCCAAGCCATCACCTGATGAGCCAGCCACAATGGCGCGTCAAAAGGCGACACTGCGCCGATCAGGGTTAGCGGCACTACGACCAGACTCACCAGTGGAATTGCCAGGGCATTGGCGATCGGGGATACCAGAGACACTTGCTGGAACAATCCCAGCAACAGCGGAATGAGGCCCAATGTCATTGCCCATTGAATAGTGGCGTATTCGGATAACCAACTGCTTCGGACTATTGCCGCGGACGGGGATACGGAGGCTGACTTCTCTGCGATTGGATCGAGCACGATCCGGTATGCGCATACATACATGATCAGTGCCACCGCGCCGAAGGACAGCCAGAAGCCGGGCGACAGGACCGCCCATGGGTCGGGTATCAGCACGGCCAGCAATGCAATGCACAGTATCTGTTCGGGCGAGAAATGACGGTTCGTCCAGAGCGCCACTGCCGTTGCGCCCAACATGTAAACGGTGCGCTGTGCGGGGACGGCAAAACCGGACAACAGTGCGTATCCCAGTGCGATCAACAGAGCAAATAATGCCGCGGCTTTGCGAGCGGGCAGACGCAACGTAAGTTGTGCGCTCAGTCGCCAGCACCGGTATCCGATTAAAAATCCCAGGCTAGCAAGCATGGTGATGTGCAATCCGGAAATGCTCATGAGGTGGTTTACTCCGGTACGGGTAAATACTTGCCACTGTGCTGGCGGGATGCTGCTCTGGTCACCGACGGCCAGCGCGGTCAATACCCCTGCATACGGACCAGCGGCCAGCGTTTTATTGAATTTGTCGCGCACCGCTTCCCGCCAGGTTTCGATCAGGTAGGCTGGCCCGTCGGCGACTGAATCGAGCCGAATGTTATTGCCCTTGCTATATACGTATCCGACCGCGCGAATATTATTTTCCAGTGCCCATGCTTCAAAATCAAAACCGTTGGGATTGCTGCTGCCATGTGGTTGATTGAGTCTGATTGTCAGTCGCCAGCGCTCGCCGGCTCTTAGTTCAATCGGCTTCGCTGTGCGGTCGAAGTAGGTGCTGAGGTAAATGCGTTTTGGCACATTGGCGGTGGGGGTGCCGATGTTTTCAATGTTGAAAACGAAGCGTTGACCTCGTTCATGCGTGCGAGGCAAATCGGCGACCACACCAGTCACTTCGATGCTTTTTCCCTGCCAAGCTGAGGACAGGGAAATTACGAGACGCTGTTCTGCCTGCCACGCCGTGAGAAAATAACCCGTGCCGCAGGCGAGTAACGCCGATAACACTATGCGTAGCAGACGCAGCATGCGCCGCTCCTGGCCAATTATCAGTACAGCGGGCCAGGCCAGCAACCACCACGCAGAAACAAGCGCGGGCAACTCTGGCTGTTGTTGCAACAACCAGACTCCCAGCGCAAAGCTTGCTGTGATTATTACCATGCGCGCAGATTAGCGCACCCAGATAGAATGTGCATATGCGCAAATTAATCCACCGCTATTTGCCAGACCACGAAACGGTAGTTAGGCAACGCTGGCTCAGGCCATTTGGTAAACTGCTCACGCGCCCCGGACTTTGGCAGCTGAATCGCCGTTCGGTGGCTGGAGGAGTTGCTACCGGGCTTTTTTGTGGCCTGGTGCCAGGCCCATTGCAAATGATCAGTGCGGCACTGATGGCAGTTTTGTTCAGAGTCAATTTGCCGGTTGCGGCAATTACCACTCTATATACCAATCCGTTTACGATTCTCCCTCTGTATGCGCTGGCATACGAACTCGGGATCTGGGTTAGCGGCGGAACCGGCCATCAAGAAATTGCTCAACTTCCCATTCCGGAGCTGAATTGGTATGACGGACTGAACCAGTTGTGGAACTGGGTGTCAACCGTGGGCAAGCCGATATTGTTGGGGTTGCCACTGCTTGCCGGACTGTTGGCGATTGCCGGTTATTTGTTGGTTCGGTGTGCATGGCGCATAGCGGTAATCGCGAAATGGCGCAATCGAAGCAGGCGAATGTTGGGAAAATGAGGCATTAACCTTTAATAAACAATTTAGTACGTATGGTGTTGTATGTCCGGGTGTGATATAGTGCCGCCAACAATAACGGCGCGAAGTCGGGGAGTACTTTTGTTGTGTGCTTTACGGGTATGCAATTTGTAATTTTTTTGGAGATTTTTATTATGAAAACAAAAAGCACTGTGACGACATTGGCCGGCCTGCTGACACTCGGTTCCAGCGTTGCTATGGCGGGGACTTTGGCGTCGGAGCGCGATCTGGAGAACAAGAT
>JBARHR010000077.1:0-1521 GCA_049799335.1 Gallionella sp. | reverse complement strand
GACCAGCTCGGTGGAACATCATTGCACGTCTAGCATCGGCATTGAAATGTTCCTCGGCAATGAGGCTGGCGCTGAAGACATAGTGAAAAAGGCGGACGTGGCTATGTATCATGCCAAGAGAAGCGGACGCAACAAATACCGGTTTTACGAATTATGACGGGCGCAACTGCCGCGCTGAACTGCGGACGGCAACCGATTCACTCATTGATGACGACCATAGACATCGTCAAATCGCACGATGTCATCTTCACCCAGATATTCGCCGCTTTGCACCTCGATCATCACCAGATCGACGCCTCCAGGATTTTCCAAACGATGTTTATGGCCGGCCGGTATGTAGGTTGATTCGTTGATTCTGACGAAAAGTTCCTGATCGCCGTTTACGACTCTTGCCATACCACTCACCACGATCCAGTGTTCGCTGCGATGGTGGTGCATCTGCAAGCTGAGACTGGCCATCGGTTTAACGACGATGCGCTTGATTTTGAATCGTGGCCCCTCTTCCAGTACCGTATACGTGCCCCATGGACGATGGACCGTCGTATGTAACTTGTATGCGTTATGGCTTTGCGACTTGAGGTTGGCGTACAGATGTTTGACGTCCTGCGCGCGACTGCGGTCCGCCACCAGCACGGCATCCGGTGTATCGATGATGATCAGGTTGCTGATGCCTACCGCACCAACCAGGCGCTGGTTGCTCTGGATGTAGCAGTGGCTGACATCATGCAGCATCACGTCACCTTCGATGCGGTTGCCCTGATCATCTGCTTCGGTAAGATCGCCCAACGCACTCCATGACCCGATGTCGCTCCATCCGATGGCGCAGGGGACAACCGCGACGTTTGCCGATTTTTCCATGATCGCATAGTCTATGGAGTCATCCGGCACATGCTTGAAGGCATCTGGATCAATATTGATCTGACTGTAGCCTTTGCCGTCCGTCTTGCGTGACTTTTCGAGACAATCCCTGGTCGCAGACAAAATCGCCGGACTGTGCTGATGCATTTCCTTGAGCAGGGTGCCTGCGGAAAAACAGAACATGCCGGAATTCCACAGATAGTTTCCGGACTCCACATATTCGCGCGCTTTTTCAATACCTGGCTTTTCAACAAACCGCACCACCCGGAATCCGGCTTGTTCGTTCGATCCCGCCTCGCGCATCAGCGGTGACGACTGATCGGATTCTATATAACCGTAACCGGTCTCCGGCATTTCCGGTCGGATGCCAAAGGTAACAAGATAACCTTGCTGCGCCAAACTGGTGGCATGACTTACCGCCTGTACAAAAGCCGGCTGATCGGCAATCAAATGGTCGGCTGGCAAGATCAACATTAAGGCATTTTCCCCATGCGTCCCGGCTACGTGAATGGCAGCGGCGACAATCGCGGGTGCGGTGTTTCGTCCAAAGGGTTCGAGGATGAAGCTGTTCGCGATGCTCTCGTATTGGCTGCCGGCAACTTCCCGATATTCGTCCTCAGTCTTGAAAAACAATTCGCGGTTGGTGACGGTCAGTGTATCCGC
>JBARHR010000076.1:0-5344 GCA_049799335.1 Gallionella sp. | reverse complement strand
TTATGCCCACCCGCAAGTCTTGCCATAGGTCGCCTCGATCATTATAGGTGACCGTAATTATAGGCTTCTTTAATTGGAAATGGAATTACTGGCAATGTCGAGGTTATCGCCAGAACGGAAGCGCTCTATCTTGCGGGCTTGATAAGTCGGTGTGCCGATAAAGCTCATCACTTCCGGGCTATCGAGCAGGCAATACAGATCGTAATAATGGCGCATGAAGTTTTTTGGAAAGGTGTTGCTTTCCTGCTGCATGCGAAACTTGGTGGAGACGGTTTGCAGTTTTTCTACGAAGGTGTATGCCGGACTGTAACAAGCAACACCCATTGCCCTATTATCAATGATCGCAACTTTCGCATTTAAGGCTGCATCCATTGCCCACGAGGAAATGGTGCAAGGTGTGTTTGGTGCAGTGTCATCAAAGCCGACTTCTAGCAGGATGCCATCTTTAACGCCATGTAGTGAGCGCGTCTTTATGGGATAACCGAGCAAGATGCCACAGTTACGATATTTGGCATCATCAAAATCCGTGTCGCGTGTGACTGATTTGAGTCCGGGGATATTGATCTCGGCAGCCAGCCAGTCGAAAAAGTCACGGCGTGAGGCTTGGTGTGCGGGTTTATCGTGATTTTTTCCGGCTTTAACGCCCATCTCCGCGGGCGGTTCAAAACGAATATCAATATCTTCCGAAAAGCGTTGGATGAGCTGGAAACCTTTGGAGAGCGAGGTGCCTCCCTTCAATTCAAATTTCCAGCCCTGTTGTTGTAGCCCCCATAAGCAATGCATCAGCCAGTAATCTTTTTCTATCAGATGAGCTTCGATATTCCGTGCGTCGGCAATCTGCTCGATGAGAAGCAGAAAGCCCTCGTGTTCATGCAGGAAACCGGGAGCTTTCATTTAACTGCCTTGGCTTGTGCAACATCCAATTCACTCAACCAATTTTTCATCAGACGTCGGGTCGCTGCCGAGCCGTAATCCTGCAAAGCTTTCTGTAGTTTTTTAGAATCAAACTCCGGCAGCTTTCGACGGGCTATGGCAAAAACATGATCTTCGTCTTCTGCCAGTTCACCAAAGTTGTTCAGCATATCTACCAACAGATATTCGCTGGTAACTTGATTGGACATGGGAAAGCGATGTTTGACGCGGAAGTCATATTCACGATTGCATAAACGGAATTTGCCGTGCCGCTTGTGGTTATAAACGATGACTTTGTTGTAAAGCTGGGTTGTGCCTAAGCGCAGCGAGTTATAAACGCTGGGATTAAAACTGAGGAAGTTTTTGTCTTTCAGGAATGCCGCCAACATTTCATCTTCAGGCGGAGGTGCATCCCCAAAAACACTTTTCCGGGGGGCGTAATAAAGTCCCTGTGCCGCTTTGGTCAGCTTTCCTGCCGCAACCATTTGTTGCAACTCACGATCTACACTCGTGGAATAGGGCACCAAGTCTTCACGGCGATACACTTTTCCAGCACGGAGGTGCTGGACCAAGGGAGTTTCTTTACGCTGCGATGATAATTGCGGCCTCATGACGGCTTCCTTATTGATGTTTCATGCAGAATAATACCACTTAAGCATATTAATTCATAGCGTTATTGAACCCTGACCTTTCCGCATGCTTTGATCTCCAACAATATCTTCTTTTTCAACCGGGCGAGGCATTCGTCTACATCTGCTTCAGTCTCCGGAGATAAGCCTTAGGCTCAATGCCTTGTTGCGGAACAGCAACAACGCGCACCATTCCATCGCTCACAACCACAGCTGCAGTCCAACCCTTTGTTGCGTATTGCATGGCGTACTGCATGATGACAGCCTGCTCAAAGCCAGGATCGGAGATTGGCGGCAAGCCTGCCAGGTCGATTGAGGTGAGGGGAAGTTGAAAAATCTCTGGTGCTTGCTTGTGCATATTTCGTTATTTTCAGTAGTACATGGGGAAAGCAGCTTGGATTTCGGCAACAACCCACACGAATGCCCTTGCAGCTTTGGCTAAGCCCTTGATGTCGCTGAAAGTCTGGATCGGCGGAGGTGTCGATAATAACCGAAACTAGAAGCGTCTTCCTTATCAACTGAGTCTGAATGCCTCCTTGAGGCTTAACAACTCAGGACAGGCACACCGGCTCGTGCCAAGAATGCTCGCATCGACTATGCACATTGAAACACCGGTTCTCGGCCAAATTTGCCTAACGAGTGAAGGTTACGCAGTCTCCTGTGTACGGAAGACCGGACAGTCGCTAACGTGCATAGCGGCCCACACAAGTGACGCTAGAAACTTGGCTACATGTAATGTAATTCTGGACTAGCTTCTGGATCGGGAGTGATCTCAAGAGTTTTATTGAACGTGCAATGGCTTTCTTTGCTTCAATTAGCTGGCTCTCGCCTCAGCAAGATTGAGTTGCCCATATTGCCCAAACACCAGCGTTACCTGTCGGCTGTTAATGGTGTAGTTATTCAATTTCCAATTAAAGAAGCCTATAATTACGGTCACCTATAATGATCGAGGCGACCTATGGCAAGACTTGCGGGTGGGCATAAGTTTTTAGAAGCAGCAGTCACACAGGCTGCTAACGCGAAGACAATAAGCGAGTTGCGCATGGCGCAAGCCTTGCTGATGCCTTTGAAGTTTGGTCTGTCGCTTGACGACACCAGTGTGGCCTTGGGTATATCCAAGAGTTGGACGCTCAGGTTACGTCAGCGCTTTGGCCGCATTCAAGGCAGGCAGGAGCAGCCAAAAAGCAAGAGAGAACTGCGCAACCGGGCGCGCATGACGCTGGAGGAAGAGGCGGCATTATTGGCGCCCTACATTGAACAGGCAAGACAGGGGGGTGTGATTATTGTGCCTCCCCTAAAAGCCAAACTCGAAAAAACCTTGGGGCGATCCATCGCACAATCTACGGTATATACAATGTTGCATCGCCATGGCTGGCGCAAGCTGGCACCCGACAAGCAGCACCCAGAATCAGACCCGGTGGCTCAGGAGGAGTGGAAAAAAAACTCCCCGAAACGATCAACCAAGCCAGCGGGTACTTCGACAGGCCGGCGCCGCTGAGGCTCATGTTCCAGGACGAGGCGCGATTTGGGCGTATTTCGCAAACGCGATACTGCTGGTGCCCAAAGCCTTTTCGCCCACTCACGCAAGCCATGGTGACGCAGGAATACACCTATGCTTATGCGGCCGTCTCACCGTTGGACGGTGTCCTCGACACGTTAATACTGCCCGGCGTCAATGGCGCTTGTATGCAAGTCTTTGTGGATGAAGTCGCATCCCGTCACGCAGAGGAGAATATCCTCATGGTGGTCGATGGCGCAGGCTGGCATCGTAGCCAAGGTCTCCAAATGCCGGGCAATCTGCGACTACTCTTCCTGCCGCCTTATGCACCAGAGTTAAATCCCGTCGAGCATTTGTGGGATGACCTGCGGGAAAAGTCCTTCCATAACCGTGTCTTTGACAGCATTACGTCACTAGAAAAACACCTTGAACAGGCGCTCGCCGACTTTGAGAAGTCCCCCACGCGTACACGAGGAATTACAGGATGGCCTTGGATAATTAGCGCACTATCTAACTAGAAATGGAATTATACCGGAACGAAACCGTCCCCGATGGCAACACAGCAAAGTACAAACCATCCCTATCGCTGATCTTAAATATTTTCTCAGCAGGCTTGAAATTCTTTAATTTCGTGTCTGTTAACATGGCTCTGGCCGGAAATCCGCGCACAATTGATTGCGGGCAGCTATCGTCCGCAACCGGTCAAACGCGTGGAAATCCCCAAGCCCGATGGCAAGAAACGGCCCTTGGGCATCCCTACCGTGGTAGACAGATTTATCCAGCAAGCCATCGCGCAAATCATCAGCGCAGAATGGGAACCCCACTTCCACCCCAGCAGCTATGGGTTCCGCCCCGGACGCTCGGCGCGTCATGTCGTGCGGCAAGTACAGGCGGAAATCCGCGAAGGATATGCACGGGTGGTCGACACCGACATGGAAGAGCTGCCTCAGCTACCATTTTGAAAACACTTCACCTGTGGCAAGGCCGCGAAATGTGCATCGCCGGTGACCAAGGCAGCACGATGCTGGAGCACCCTCTACGGGGTCCACTCCCCCGCAAGCTGGGCTCCTGCTCTGCCCTCCGAGGCGCTATTCCCACTCTATCGTGGCAGGCGGCTTTCCGGAGATGTCGTACACCACGCGGTTGATGCCGCGCACTTCGTTGATAATGCGGTTGGAGACTTTGCCCAGCAACGCATAAGGGAGTTCTGCCCAGTGCGCAGTCATGAAATCCTGGGTCTGCACGGCGCGCAGCGCCACCACCCAATCGTAAGTACGACCATCACCCATCACACCAACACTCTTGACCGGCAGGAACACCGTGAAGGCTTGCGAGGTTTTTTCGTACCAGGACTTGCCATCCTCATCCAGGGTCGCGTGCAATTCTTCGATGAAAATCGCATCTGCGCGGCGCAGCAAATCCGCATATTCGCGCTTTACTTCGCCGAGGATGCGCACCCCCAGACCCGGCCCGGGGAACGGATGGCGATACACCATGCCGTGTGGCAAGCCAAGCGCCACGCCAAGTTCGCGCACTTCGTCCTTGAACAGTTCGCGCAGCGGCTCGAGCAATTTCAAGTGCAGGGATTCCGGCAAACCGCCAACGTTGTGGTGTGACTTGATGGTGTGGGCTTTTTTGGTTTTCGCTCCGGCCGATTCAATTACGTCCGGGTAGATCGTGCCCTGTGCCAGCCATCGTGCCAGCGGAAGTTTCTTGGCTTCCCGCTGAAACACTTCAACGAATTCGCGTCCGATAATCTTGCGCTTTTGCTCCGGATCCGAAACTCCGCTCAAGTGATGCAAAAATTCTTTGCTGGCATCAACGTGTATCACTTTAACACCGAGATTCTCGGCAAAGGTATGCATGACCTGTTCCGCTTCGTTCAATCTCAACAGTCCATTGTCGACAAACACACAGGTCAACTGCTTGCCTATCGCCCGATGAATCAGCGCGGCGGCAACGGAGGAATCTACCCCACCTGACAATCCCAATATCACTTCGTCGCTGCCGACCCGAACACGAATACTTTCTACAGCTTCGACTACATAGTCCGGCATATTCCAATCTTGCGCGCAACCGCAGATGTCATGCACAAAACGGCTCAGCATTGCCTTGCCTTGCGGGGTGTGAGTAACTTCGGGGTGAAATTGCACTGCGTAGTAGTGACGTGACTCGTCCGCCATCGCCGCGAATGGCGTAGTTTCATTGCTTGCGATCACAGAAAATCCCGGCGGCAGCCGAGTTACCTTGTCGCCGTGGCTCATCCATACGTCTATCAGGCCGTAACCCTGATGGCTGCTTCTGT
>JBARHR010000075.1:0-4719 GCA_049799335.1 Gallionella sp. | reverse complement strand
GGCGTGCACTTTCTCAAGCCTTGAATAATTGTATCGTGCGATGCAATGTCCGCGAGCGTGAGCGGCGATTCATCCGTTTTTCTGGTCGTGCCAGAGTCGCCGCTATCATAGATTTTCATAATCGCTGCGCCTGCCCTCCGCGCTAGCACCACGACTCCAGGTAGTGTCAACTTGATCGTTTCAGTCATAAGCGCTTTCCAGCAGACCGCGATGTTCCGCTTCTTGCTTTAGCGTTTCAATCTCGCAACGCAACTGCTCGTACTCGTGCATCTTGCATCTGAGGAACTGTACCGTCATGCGTGCCACCTCGTCGACACCTTGCGGAGTCAGCAGATACGCATAGGCCAGCTTATTGCTGTCATTGCGAAAACTGTCTACTTTCAAACAGCCTTTTTCGACCAGTGCATTCAGGCAGAAATTGATTTTACCCAGACTGACGCCCAGACGTTTTGCCATCTCGCGTTGCGACATGGCCGGTCTTGCCTCCAGTGTCTTGAGCAGGCTATATCGGGTGGAATCATCGAGCATAAGAGTCGCGTTCAGTGAGTGAACGAAGATTACAGCAGGCTACGCGCCACACTGTCAAGCCAACCGCTCTGGAACGATGGGCTAGCAATCTGATAGGAGCAGCAGCGGAGTTGGTGCTGTTAGTGGAGCGCCCCGTTGATACTTGCCAGGTAGTCCTCGTCCAGCGTCCCAACGGATGCCTTCAACTGCAGCTGGCTGTAGAGGTAGTTGTACTGGGCTTGGTACAAATCTCGCCGGGTGGAGTAGAGCTGTTGTTGCGCGTTCAACACATCGAGATTGGTGCGCACCCCCACTTCCTGCCCCAATTTGCTCGCTTCGAGTACGCTTTCGCTGGAAGCCATTGCCTGCTGCAAAGCCTCTACCCGCGCGATCCCGCTCACCACGCCCAGATAGGCCTGACGAGTCTGGGTCGCGACCGTACGCCGCGCGTTTTCAAGTTCCTGTGCGGCGCGTTGCCGATTGGCTTGCGCTTCACGCAATCTGGAATTGATCATTCCTCCCTGAAACAACGACAGGTTCAGCTGCACGCCGACACTCTTGCTGGTGCTTTCAATCTGGCCCAAATTTCCGCCGTTCGGATAGTTCCTGGTGTAGTTCGCGACCATATCCAGCGTCGGGTAATGCCCACCGCGATTGCGCGCCACTTCCTTGTCGGCCAGCTCGGACGATGCGCGGGCGACCGCAAGTTGCGAATTATTCACCAGCGCATCTTCCACCCATTTTTCCATCTCGGTCGGTTGCGGCGACTCCGGCTTGAATTCCTTGCCCAGCGGCTTAAGTTCTGCAGGCATCGTATCAATCAATTGCTGCAACGTACGGCGTCTGATTTCCAGATCATTTTGTACAGAAATCTGCTGCGCGCTGGTCTGGTCAAAACGCGCTTGCGCTTCAAGCGTGTCGGTGATTGTCGCGCTGCCAACTTCGAAATTGCGCTTCGCCTGTTCCAGTTGTTCCGAGATCGCAATCTTTTGCGCTTCGGCAAGATGGACTGATTCCTGGGCTATCAGGACGTCAAAATACGCCTTTGACACGCGCAAGATCAGGTCCTGCTGGGCAATCCGGAATTGTTCCTCAGACATCGCCACTTGCAACTGCGCTTCGGTGTAACTCATCCAGTTTTGCCACCGGAACAGAGGTTGCACCAGATTCACGCCGTAGCCGTTGGAATTGTAGTTGAAGTCGCCGCTGCGAAACCCCGAAGCGGGCAGGTACTGCGCGTTTACTCGATTCATAGTGCTGTTAGCACTCAGATTGACCGAAGGCAATATATTGGACCGGTTCTGGGGCAGTTTTTCCTTGCCGGCTTCGAGCGTCGCGCGGGCCGCGCCATACACCGGGTCGTTTGTTTGGGCGGTATGGAATATTTCGAGCAAGTCTGCGGCACCGGCGCTGCCGCTTACCGCCAGCAAGGTGACTACTATCAGTTTCAGCGCGTGATTCTTCATCGTCTATTGATGTCGATTATGTCCGGTAGTTGATGGACGGCGAAGGCCGTGCATTGCTGCAACCAGGCGGTACATCAGAACACAAAACGTTCCGGCTGTAGTGCGTTCTGAAGCGGCGCGATTGAAGTTTCCATTATATTGACGCTCTTGAAGACAGCGTTTGCCAAGCGAGTAACCAATTTCGCTTCCATCACCGGTTCATCGCCGACAATCGCAAACAGTCGCCCGCCGATTTTGAGGCTATGCTTGAAGACTTCCGGCAGCACCGGTGTCGAACCGGTTAACACGATGACATCGAAGCTGGTTCCGGTTTCCCAGCCCTGCGCGCCGTCACCAATTTCCAGTTGAACATTGTCGCGATGTGTGGACGCCAGGTTGTAGCGCGCCTTGTCGCTCAGTTCCTTGACGATTTCCACCGACGTAACATGTCCCGCAAGCGTCGACATCAGTGCGGTAAGGTAGCCGCTACCGGTACCGATTTCCAGAACACGATCGCTGCGGGTCAGATGCAATTCCTGCACGGTCCGCGCTTCGAGCTTGGGCGACCACATCATGGCACCGTGACCCAGCGGTATTTCCATGTCCGCGAATGCCATTCCTTTCATATCGTGCGGAACGTAATATTCGCGGCGCACGCGCTTCAGCAAATCCAGGATGCGACCCTCGAGCACTTCGCAAGGACGTATCTGCTGTTCTATCATATTGAAGCGGGCGAGCTCGGTTTGTTGCATTGCAATCTCCTGACGATATTGTGTGCGTTCTCACGGCAGTATACCAAACACGCAACCGAGCGCTCAACTTGCCGATGACATTCGGCGGGATACTACTGTTGGCCAATTCCTGCTGTGCTAGCATTAATGCAATTCACGGAGTGTGTACATGAACCGATCGATATTGATATTGATGTTGTCCGCCGCGGCCCGGATCGCCCACGCGGCGCCGGACTATTTGAGCAGCCCGCTGCGGGATGTCGCAATATATCCCGAACTTGGTGCTTCTGCACAGGTTGTCAGTCTGAACGAAAGTCGAATTTCTGCGGAGATCACCGCGCGTGTCGAACGTATCCCGGTTGAAGCTGGCCAAGTAGTCGAAAAGGGCGCAGTCCTCGCCAGTCTGGATTGCCGGAATTACCTGCTCGCAGAAACCAGCGCCGCTGCTGCGCTGAAATCGAGTGAAGCACGTGCGCACCTGGCAGAGCTGCAACTCGAACGCAGCAAGACATTACGCGGACAGAATTACATTTCCGCGTCGGGACTGGATGCGCAGCTGGCGCAGACCGAAATTGCGCGCGCGGAAGTGGAGCTGAGCCGCAGCAACTACGAGGTGGCACAGAACACTCGGGGCAAGTGCACTGTCTACGCGCCATACCGAGCAGTGGTCATGGAACGCATCGCGCAGGTGGGTGAGATGCTATCGCCGGGTGGCCCGGTCCTTGCGATCAGGGACTTGTCGAGTATCGAAGTACGCGCCGATGTCCAGGAAGACGGCAATTCCATCAGGGCCGCAAAAGAGATTACCTTCCGCACCCAGTCCGGGAATTACCCGGTGAAGCTGATCCGACTTTCTTCTGCCCTGACCGTTGCAACCAGAGTACTGGAAGCCCGTCTGGCGTTTACCGGTCCAGCCGCGCTAACCGGAAGCACCGGGCGGATTTCATGGCGCACGAACGTGATGCATTTACCCCCATCAGTAATCGTCAGACGCGAGGGTCAGCTGGGAATCTATGTGGTCGACCGTGATCAGCCGCGCTTCGTCGCGTTACCCCGTGCCGAAGAAGGCAGACCCGCAGCGGTGACCGATCTGCCCGCGAACTCGTTGATTGTGGTCAATGGCCAGGAAAAGCTCTAAGTCACTTGAAACAGCCGATACGCATAGCCCAGGGCGGATAATTCGACGTGAATATCTACGACAGATTAATACGCAACCACCCGTTCGCCAACATAACGTTTGCGGTGGTGATGGTCATGGGCGTGCTCTCCTACAACCTGATGCCGCGCGAGCAGGATCCGGAAATCAACTTCAATTGGCTGGTGGTCACTGCCGCCTGGCCAGGTGCTTCCGCCCGCGATATCGAAAAGCGACTCACCGATCCGCTCGAAGAAGCAATCTCGCGCATCCCCGATATCCGTTTCGCGTCCAGTACCAGCCGGGAGGGCGTAGCCAGCGTGCTGGTGCGGTTCCGCGACGTTTCCGACCGCGTATACGATAAACGAGTAACCGACTTGCGCCGCGAAGTTCAGGCGGCAGCGGATCGCGATTTGCCGCGCGAAGCGACACGGCCGGAGGTGTTCGAAATTACCACTTCGAACGGCTTCCCCACCGCGATGGTGCTGGTTGAAGGACACGCCTTTGACGAGGACCTGCGCAGTCATGCGCGCCGCGTCAAAGCGGACCTGGAACGCATGGCCGGCGTGGACAAGGTATTGCAGACCGGACTTTCGGATCCCGAGTTGCACGTAACGTTCCGTCCAGAGGCACTGGCAGGACGTGGTTTGAGCGGCAGCGACCTTGCCGATTCCGTGGCCAGCTGGTTTCGCGACACCCCGGCTGGGCGGATGCGCGTTGCCGACGACGAGTGGTTGCTGCGGGTAACCGGACAGGATGTGGATCCAAAGTTCCTGGCCGGACTGACGGTGTTTTCCGCGCAACACCCGGGCGTTGCAATACCGCTGGCGTCGGTAGCCAAAGTTGAGCGTGGCCGTGAAAAACCCACCAGCCTCGTCAGTCGCCAGGGTCACCCCGCGGT
>JBARHR010000074.1:0-8145 GCA_049799335.1 Gallionella sp. | reverse complement strand
GGGTCTTGAAGAGCTTTTCATAAAGGGCAAGAGCGCCAAGGTGCAGGCATCATTGGTAGACCGCGTAGCGAGACGACTGGATGCCATCGATGCCGCAAAATCACTTGCAGCATTAAACATTCCTGGTTTTGATTTTCACCCACTGCATGGAAAACCAAAACGTTACAGCATCCATGTGAATGGACCTTGGTGCATCACTTTTGAATGGGAAGGTGAGAATGCTTTTCGGGTCAATCTAGAAAACTATCATTAGGAGACATCATGCGTACACGTAAACCAACTCACCCCGGCGCAATCTTGCGCGAAGATGTGCTTCCTGAACTCAATATGTCAGTTAGCGCTTTTTCCCGAAGTCTTGGCGTTTCGCGTCAAACCTTACATGCAGTTCTGTCAGAACGCAGCGGCATTTCTCCTGAAATGGCATTGCGCTTGGGCGCACTGCTAGGGAATGGTGCTCAACTATGGGTGGACATGCAAACAAAATTTGATTTGTGGCAAGCTGAAGCTAAGCTGCACGACGTGTTGCAGCAGATGCAACGCATTACCGTCGAACACGTGTCGGCTTGACGAATACGCACCGCCAAGATCTGCTTTAGGGCGCTATATTACGAGACATGAAGGTCAACTCTGCCTTGACGAAGTATATCAGTTTGATATAATCTCCTTATGCATATCATCTCCATCAAAATGCTTCGAGAATTCTGGCAAAAGCATCCTGAGGCAGAGAGTGTGCTACGTGAATGGCATTCAGTTGTAGAGCATATCGAATTCAGGGATTTCAACCATGTTCGGGAGTTCTTCAACTCTGCTGACTACGTTCCTCCCTATACGATCTTTGATGTAGGTGGGAATAATTACCGATTAGTGGTTATCGTCAGGTACAGGTTCAAGAAGGTATTTGTGCATAAGGTAATGACTCATCGGGAATACGATAATTGGAACAAGCTCTATCGAAAAGGCAAAGGGTAACTATGCGTGCAGCTCACAATCAATTCGACATTCGCGCCATTCAAGCTTCTTGGCAGGCATTTGATGCGAAGGCGCATCTTCGTCCTATTCACGATGAAGAGAGTTATGATCGCACGGTTGCACTCATGAACTCTCTGCTGGATGTCGCTGGAGATGATGAAGACCATCCGCTTTCTGGCTTGCTTGATCTTGTAGGAGATATGGTGTCGAAGTACGAGCAGGAGCAACATGCCATTGATCAGGCTTCCCCTAAAGATACATTGCGATTTCTGATGGAAGTTCGCGGCTTGAAGCAAGAAGACTTGTCATCCATCGTGCCGCAGAGCAACCTTTCGGCAATCCTGGCAGGGAAAAGAAAGATCAGCGCAACATTGGCTGGCAAATTAGGCAAATTTTTTGGCATCAGCCCAGCCGTGTTCGTGCCGGTGTGAGAGACCGCTTTTTGTCGCCCAGTTCGAATGTACGTGTAGGTGCTGTGTGCCATCCGGAACTTCAACATGATCTTTCATTTGATCCAAGAGATTATCTAAAACTGATATTCTTGCTGCAAAATCATTAGTCGACGGGATAAGGAGTTGCGATGCTCGAACTCAGACCAACCTGCGAACACTGCAACAAACCTTTGCCGCCGAATTCACTTGAGGCGCGCATCTGCAGCTACGAGTGTACTTTTTGCGCCGCATGTGTCGAGAATGTTCTGAGCAACGTTTGCCCAAATTGCGGCGGTGGCTTTGTTCCTAGGCCAATCAGGCCATCGAAAAACTGGAAAGGTGACAATTTTTTGGGGAAGGATCCAGCAAGCACTAAAATCAAAGCAACCCAGTGAATGCAGATACCCACGCGTTGTTGTTGGCCTCAATTAAGACGATACCACCTGAAATGCGATAGTTCCTGAAAAAATGGCGGCGAGTCCCTCCCAACTTTGTTTCATGCACACTCTGTGCCAATCGCGGAAGGTCGCTAACATCTTCCAATTTGCAAAAATCGGTCAGGAGCGAATGGACGTGTACGAATCGAAAAATAGGCTTATAGATGATTAACGACGGCATCGATATCCAGTCCCCTTGCGTCAGAAACTGTTGCCTGAATGATGACGATATTTGCCTTGGGTGTTTTCGGTCATTGGATGAAATCACAAAGTGGGGAGATGCCAACAATCAAGAACGCTTGAATATCTTGAATAATGCTAGGCAGCGAACAAATCAGATTGTATCCGACCTGCTGCAATGAGCCGCAGGTCTGCTGCTGCCAATACGAAAACAAGGAGTATCATTTCGTGTCAGTTCCGCAACGTCTTTATAGCTTATGACAATCACGAGGAACCGCGTTGAACTCAATAACTAGACGTGATCTGATTAAGATGCTCTGCGCGTTTCCGCTCACAGCAAGCCTGCCGACGCTCGGTAACGCTCAAGAAATCTCTGATTTTTCACAATTGAAACGCGGGTACGCACAGCGCTTGAAGGTCATTTTGGCTTTAGGCGAATTGCCCTATATCGATATAGAAAGTTCATGCAAATCCAAAAAGCTAGATATCGCTTGGCTTGCGAAGAGTATGGATCGGTTAAATATAGGGTTGATGGCGCTTTCTGCGGATATCGGTGAGAAAGCATTCGAAGAAGGTGTCCGCTTCGATGACCTGTCGAAACGACTGCTAGCGAGTTATCCGGACCGTTTCATTCCCGTGGGTAATGGCGGGCAGTCGCCGGCGTTGACGGAAGCTACTGATGTATTCCTGAACGCTCAGGAAGTGGAAGCCGAGACGAAGCAAATCATGCTTTTGGGCGAATATGAATTCCGCCACTATCCTTCGCCCCGGCAGGCAAAACGCGGTGATATGGATCGCGATGCTCGAGTCCCGATTGATGGCCCAATCGGACAACGTGTGTTCAGCATCAGTGAAAAAACCGGCTTGCCGTTTCAAATACATTACGAAATAGAAGATGAACTGCTGGAGCCGCTCGAAAATATGTTGGAACATTATCCGAAGGCCAAAGTGATCTGGTGCCACCTGGCTCAAATACGCTATATCGAGCGTGCCTCCCGCTACACGCCAACGTACGTCGATAGCGTAATCAAGCGTTTCCCGAATCTGTATTTCGATACCGCTTTTGGCGGCTCAAATTCGATATACCCGCTGAGTAACCAGCGACATGCCCGCGTGTGGCAAATCGATGGCAGCCTTAAAGCTGAATGGTGTGATCTTATCGTCGCCTACCCTAAGCGATTTTTATCTGCCTTGGATCTAGGCGGAGACCGTCTTGACCGAATTGCCGAATGGGATCAAAACCACAGGAATTTCTTGAAGCGCCTACCAAGCGAAACGCAGCATCAGGTGGCATATCGGAGCGCTTGGTCACTATTGTTTGGCGAAGAATTCGCATGAACGTACTACATAATCATCTCTGCGGGTTACGAAAAGGCTACGCCGTTGCAAGTTCGCTGAATTCAAACGTTGGAATCCGGCTTTCTAAAACGACGGCGTAGCGATAGGTGTTGCTGAATCAACATGCGAAGTGCCGCTAACAGGCTGGCAATATCGACCTGTTAAGTAGTGAAACGTGCCAATAGCTGCTACACACAAACCAGGTCTGAATTATCAACTTCATATATCAAGGAATTGTTATGGAATTGGTAACGGTCGAACATCTGGTTTGCGGAACGCTAAATAAAGATATTTCAAGTACCACAGAAAAGTAGGATAGTTGGCGCGGTCGTTCTTTGCGAATAGGTGAACCAGTTCATAGTGATTTGAGTTTGTGAAGATCGGCACAGATTCGAATACTTTGTTTCCCGTTATGTGAGACATAATCGATTTGGCAACATGGGCGTATGCCCAAGGGGTTGACGTAGTTGTTTCCAGAACACCAGGCGCAAGTAGAAAAAGATTTGGTGCATCTAGTGAAAGAACATGCCATCCGCAACGACAGTTAATTGCATCAGTTCGCGTTAATCGTGACAGATTGTCCACCTTAAGGTAGCTTATATCCGTTTCATATCCGGTACCCCATAGCACCATATCAGCATCTAATTTGTGTCCGGACGAGAGCAGAACCGAATTTTGCTCGATTCTGATGATTTCGCTGCGGTAGCGCAATATACGAGTGAAGTTCTGGAGCATGCGCCTGCGACCTGGGATGAGCTGCTGGATGCCGATGTCGAACGCCGTATCAGGCATCAATTCCTCTATACCAGCCTTCTTGTAACGGGCGCGAAGATCTCGATTAATTCTTTTATTCTGTTCTGCTTGTGAAATGCCAAGCATCTGCGTTCTGGAGAGAGCACGCAGGGCCGCAGCCTGATACTTGGGGCGCAATGTGGGAAGCATCCACTTGAGAGAGCGATACACCCAAGTCACATTGCGTGCTTGCCGCTCGAAGCACAGATCGAGGAGATCATAGGCAGAGGCGCCACCTCCGACAACGACCACGTTCTTGCCTGTGAGTTCGTCAGGGTCGCGTAACGCAGAGGAGTGGTACTCGATCAGCGACGGACGGACTCTCTCTATCAGTGGAACACTGGGCCGATTATGGCCACCTGTCGCGGCAATTAGAAATTTCGAGCGGCGGCTGTACCCATTAGCATTAACCTGCCAGCCTCCATCGCTTGGACTCGCCGATGTGACCTTGGTATTCAACAGAATATAGGGCGCCAGGCAAAAGCGCTCCACCCATGAACGAATATTGGCAAGAATACTAGGCTGGTCTTCCCCAGATATCGGCAGGTCTCCGAGCGTCCAGTCTTCCTTGCGCAACTGGATGTCCTGCCAGACAGGAAGATCGCGCCACAGGCCGCCAATTGCAGCACCACCTTCCAATAAGATAGCGTCAAGGCCGGCGTCCTTGGCATATTTGAGGCTGATGATGCCGCCTATCCCGCCGCCGACGATAATCAGGTCATGCTGCTTTTCAATTTCCATGAAATTCGACCTCCTCGCCATTAAGACAGATTCAAGACGGGATTCAGCGAACACACAGCATCGCCAACTGCGGATATTACTTCATTTCAAGAAATCCGCTAAATAGGAAAGATAAGTCAAGCCTGGAGTATGCAACTTTCTCAAATTGTAATTACCGAACTTGTGGGTGACATGTCGCATGACGGATATGTGTCGTTAAATCTTCTTTCCAATAACCGGTTTGAGGCTGGTAGCATTGAAAAGTAACGTGGTAATTTGTGAGCCGGAACGTCAAGCTGAACTCCAGATCGATTCAAGAAAGTCATTACGGGAGGCAAATATGAAAACGATGACTTGCAAACAGCTCGGTGGCGCTTGCGAAAAGAAATTTCATGCCAATTCTTTTGAAGAGATTGCGAAAATGAGTCAAGAGCATGGAAAGGAAATGTTCCAAAAGAATAACGAAGCGCATCTTAAGGCGATGAGTTCAATGCGAGTACTTATGCAAGAACCAGAAGCTATGAAGAACTGGTTTGGTAACAAGAAAAATGAATTTGATGCATTGCCTGAAGATTAGACATAGAGAAATGGCTAAAATGCTCCTGCGAGGGTCGTTAATTTCACGTTTTTTCGGCATGTTCTTATTTCGCTGACGGCGCTCTAGCTGGCTATTTTTCAGTTGCTCCTACCGATGCGCTAACTTGGGGGAGAAGCGCAAGGCTACGCCATATACATTCACCGCATGTGCGTTAACCCAGAACGGAGAGGATGCAACTTAGCTTAATCTGTGCTGGTTTGGGCATATCAACATGCTTTCTCATTGGGCAGGAACTTCGTAAGAATGGATACCTGGGGCGACAACAAGCGGTTGGTCGACTACTACGTCAAGAGCGGCTTCCATTACATTGGAGATCGAACGCTTGGTGTTGTCCTAAACCTGCCACCTCATTACAGCAATACTAATCTTGCGTTGTTTGAAAATTTGGTGACTCAAACAAGGCGCCGCCCAACAACTCATTCCAGCGCGCAATGAAAGGAAGTAGGTATGGCTAGGCTCGTGTTCGGCATGAACCAGTCCCTCGACGGTTACGTCGACCATACGGCGTTCGCGCCAAGCCCCGCGCTCTTTCGCCACTTCATCGAGGAGGGTCAGGGGCAGGTGGGCAGCGTGTACGGTCGCCGAATGTATGAGGTCATGCGTTACTGGGACCACGATCATCCCGAATGGGATGCAGAGGAACGCGCCTTCGCTGCGGCTTGGCGGAACCAGCCGAAATGGGTCGTCTCGCACTCGTTGAAGTCGGTCGGCCCCAACGCCAAGCTTGTCGAGGGCAATCTTGAGGGCGTGATCCGCGAGTTGAAGGCTGGGCGCGACGGGGAGATCGAAGTCGCGGGCCCGGACTTGGCGCACAGCCTAACCAAACTTGGCCTGATCGATGAATACCGAATCTACCTGCATCCCGTCGTCCTTGGTCACGGCAAGCCATATTTCGCTGGACCCCGGCCGCCGCTCCGCCTCATAGCTCATGATCGGGTTGGCGAGGATGTGATCAGGTTGATTTATGTTCCAGCCTAACACTGTGATATGCGACAAATAAGGATTATTTGCCGCGATCAGTGAATCACCAGAGGAGCTATGAATGAAATTCATGTGCCTTGCCTAGGGAAGCGAAGACGGATGGAGCAGTTTGACCGAGCTTGAGAAACAAGAAGTCCTTGCCCAAGATGCTGTGTGACGCGACTATCACGCCGACTGATTAACATCCGCGACTAGGATGGGAATATTTTCCAGCGTTCAATCCGGTGGCCTTTTAGCGAAGTAAAAGTCCTGATCGAAATGCGCCACGGACTTGGGCAGCGCGACCGCGAACCCGGAAATAAATGCGCCGGTCAAAATGGATTCGATCGAAATAATAATCGGCAAGAATGGCCAATAGACATTATTGATGGTGAACGCACTGTACTTTCCAGACGCGACAATTAACCAGCCGTTCACGAGCGAGGCCAGCAGCATGGTCAGCGCACCGCAGGAATAGCCATTCCACAACACATAGCTGTAGTAATTGGCCTTGCCATAACGGTAAAACAGCTTCAGGAACAGCCTGCTGAAACCGATCGGCAGCATAATCATTACCAAACCGATATTGCCCAAAGCCAGCAGGCTGGTGTCATTATGCAGCAGCGAAACCAGCAAAATCATGCTTAACATCAGTGAGGCGATCTGCCAGTCGAAAATCAGAAAACATAACGTTGCGCCGATCGGATGCAGTTTCAATCCTTCGCGCACGCCCACCGGGAACAACCACAACACGGTCAGCCATATTGTCAGACCGATAAAAGCATTGAACTGTAAGTTGTTGCCCCAGAAACTGCGCCACGGGGCAGTCCACGCTGCGCGCAGCAGGATGAACGCAAACAGGTAGTTGCATAACCACAATGCATCAAGGCCGAATATTTGTGTGTAGAATTGCATTTCTGAATGGTACGCTCCAAGCGCTGTCTGCGGGGCTGTGCAACCGCATAATTACTCCTGCAAAGGCGCTCAAACAAATAGCTGAGCCCGGTATAGTCCCAGCTTGCCATGCCGGGATCTGTGATAGGCTGATATTGAGGGCACTTTGGCATCATCCGTAAGCGCATCATCCGGTGTAAGTTCTATGCTGGTTGACCATATCGATTAAATTCAAGGCGTATAGCGCCTTGCTTTAACGAATTTGCGGCGCAAGCTAAATACATGCAGTTGAAATCAGTCGTGTTGGACCGCTTTTTTTAGATACGGATAGCAGGAATGTGCCGTGGATTGAGCGTTTCGAATAGCGGATTAATGGCGACAAGTATGACAACATGACGCGTCAGTGTGTGCCAATTGCAGAACTACACATTGGGTGCAGGCCGGTGGGTCTGGTGAATAACTGTTGTACCTTGTAAAGACATCGAGCTATGGAACGGAAGCAGGGTGAGTTTACGGTAACGGATAGACGCGAAGACCTGGATATTGAAACCATCCACACCGTTCTTCGCGAGTCGTACTGGGCAAAGGGAATCCCAAAGCCAATTTTGGAAAAGGCTGTGAATAATTCACTCTGTTTCGGCCTGTACCACAATTCAAAACAAGTTGGGTTTGGGCGTGCTGTTTCAGACCATGCAACGTTTGCCTATCTCGCTGATGTCTTTGTGGTGCCGGCTTATAGAGGGCGTGGCCTCGGAAAGTGGTTAGTTTCGTGCGTCCTTGCCCATCCCGACCTTCAGGGCCTGCGCCGCTGGATGCTGGCCACCTT
>JBARHR010000073.1:0-31170 GCA_049799335.1 Gallionella sp. | reverse complement strand
CTGCCATACTGTTGTACAGAACGTACGTTCTCTAACAATATCAAGCCAGACTGGTTGTCTGACCGAGCAGTTCCTGCAGCCCTTGCAATGCGATACGCACTGCCCGTGAACGAATCTCGGCACGAGTGCCCTCGATATGATGCAGGCGCGCCACTGTCACACCGTGCTTGATACCCCAGGCAAACCAGACCGTTCCGACCGGCTTATCCACGGTACCGCCGTCCGGGCCGGCAATGCCGCTGACAGCCAGTCCAACCTGTGCATCGCTATTTGACAGCGCGCCACCCACCATCTCGCGCACCGCCGCTTCGGACACAGCGCCATGTTGCCGCAAAGTTGTTTCGCTAACCTGAAGCAATTGCTGTTTGGAAAGATTGGAATAGGTTACGAACCCGCGCTCGAACCACGCAGAACTGCCCGCCACTTCGGTAATCGCTTGCGCAACTCCGCCACCGGTGCAAGACTCAGCGGTAACAAGTTTCAAACCGTGCGATTTAAGCGTACCACCAACCTGCGCCGCGAGTACGTCCATCAACCGTTCAGCCCGCGCAAATCGGTCCGGATATCGCTGACAGCCTCCAAACCCACTGCAATGCGCAGTAACCCGTCCGTTATTCCGGCTGCCGCGCGCGCCTCCGGGGTGATCCGGGCATGCGTGGTTGTAGCCGGGTGGGTAATCGTAGTCCGCGTATCGCCCAGGTTTGCAGTGATCGATACCATGCGGGTGCTATCGATGACTCGCCACGCCATATCCTTTCCACCATTAACCTCGATGGAAACTACGCCGCCACCGCTGCTCTGCTGGCGCGAGGCCAGCGCATGCTGCGGGTGCGACGAGAGGCCGGGATAATAAACGCGCTGAACATTCGGCTGCTTCTCCAGCCAGCAAGCCAATTGCAGCGCATTGGCACTGTGTGCGTCCATGCGCAATTTTAGCGTCTCCATCCCCTTCAGGAATATCCACGCGTTGAACGCACTCATGGTTGGTCCCGCAGTCCGCAGAAATCCATATACCGGCTCCATCAGCTTCTTGTTTCCAAGTACCGCACCGCCCAGCACGCGCCCTTGTCCATCGAGATATTTTGTGGCGGAATGAATCACGATATCTGCACCCAGTTGCAAGGGGCGCTGCAAAATCGGCGTACAGAAACAGTTGTCGACAACCAGTATCGCCCCACAAAGACGGGCAATCGCCGATATCGCGCTGATATCGGATATTTCGGTGAGCGGATTGGACGGCGTTTCCAGAAAAAACAGTTTTGTATTCGGTCTTGCCGCCGCCTTCCACGCAGACACATCCGTGGCCGAAACATAGCTGGTTTCCACACCGAACTTGTTGATGACGTTGTTGAACAAGTTGACCGTCGATCCGAACAGACTTTGTGACGCAACAATATGATCACCAGCCTTGAGCAAGCCCATCACGCACGCGAGTATCGCTGACATCCCGGATGCCGTTGCAACGCATTGCTCTGCACCCTCCAGCGCCGCGAGTCGTTCTTCAAACATGGATACAGTAGGGTTGGTAAATCTTGAATAGATGTTGCCGGGCTGCTCGCCGATGAAACGTGCGGCGGCCTGTGCGGCACTTCCAAAAACGAAGCTGGAGGTCAAAAACAATGCCTCGCTATGTTCCCCGAATTCGCTGCGCAATGTTCCGGCGCGCACCGCCAGGGTTTCCGGTTGATATGTGTTGTCTGACATCTGCATCCCCTGCAAGCAAAAACCCGGAAAGCTTAGCGCCAAACCGGGTTTCCCTCGCTTTAGCAGTATTTATAGCGCGCCCGCAAGCTGTTCCTCAAATCGGCGCGGGTATAAAGTTATCACTCCATTTGTCAAATTGTCAACATTGCGGTTGGCACAAGCAATATCTGGGGACAATTGGCGGCAACAGTACTTGGGCAGGAATGACTTACATGGTGGTTAAATTCAGCGCAAGATTCAACACCAGCTGATCGTCATCCCCGACTTTGCTCGCATTGCCCTTACCGCGCAGTGCATCCAGCTTATTCAGGTAAGTGGGGGTCACGTCGCCGGTTATATAAATCCCGTCAAAGCATGATGCATCGAAATTTTCGATTCGTGGATTTGCCTTCCTCACCGCCGCTTTCAGATCATCAATGTCCTGATAGATGATGCCGTCCGCGCCGATTTCCAGACAAATTTCGTCGTCGCTGCGTCCGGTCGCGATCAATTCCATCGGACTGGGCATGTCGATACCATACACATTGGGGAAACGCACTGGCGGTGCCGCTGACGCGAAATAGACCTTGAGCGCGCCGGCATCGCGCGCCATTTGCACGATCTCTCTGCTGGTAGTGCCGCGAACAATGGAGTCGTCGACCAATAGCACGTTTTTCCCCTTGAATTCCACACCGATCGCATTCAATTTTTGACGCACCGACTTTTTGCGCATTGCCTGCCCCGGCATGATGAATGTCCGGCCGATATAACGATTCTTGACAAAACCTTCACGGAACTGGATGTTGAGCCGGTTGGCTAGTTGCAGGGCGCTCGGACGACTCGAATCCGGAATCGGAATAACCACGTCAATATCGATCTCGTTCCAGGTTCGCCTGATCTTGTCGGCCAGATATTCGCCCATATAGAGCCGCGTCTCATACACTGAAATACCATCTATCACCGAGTCGGGGCGTGCCAGATAAACGTACTCGAATATGCACGGGTTCAGGCTTGCCCGATCGCTGCACATCTGACTGAGCAATTTGCCATTGAAATCGACAAAAACTGCTTCACCGGGTGCAACGTCCCGAACGAATTTGAAACCCAACGTATCCAGCGCAACGCTTTCGGATGCGATCAGGTATTCGTTTCCGGTAGGAGTTTCGTTCACACCAATCACCAGCGGCCGTATGCCAAAAGTATCGCGAAATGCCAACAAGCCACATCCCGCTATCATTGCCACCACGGCGTATGCGCCATGGACACGCCGATGTACGGCAGCGACCGCGGCAAATATTGTCTTTGCATCGAGCCGGTATTGTTTGGAGTTAAGCTGCAATTCGTGTGCCAACACATTGAGCAGCACTTCTGAATCGGAATTGGTGTTGACGTGGCGCAAATCCTCGACAAACAACTGCTCCTTCAGTTCGTCTGAGTTGGTCAGGTTGCCGTTGTGCCCCAGTACAATACCGAATGGCGAGTTCACGTAGAAAGGTTGCGCCTCGTTGTGATCCACTGCAGATCCTGCGGTCGGATAGCGAACGTGCGCTATCCCGGCATTCCCGGTCAGAGCGCGCATATTGCGGGTGCGAAATACATCACGCACCAATCCGTTGTCCTTGTGCATATGGAACGTATGCCCCTCCAACGTCGCAATACCGGCAGCATCCTGTCCGCGGTGTTGCAATACTTGCAGCCCGTCATACAAAAGTTGATTGACTGGTCCTTGAGAAATCACTCCGAGTATGCCGCACATGCTTTATTCCATCCCTTAATTTTCGACGCGGAAATCAATTTCTTGTCCGGTAATGGATATGCCCGGCAATACTCTGTGGCAACCATTGTTTGCTCAGCAAGGCAACATCTTCGGCAGTCTTGCTCATCCTCGATCCTTTCCAGAATGGCCGCTCCGGAATTTCCGTCATTCCTGCCAGCCACACTACTGCAACAATCAACAACACGGCGCGCAACGCTCCAAACAAACCCCCCAGTAGCCGGTCCAGCAAGCCCATACTGATGGCCCTGAGCAATTTTGAAAGCCCCCAGACGATCGCCCCCCAAACCAACATCGCCACGGTAAACACCAATGCATACGCGACAACAAGCCGCAACATATCGTGGTCTATCGCCAACAGTAAGCCCAGCTTCTCCGCGTACCTATTGCTCAATATAAAAGCCAGCGGCCACCCCAGCAAAGACAGGACTTCATACAGAAAACCCCGCCACAAACCGATCAATACCGATAGCAGAAATATCGCTATAACGACAAAATCAAATCCGCTCATTAATGACCCGCATTTCGCATTCTGCCAGCGCTCGCGCTAACTCTTGGCATTCATGACCACCGCGTGCAGACCGTGCTTTCCCAGCATATCGCGCACCTTATCAGCTTTTTCACGTTCGGCGTAGGGACCCACGCGCACACGTACGACATCACCCAGTTTTTCGTTATATGCCTTGAAGCCCCATTTTTTCAAACTTGCCAGCTCCTGTCTGGCCGTGACGACATTTGAATATGCACCCACTTGAACAACAAAGCTTTCCGCAATTGTCACCGGTTTACTTGGTGTTGCCACTTGAACATTCGGTGCAGCACCCGTGGGGGTGCTACTCGTGGCTCGGTGTTCAGGTATGGAAGCAGCTGGCTGAAGTACTGCTGGAGCAGATACCGGGGCCACGACAGGTGCTGATTCAGGCGCACCGGCTGAACTACCTGTAGAAATCTCGGCGGGCGGCATTCTGGATTCTAAAGCCGCCACTTCGTCGGCAGACGGAATTTGCAATTCGATGTCTTTGCCCGTTGGGCCCGGCTCGCTTTCCAGCACCATAGGCAATATCACTACTACTGCGAGCGTCAGCGCAAACGCGCCAATTAGCCGGCGACGAGCAGTACGCCTGAGGTTTTGTTCATCAGCTGAAAGTTGTTTTGCCATGTTTCGCCGCAGTTGTAATAACGCCACAGTCCTGTCGACCGACAACCAGATCGTGATCCGAACCCATCAACGCCTTGTGCCTGTCGCGGCCATCACATCGGCGACCGTGTAGAAGGACCCGAAGGCGATGATTCTATCATTTTCACCTGCGGCTTTATAGGCAAAACGCAGTGCGTCTGCGACGTTTGCGTGAACAGTGATTTCGCCCGCCACGCGAGTGTGCTCCAATATTTTTTCCAATTCACCGGAAGTCGCTCCTCGCTTGGCCCCGATACTCGCAAGCAACCAGCTGTCCACATGCAGGTTCATAGCCGCCGCCACCCCGGCAATATCCTTGTCTTTCAACATGGCAAACACTGCAAAGGTTTTTTGACAGGGCGGCATCCGGGAAAGATTTTGTGCCAATGAGCGGGCGGCATGAGGATTGTGAGCAACATCCATGATCAACGCCGGCTTGCCGGGTATGAGTTGGAATCTTCCCGACAATTGAACTTCGGCCAGACCGCGGCGCACGGCACCCATCGCCACCGGAAGTTTGGCGTGCAAGGTATCCAGCACTGCCAGCACCGCACTCGCGTTGTTCAACTGGTACGTCCCCCGCAAAGCCGGATGCGGTAGCGCGTTACGTCGATTTGTCTTGCTGTGATAGTCCCATTGCTCGAGATCATACTTAAAGCTGAACTCGCTGCCGATGCGCCAAAGTTCTGCGCCAATTTTGCTTGCCTGTTCAGCAATCGCGATAGGAACATCAAAGTCCGCAAATATGCAGACGCGCCCCTTGCGAAATATGCCCGCCTTTTCGTGAGCGATCTGCTCACGGGTAGTACCCAAATAGTCGGTATGATCGATGTCGACGTTGGTAACTACGACACAGTCGCCATCGAAGACGTTTACGGCATCCAACCTTCCGCCCAGCCCAACCTCGAGAATCGCAACTTCGACTTTGCTGGAGATGAAACATTGCATAGCCGCAAGTGTTCCGTATTCAAAATACGTCAGGCGGATATCACCGCGTACTTTCTCGATGTCTTCGAATGCCGCACACAGATCCTCATCACTAACCTCCATACGTGCCACGCGAACGCGTTCGTTGTAACGCAGCAAATGCGGAGAGGTATAGCAGCCGACGCGAAATCCGGCCGCGTGAAAGATGGACTCCAGCATGGCACATACCGAACCTTTTCCGTTGGTACCACCCACCACCACAATCGGAAATTGTGGATTGAGGTTCAACCGCTGTTTTATTGTCTCCACGCGCTCCAAACCCATGGATATGGATTTCGGGTGCAATGACTCCAGATGGGTTAACCAGTTGGCTAGCGTATTACGCATCGACATACGATTGGCCGGAACGACCTCCATTTTTCCCATGACGCCTCAAAATCAATTCGGCGGCGCTCAGCATAGAGACACCCCCATTCACGGGAAAGTTTTTGGGCCTATTTGCGATTACTCTACGTCGCCGCAAAAACCGTCAGGCAACGGTTCTTTGGAAATACTCAGGAAAGGGATAAACGGACCACATAAACGGCCCTTGCCCTGCAGATACTGTTCTTGTGCGCTTACCGGAAGGCCATTTACCAGCGTTATTTCCGTATAGGTTCTGCACGCAGGTGACCATAACGGGATCGGTATCAGCGCCCAAATTGTGCGCCCGCACCAACTGACCTTATCGTTATAAACTTTCGTCTCCTTATCCTCGACGTGTTTCCGCTTCTCCTGATAGTCCTGTGACAATGCCCGTTCGTCGTTGAAAAACTTGACCTCTCTATCCACCCACTGATTCCGTTCGCCCTCCGGCACGACGAGTAAAGCAAGCGTCAAATCCTTGCCTACAGGCGCCGAAGAGTTCGTTTGATAATAGCCCACACATCCGGATAAACTCATCCCCAACAACGCCAACATCATTTGTTTCGTCAAAGCGCCCAGCATACCCTACTCCTCTCCAGCGTTTCTTTCGCCGATTTGATTGTGACGGTATTGCGCGATACCATGTAACGCACTACCCATATACTACCGGATCATCGCAAATACCATAAGTTTGCAACGGTTGTGGCGAACCAAACGTGATTATGCTTCCCGGTCAGACCTACGCGATGGTGCTCGCTACGGTCATGCTGCCGCTACCTTGGGAACAGCAGCCTGTTTAGTCAGTAGGGCAATTAATGTCGCCAGTTGGCTGCGCATTTCGCGCCGATCCACGATCATATCTATCGCGCCGTGTTCGAGAAGAAATTCCGCCCGCTGAAAACCTTCAGGGAGCACTTCGCGTACAGTCTGCTGAATCACGCGCGCACCCGCGAAACCAATCAATGCACCGGGCTCGGCGACCACCACATCGCCCATAAATGCAAAACTCGCCGACACTCCACCCATCGTCGGGTCAGTCAGCACCGAAATAAATGGCAAGCGCGCCTCACTGAGCTGCGTCAACGCCGCGCAGGTTTTTGCCATCTGCATCAGTGACAACAGACCTTCCTGCATCCGTGCGCCACCGCTTGCTGCAAAACACACGAACGGGCAATTTTGTTCCAGCGCGTCCTGTACACCACGCACAAAGCGCTCGCCAACAACCGAACCCATGGAGCCGCCCATAAAACTGAACTCGAACACCGCGACGACCACCGACACCGAGTGAATACTGCCCTGCATCACAACCAAAGCATCGTCTTCACCAGTATTCTTCCTCGAATCGACGAGCCGTTCAGAATACTTTTTGCTGTCCTTGAACTTCAAGGTATCCACCGGAAGTACTTCTGCCCCGATCTCAAATCTCCCTTCACCGTCAAGCAGCATATCCAAACGAACACGGGCAGTGATGCGATGGTGATGATTGCACTTGGGACAAACGCTCTGGTTCTTTTCCAGATCCGAGTAATACAGCACCGCCTGACAGGATGGGCATTTGTGCCACAGTCCTTCAGGAACATTCTTCTTGGTATCGCCCAGTCGCCGCTTGATTTTCGGTGGCAATAATTTTTGGAACCAACTCATAATGACTTCTCCCCTTGGGCCTTATCCACAGCCTGACGTAATTCCATGACCAGACCGCTTACATTGGCAACCACATTTTGTTCGTTCGAGCCTTCGATTTCCTGAACGATACGACTACCGACCACCACCCCGTCGCATAGTCTGGCCACAGCCAATGCGGTAGCGGCGTCACTTATGCCGAAACCTACGCCAATGGGCAGCCCGACATGCTTCTGCAACTGCGGAATTCTGCGCTCGATTGCAGACAAGTCCAGATTCGCCGCACCGGTCACCCCTTTGAGTGACACGTAATATACATAGCCTCGCGCCAGCTTGGCAACGCGTTCCACACGCGCGTCGGAACTGGTCGGCGCAAGCAGAAAAATCGCGTCAATACCATGACTCTCCAGATGCCCGAAGGCCTCATGCCCTTCTTCTGGCGGAAAGTCCACAGTAAGCACGCCATCCACGCCGGCTGCGGCACAACGTTTGGCAAATGTTTCCCACCCCATCGCCTCAATCGGATTGCCATAACCCATCAATACGACCGGTGTGGCAGCATTCGACTTGCGAAATTCGGCAACCATATCGATGACATGGTGCAACCCCACGTGATGCTTGAGTGCTCGCTCTGATGCGCGCTGTATGGTTGGGCCATCCGCCATCGGATCGGAGAATGGCACTCCCAATTCAATTATATCCGCACCGGCGTCGACCAGCGCATGCAGTAATGGCACCGTCAAGCGGGGATGCGGGTCACCGGCGGTAATGAACGGAATCAGTGCCTTGCGCTTAGCTAACTTAAGTCTGTCGAACGCATTCTTGATTCGACTCATAGCGCTATCCCCGACAGACCCGCAACCGTATTGATGTCTTTATCACCGCGCCCCGAGAGATTTACCAGCAAGATCTTGTCTTTGCTCATGCCGGGAGCAATTTTCATCGCATGCGCCAACGCGTGACTCGACTCCAGCGCAGGTATAATGCCTTCAAGGTGACACAAGTCATGAAACGCACGTAGCGCTTCATCGTCATTTATCGCCACATATTCCGCACGACCACTATCTTTCAACCACGCGTGCTCCGGCCCCACGCCGGGATAGTCGAGCCCCGCCGATATGGAATGCGTTTCGATAATCTGTCCATCGGCATCCTGCATCAGGTAAGTCTTGTTGCCGTGCAACACACCTACCGGACTATTGGCCGTCAACGGTGCCGCATGCGAGCCGCTTGCAATACCAAGACCGCCCGCTTCCACCCCAATTAACTTCACTCCAGGCATATCGATGTAGGAGTAAAACACACCCATCGCGTTGGAACCGCCGCCCACGCAGGCAATCACGGCATCCGGTTGGCGCCCCGCCAACTCGGGCATCTGCACCACCGCTTCCTTGCCTACTATCGAATTGAAGTCTCGCACCATCACCGGATACGGATGAGGCCCGGCGACGGTACCGATTATGTAGAATGTATTTTCGATGTTCGTCACCCAATCGCGCATTGCTTCGTTCAATGCATCCTTGAGGGTCCTGGAACCGCTTTCTACCGGCACTACCGTCGCACCCAGCAACTTCATTCGAAATACATTCGGGGACTGGCGCTGCATGTCTGCAGCACCCATATACACGACACACTCCATTCCATAGCGTGCCGCGACGGTCGCCGTGGCGACACCGTGTTGACCTGCACCGGTTTCCGCAATCACACGCTTCTTGCCCATGCGTTTGGCCAGCAGCGCCTGACCAATCGTATTGTTAATCTTGTGCGCGCCGGTGTGATTAAGGTCTTCGCGTTTCAAATAGATTTGTGCGCCACCTATGTGTTCGGATAGATGTTTGGCGTGGTAAATCGGACTGGGACGCCCCACATAATGACTCAGGTCGTAGTTCAATTCAGCAATAAATTCCGCATCATGCCGGTATTTTTCATATGCCCGGTTGAGTTCATCCAGTGCCCCCATCAGGGTTTCCGCGACGTAGATACCGCCGTATGGCCCGAAATGGCCACTGCTGTCAGGATAGTTATACATCAGCTCGCTTAACCTCTTGCATGAAACGGGCGATCTTCGCCGCGTCCTTGATCCCTTTGAGTGCCTCGACGCCACTGGACACGTCCACCGCATAAGGCTTAACTTGCCTCACCGCGCTGAAAACATTTCCCGAATCCAACCCGCCAGAAAGTATTACCGGCAACGGCAGTTCACGCGGTATCAATGCCCAATCGAAACTGGTACCGGTTCCTCCCGGCACGCCGTCTACGTGAGCGTCTAGCAACAGACCCTTGGCTGCATGATATTGCCCGGCGCATTGTAGCAAATCCACCCCGCACCTGACGCGGATCGCCTTAATAAAGGGTAAATTAAACTGGGTGCAATATTCCGCAGGTTCGTCGCCATGGAATTGCAACAAATCCAGCGGAACGCGCGCAACTACGTCCCGAACGATATCCGGCTTTGCATCGACGAACAAAGCGACCACGGAGATGAACGGTGGAATGGCGGCAGCTAATTTCCTGGCAGTTTCCACACTCACAGCGCGAGGACTTTTTTCATAGAAAACCAGACCGACGGCGTCTGCGCCGCAGCGTGCCGCTTCGAGTGCATCAGCAACTCGCGTGATTCCGCAAATTTTCACTCTTGTCACAACATGATTCCCGAGGCGCCTGGAATGTCCAATTGGGGAAGGCTCCACTTGGATTCATAGTTAATATGCCGCAAGTATAAGCCATCGGGTGCAAAGGTCGGTGCAGCCAAACTTCGATCACGACCAGCGACGACTTCAGCAAGCCATTCGGGCGGATACTTGCCTTTCCCGACGTATACCAGACAGCCGACTATGTTACGCACCATGTGATGCAAAAATGCGTTGGCCGATATGTCAATAATCAACATTTGCCCCTGTCTGTGTATATCAAGGTTGTAAATATGTTTAACCGGCGACCTGGCTTGGCATTGCGCGGCACGGAACGCGCTGAAATCATGCTCGCCGAGCAGAAACCGTGCCGCAGCCGCCATTGCGTGCTCATCCAGCGGGGCATGAAACCACCCCACCCTGCCGATATTCAAGGCAGGGCGGGTGTTGCGATTATTCAACAGGTAGCGGTAGCTACGACCACGCGCAGAAAAGCGGGCATGAAATTCTTCGTCAACCGGTTGCGCCCATTTGACAACAATACTCTCTGGCAGAAAGGAATTCACGCCGCGAACCCAGGCGGTCAGGGGTCGCTCAGCCCGCGTATCAAAATGAATTACTTGCTCCAAGGCATGCACACCGGTGTCCGTGCGACCGGCTGCAACGACCGATATTGATTCTCCGGTTAATTGACCAAGTGCATCCTGCAGCGCATCCTGCAAGGTTTGTCCATTCGCCTGGCTCTGCCATCCGCAGTATGGACGACCGTCGTATTCGATCCCGAGTACTACCCTCATATTGTCGCGACATATAGTGCCAGCAACATGGCAACGAGTAGCCATATATCTCTGCTCACAAACCGGCACAATGGCAATTCTATTTGCTTTTCGTGGCTCGAGACATCCTGTTGCCCAAGCAGATTTTGCAGGCTAACTTGCCAGGATTGTGTGCCCCTGAGTATCGCGACTTCAGAATAATGCAGGGTCAGCGCCAATCTCACTGCAAGTCGCTCGCGGGAAATGCCCAGCAGCCTCAACGGAACAAACAATGTATATAGTCCGGCGATCAATTTCGATTGATGCAACCTGTCCAGCAATATCGCCAACCCAGCCAACGCCGCGATCAGCCTCAATAGTTGATGCACACCGTCTATTACCCCTTCCTGACTCGGTCCAAGCGTCCCCAGGGCGTCGGATATCGGTTCACCTGGAGTGCTAAAGGTGTAGATTATCAACAGGGTCAGCATGATCCAACGTGTGCGTCGCAACAACTGGAGAAACTTGCGTCTGGAGAGCGCCAGTGCGCCGATCATGGCCAACCCGGCCGCAACCAACAATACCGTAAACGATAGTTCCTGAATTATAGCAACCAGAAAACACCACAACAGAATTTGAGTTGCAGGATGAAATTGCATGGGTAGCTCCGGAAGTGATGCTGAATCACCGATATGTGCGGGGAATCACTTACCAGCATCAACTGGCGCAGATATCCCCTGATGGATATGACCGGACCTGAGGAAATCCTGGATGGCTTGGCGTAATCTGCAAGGCGTAGTTCACCCGAGGGAATCTGGACCATGGCGTAGCGCTAGGCAACGGCCTCGCTCTGTCATCTGGTCACTTGCAATAACAGCCACGTAAGCGTCATCTAAACAAGTGTCACGCAACATCCAATGTAAGCATAGGACTATCGGGTTGCGGCATCGCAATACTTAACCGAGTTGCGCAATCAGGGTATTGGCTGCCTCACGTTGTGAGTCATCTCCTTCGCGCAGCACCTCTTCAAGTATTTCTCTGGCGCCGCTGGCATCACCCATTTCCTGGTAAGCCTTGGCTAGATCCAGCTTGGTAGCCACCTCCTGGATGTGTTCATCGCTGAGCGCGGCAGACTTGGCAGGCGACACACGGTCCAAATCCAGACTGATGCCCGCCAGACCTTCGCTAGCCGCTATGGTCGGCTGAGACGGCACCTTCTTCGCTTCATCAGGTAGATCGAGTGTAAACTCCATCAAACTGTCGTCTTCAGCTTTGGGCGGTTTGCCTGGCTTAACGCCAGTCACAGGTAAGGAAAACTTGTTGCGCACCGCATCCAATGTAGACTCATCCAACTGCGGTAACGCCCCTGTATCCTCACCTTCGGCAACTTCTGCCAACTTACGCAGTCCCGAATCGACTTCGTCACTGCCGGCTTGCTGGCGCTCCAACGACAACGTTTGGGTATTCGTCGCATCGGTTAAGAAGTCGTCTTCGGGCGATCGCTGATCGTCTGTCCGAGTGACAGTTTTTACTGCATCACTCAGGAAATCATCTACCGCGGAAATCCCCAACACTTCGGACGGTTCACCCACATCAAAGTCGACTGAGGTTGGTCTAGCTTCAGATGTCGCCGCAAATGCGTCCTGCACATCGTCCCCGCCTTGGCCGGAAAGCGAATTATCAGACAATCCGGTTCCACCAAACAGTGAATTATCCGGATCCACGTCTCTACCCATCTCAATTGCTTGCTGACTTGCCTGTTCATCGCCTGAATCAATCACCTGACGGGCCATATCACCAAACGAATTCATATCCTTCCGCTTTGCGTAAATCTCCATCAATTTGAGATGAATCTTGTGATTGCTTGGCGTGGTCTGCAAGGCTTCCTTGAGTATCTCTTCCGCTTGAGCGTCTCGTCCAAAATTCAGGAACAGATCTGCCTCGCTAATTGGATCAGCCTCATCAAATTGCTCACTTGTGTCAGCCTGCTGCGCAAACATCGAGGTAAAGTCGCCGCTCTCCGGAGAAGGTACACCAGGCGCCGCGATGCGTACAACTTGAGAACCGGCATCGTCCGAAGTATTTTTGGCTGTCATCTTCTTTTCTGGCGAAGTCTTGCGCTTCTTGGCCATGTACCCCAAAAGTCCGAGCAACAACAGCAATCCTGTACCACCCGCCAGATAGAGCGGCTCGGCCATGACGATGTCAAGAAACCGATCCACCATCGATCGCTCTCCCTGGGCAGGAGCCGGTTTCGGTGCCGCCACTTTTGCCGGTGCAACCTCACTGGCTGCGGCGACGCCGCTCACACCGGGCTGTTGCGCCAGTGCTGCTGCTGCGGATTTCAACTTCGCAAGTCGCTGCATGTCCTTGAGATTATTTTCCAGTATGGCCGCGCGCGCCTGCTCATCTGCCGCCGCTTTGGCTTTTGCAATCGCCTCTTCCTCAGCCAAATTCTTCTTGTCCTGAGCACTAGCGGATTTGCCGCTGGTACCAGCTGCAGCCTGATCTCCCGGCGCCTCGCCCTTGGAAAGTTTGAGCACCTCCTTGGCAGTCTCCTTGGCTACCGGTGTCTTGTCAGCTACCGAGCTTGCTATCTTGCCGGTCGCTACCTGCCCGACATCCTCCGACTGCGCGCGCAACGAGGCGGCGCCGGCCAAGCGCTGGCGATATGAGTTCCAATCTGCAACCTGGGCGCGAATTTCTCTTAACGCCTCAGGCTGTCCAACGCCATCGATTTCAGCCTGACTCGGCAACCGCAATATCTTGCCGGCCCGAATTCGGTTCATATTTTTTCCGTCGAACGCGCCTGAATTCGCTCGGTAAAGCGCAACCAGCATCCTTTCCAAGCTTACATCCGCGGGTTTGTATTGGAGAGACACCTTTCCCAAGGTGTCGCCCCGTTGAATTGCGACCCACTCCTTGTTCTGTTCGGCGTTTTCCGGCGGCGTCGCGGCAACCCTAGCAGGTTCTTGCGCAGACGTTGGTGCCTCTTCCGCTGGCACTTGTTCTATTGCAAATGGGGACTTCGCCTGTTCTGCAGGGGTCGATTCAGCAGCCGGAGCCGCTTCTACGTCTGCTCGCTGGGCGGCCCCAAATGCGGGTGCTACGTCGTTAGCGGGCACCACTTTCTCTGACCGCGCAACTTCGGCGGGCGGCTCTGCAGCAGACGTGGATGGCGCGTGTTCAGAAGCCAACGCCGCTTCCGGCGCAGTGGTTATTTCAGGCGCAGTGGTTATTTCAGGCGCGGGGACCGTGGGAGATGCGGCCACCGGCTCGGGAATCACAGCTACGCTGTCCGGCTTCGAAGTAGCGGACAGATCGGCTGGTTTCTCAACAGGTGGAACGGTCGGCTCGACAACAGCCGTCTGTACTGCCGGAACAACCGGCTGGACCTGCACCTGCGCAGGCATTTCTGGAACGTAGCCAGGGGGATCCAGCAGGAAAGTATACTCACGCATCAACCTTCCAGAAGACCATGTCACCTCTACCAGCATCACCACAAACGGATCATTGACCGGCTGAACGCTGGTAACGTTCAGATACGGTTCACCATTGGGACGGGCTTCAACCTGAAACTTGAATTTATTTCCGTACGGATACTCGAGCCCCGCACCTTTGTAAATATCGGGCGACGCAATGCGTGCAACCAAACTGGACTTTTCCGAATTGCCGACTGCCACCAGCTCGATTTCAGCTTTCAGTGGCTGTCCGAGACTGGAAGTGACGTTGATGCCACCCATACCCAAAGCAGATACCGTCGCCGATAACGCCATAACAGCAACGAAACCGAGCAGCTTTATTAGTGATTTTCCCACGCCATCACCCTCACCTTATTTAATATAGAATACAAAATAACATCATAGAGTTATAAGCACAAGCTAATAATATGCTTTGCATTATGTCCGAACTCAGGTATTTCGCAACAAGAATTTCTAAATTTCGTATATTTTTGATCCGGGCACGGTTCGCAATTTTTTGGTGATTTCATAGATAATCAACTTGTTATCAAATACCCGGCGGTAAACTTTTGGATCATATTTGCAAAATCGCCGGGGTCCGACCGGCATCAATCCAGCAGGATACGCAGCATTCTCCTCAACGGTTCTGCCGCACCCCACAACAACTGATCGCCGCAAACAAATGCGCTCACGTACTCAGGGCCAATCGCCAGTTTGCGCACACGCCCGACCGCGACATTCAACTTTCCGGTTACGGCAACGGGTGTTAAATCCCGCACCGACAGATCGCGCTGGTTAGGCACATACTTGACCCACGGATTGGCGTCCCGGATAAGCCTTTCGATTTCATGCAACGGAACGTCCCGCTTTATTTTTAGCGTTAGTGCGAGACTATGGCAACGCATCGCGCCGATGCGCACACACAGGCCATCCACCGGGATGATCTGGGTAGTACCCAATATCTTGTTCACCTCGGCCTGCCCTTTCCATTCCTCTTTGGATTGCCCATTATCGAGCTGTTTATCGATCCAGGGAATCAAGCTACCTGCAAGCGGGGCCCCGAAATGCTCGGTCGGAACGGTAGCGGATCTCAACACCTCCGCGACGCGCTGGTCGATTTCCAGTATCGGCGAGTTGTCATCCCTCAGCAGTTCAGCCACGGAACCGGAGACCACCCCCATTTGTTTCAACAGTTCCCGCATATTCTGGGCGCCCGCGCCGCTCGCAGCCTGATATGTCATCGACGACACCCACTCTACTAATCCGGCATGAAACAATCCGCCGAGGCCCATCAACAGTATGCTGTTGGTGCAGTTGCCACCGATATAGTTCTTGATGCCGCGATCCAGCGATGCATCAATCAACTTGCGATTAACCGGATCGAGCACGATTACCGCATCGCTCTCCATTCGTAATGTGGAAGCCGCATCGATCCAGTAACCTGGCCAGCCTGCCGCGCGCAACTTCGGAAACATCTCGGAGGTATAGTCGCCACCCTGACAGGAAATTATCGCATCCATCGCCCGCAGTTCACCAATATCCCGGGCATCCTTGAGCGGTAAGCCCCGCCCCTCCGCGGGCGCATCGCCACCGATGTTGGAGGTGGTAAAGAACACTGCGTCGATCAGGTCGAAATCCTTTTCCTCGCGCATGCGCTGCATCAGCACCGAACCTACCATCCCGCGCCAACCGATAAAGCCGACTTTCATAATTTTCTCCATAGGGCAGATTAGCGTAGCGCAACCCGCCAAGCAATCGTTCGGTTATGCCGCCAGCGGCTAACCCAAGCTACATTCATCCTCAAAGCGCCGCGACAACCGCATCGCCCATCGCCACACAACCAACCTTACTCATTCCTTCTTCGTATATATCGCCGGTACGCAGTCCCTGCTGCAGCACCTTGCGCACCGCACCCTCGATTCGTTGAGCAATATCGATCCGACCAAAGGTGTAATACATCATCAACGCTACCGACAAAATAGTCGCCAATGGATTGGCCATATCCCTGCCCGCGATATCCGGCGCAGATCCGTGACAAGGCTCGTACAACCCCTTGTTGTTTTCGTCAAGCGACGCCGACGGCAACATCCCGATGGAACCGGTCAGCATCGACGCCTCATCCGACAGGATGTCACCGAAAATATTGCCAGTAAGAATCACGTCAAACTGTTTGGGCGCGCGCACCAGTTGCATCGCAGCGTTATCAACATACATGTGCGATAGCTGCACCTGCGGATACGCTTTTGCCACGTCGGAAACAATTTCGCGCCAGAACATGCTGGTATCAAGCACATTCGCCTTATCCACCGAACACAATTTCGCAGGCCCGTTAACGCCGGCACGCTGGCTACGCTTCACGGCGATCTGAAAACCGACATGCGCCACGCGTCGTATCTCCGACTCACTGTAGTGCATGGTATCGAAGCCCTGACGCTCGCCGTTGTCCAGCGTGCGTATGCCGCGCGGCTGGCCAAAGTAGATATCCCCGGTCAGTTCGCGCAGGATCATGATATCAAGCCCGGATACCAATTCTCGCTTAAGACTGGATGAATTCACCAGTTCGGGATACACCGTTGCAGGACGCAAGTTAGCGAACAGTCCCAATCCTTTGCGTATGCGTAACAAACCCTGTTCCGGTCGCATCGGTCTCGGCAGGTTATCGTACTGATAGCCACCTACCGCACCCAGCAACACCGCATCGGACTGTTTTGCCAGTTTCAGCGTTGCCTCGGGCAACGGGTCCGCAGCCGCGTCGTAACCGGCACCACCTATATGCCCGTACTCCATCTCAATATTCAATCCGTCGCGCCGCAGCGCTTCGAGAACTTTTGCCGCCTGAGCGACAATCTCGGGCCCTATGCCGTCACCAGGCAATATTGCAATTTTCATATCACTATCCAGTCAATATGCAGATCACACCTAGGCAAATAGCCATGGCTGCGAAGCACGATGTTTGCTCTCGTACACTCTTATTTCGTCCACGTGCTGCAATGTCAGACCGATATCGTCCAACCCGTTCAGCAGACAATGCTTGCGAAAACCGTCTACGTCGAAGTTGAAAACCTTGCCGGCCGGCGTTGTAATTTTCTGCTGTTCAAGATCGACCTCAAGCGTATAACCAACCAAACTGTCGGCCGCCTTGAACAACTCATCTACCGCATCGCTTTCCAACCTGATCGGCAACAATCCATTCTTGAAACAGTTGTTGAAGAAAATGTCCGCATAACTCGGCGCAATGATGACACGGAAGCCGTAATCTTCCAGCGCCCAAGGCGCGTGCTCCCGCGAACTGCCGCAACCGAAATTTTCCCTCGCCAATAATATTGGCGCACCCTGAAAGCGCGGCTGATTCAACACAAAATCCGGGTTCAATAGACGCTTGCTGTTATCCATGCCGGGTTCACCGTGATCCAGATAACGCCACTCGTCAAACGCGTTCGGTCCGAAGCCGGAGCGCTTGATCGACTTCAAAAACTGCTTCGGGATGATTGCATCGGTATCCACATTCGCCCGGTCCAGGGGCGCCACCAACCCGTTCATCCGGGAAAATTTCCGCATTATTTTGTCGCTGCCTTTTCGATGGCTTCGCCGCCCTTTTTCAGATCTTTGCCGACGCCTTCCATGGTATTGCAGCCAGCCAAAAACAACGCCGCCATCATCAATGCTAATGCTAATGCTTTCATATACCTCTCCTATTAGTTAACCGCACTTACATCTACAAAATGTCCGGCAATCGCCGCGGCAGCTGCCATCTCCGGGCTGACCAGATGGGTGCGTCCGCCCTGCCCCTGACGCCCCTCAAAGTTGCGGTTGGAGGTTGACGCACAACGCTCCCCCGGCTCGAGCTTGTCGTCGTTCATCGCCAGGCACATTGAACAACCGGGCTCACGCCATTCAAATCCCGCAGCAAGAAATATCTTGTCCAATCCTTCCTGCTCCGCCTGCAGCTTGACCAGGCCCGAGCCCGGCACCACCATCGCCAATTTCACATTACCCGCAACATGCTTGCCGCGCGCCACTGCCGCAGCCGCACGCATATCCTCTATGCGCGCATTGGTGCAGGAACCGATGAACACCTTGTCTATGTTGATCTGGACCATCGGCGTATTTGCAGTCAACCCCATATAAACAAGCGCGCGTTCAGCCGCTCCGCGCTTGTTTGCATCGCTGATATCCGCGGGATCGGGCACACGCCCGTCCACCGCAACCACCATCTCGGGAGATGTACCCCAGGTCACCTGCGGTTTGATGTTCCCGGCACTCAACAAAACTTCAGCATCGAACTTCACGCCGTCATCGCTATGCAAAGTCCTCCAGTACGTTACGGCCTCATCCCACAGTTTTTCCCGGGGAGAATACGGACGATTCTCTAGATAGCTGATAGTGGTATCGTCCACCGCAACCATGCCGGCACGCGCACCGGCTTCGATCGCCATATTGCACAAGGTCATGCGTCCCTCCATGCTCAGCGCACGGATCGTGCTTCCGGAAAATTCGATCGCGCAGCCTGTACCTCCCGCCGTTCCAATTTTTCCTATGACGGCCAAAGCGATATCTTTTGCGGTGACACCCTTACCCAAAACTCCTTCAACCCGTACTCGCATGGATCTCGATTTTTTCATCAGCAAACATTGCGTCGCCATCACATGCTCAACCTCGGAAGTCCCGATGCCAAATGCCAATGCGGCAAAGGCTCCGTGGGTGCTGGTATGCGAATCCCCGCACACCACCGTCATGCCCGGCAGCGTCGCCCCTTGCTCGGGACCGATCACGTGCACGATGCCCTGGCGCACATCGGACATCTTGAATTCATTTACGCCATGCTCGGCACAATTTTTATCCAGCGTCTCGACTTGAAGCCGCGACACCGGATCCGCTATGCCTTGCGCGCGCCCCGCAGTCGGTACGTTATGATCGGCAACGGCAAGTATCGAAGCGGTACGCCACAACTTGCGGCCCGCCAGTTTCAGACCCTCAAACGCTTGCGGACTGGTCACCTCATGCACCAGATGACGATCGATATAAATCAACGCGGTACCATCGGCTTCCTGCCGCACCACGTGGTCGTTCCAGAGTTTGTCGTATAAGGTAAGTGCGCTCATATTTTCCCGCTTTTCAGAGCGCGGGATTATGCCACAACGTCTGCTGCTTGGCAGCTCGCCCGGTGGCGCGGCACTTGTCGCTCGTTCCGCGCTCCAGGCTAACTATCATGAATTATGAACCATACTGCTTTTCCACAGTATCAGTAGCAATCCCAGCAAAGCCGCGGCGGCGCTGACGGTATAAAGAACACTGGCACCGCAGTGCTGCCAGATCGGCCCGCTCAGCAAACCGCCAGCCATGCCGCCCGCTCCGTAAGTCAGGCTGCCAAACAAAGCCTGGCCTTTGGATTGGTGCCGACCCTTAAAATATTCGTGTATCAAACCTACCGAGGAAGCATGATAGGCGCCGAAGGTAGCGGCATGCAAAACTTGAGCGAACAACAGCAACACCAACACATCCACTCCCCAGCCGATAAGCAAAAAGCGCACCACCGCAGCACTGAAGCTGAATACCAATATGCGCACAAACCCGAATCTGCCCACCAGCCAGGGCATAATGAAAAACACCCCAATTTCGCATATCACACCTATCGCCCAAAGCCAGCCAACCACGCTTTTGGCGTAGCCGTGTTCGACCAGATAGATGGAAAAGAAAGTGTAGTACGATCCGTGAGCCACCGACATCAGGAAGCACGCAATGAACAGCGCCAGAACCGGACGTTGCAACACAATATGAATAATAGGCTGACTGTCGGTATGATGTGCCAGCACTTCGGTTTTTGGAAGCTGCCGTGAAAAGATCAGGATGCCGATCTCGCATCCCAGCCCAGCCCAGAGCAACCAGGCAATGGCGAAGTAATCAAACGCATAACCGAGGCCAACTACCGATACGATAAAGCCGATCGACCCCCACGATCGAATCCGGCCGTAATGGGCTGAATTCTTGCCAAGGTAACTGAGCGTGGTTGCCTCGACCAGCGGCATCGAGGCACTCCAGAAGAAGCCCATTAGCGTCAGCACCAGAAACATTCCCCAGTAAGAGGTCGTGGCAAAAACGCCGAGGTAGCACAGCGCACTCAGGCTGGCAGCAACCTGAACAACCTTCTGACGCTTGCCGGTGTGGTCAGCCAGCCATCCCCATATGGACGGCGCCACCATGCGCATCACCGGCTGGATGGACATCAATACGGCAATATCTATCGCGTCGAAGTTTATGGATTTGAGATACAGGCTCCAGTACGGGGAGAACAGACCGACGAAGGCATAGTAGAAGAAATAAAATCCAGCAATACGCCGGTAGTGAGATGAGGATGTCATGGTGTTGCGGCTTCTGGACGGCGCGTATTATCGCATGTGGAAACTTTATTTTCGTATGTACACTTGAAAAGCAAAACATCGCCCCCATCAAGCACAGGTCGAAATATGGAGAGCGGTATGGAACAGAGCAAAAACAACCCCCAGGACGAAATGAAGCTCGAGGTGGAACAACAGCCCGCACCGGAAGCCGGTGAGACTCCGGCAGAAAAATCCGTGGATTCCATCCCCGGCATCGAAGAGATGCTCAAGGAAGCCGAGCTCAAATCTCAGGAACACTATGACGCCTGGATGTATGCAAAAGCCGAAAGCGAAAATATTCGCCGTCGCGCGATCGACGACGTAAGCAGGGCACAGAAATTCGCCGTTGAACGCTTTTCAAACGAAATGCTCGCAGTCAAGGATAGCCTTGAGGCTGGACTGGCGGTGGAAACAGCAACGGTGGAAAGCTTCAAGAGCGGTATGGAACTGACACTCAAGCAACTGACGGGTGTTTTCGAAAAATTCAACATATCCGAAATCAATCCGGTAGGCGAAAAACTCGATCCACACAAGCATCAGGCAATCGGCATGCTGGACAGCGACCAGCCCGCCAACACTGTGGTCAGCGTAATGCAAAAAGGTTATGCACTGAATGATCGCGTTTTGCGTCCGGCCATGGTGATCGTCGCCAAAGCCAAAGATTAGCAACACATCACCAATTTCCGCACGTAGCTGAGGGGCCGGACTGGCAAACACTTGAAATAACGACGAATGCCCCTATGTTAGGCGGCAGCAGAATTTAAACTTGGAAGAGACAACTGAAAGGAAACATCATGGGAAAAATTATCGGGATTGACCTGGGTACGACCAACTCTTGCGTCGCCATCATGGAGAATGGCAAGACCAAAGTGATCGAAAACGCCGAGGGAGCGCGCACCACGCCCTCCATCATCGCCTATATGGAAGATGGCGAGATTCTGGTGGGCGCGCCGGCAAAACGCCAGGCCGTGACCAACCCGAAGAACACGTTGTACGGCGTAAAGCGCCTGATCGGGCGCCGCTTTGATGAAAAGATGGTGCAAAAGGATATCGGTATGGTGCCATTCAGCATCGTCAAGGCGAAGAATGGCGACGCCTGGGTGAAAGTCCGCGACAAGGAAATCTCGGCGCCGGAAATCTCCGCACAAGTGCTGATGAAAATGAAGAAGACCGCCGAAGATTATCTCGGCGAACCGGTTACCGAAGCCGTTATTACGGTTCCGGCCTACTTCAATGATTCGCAGCGCCAGGCGACCAAGGACGCGGGGCGCATCGCCGGCCTTGAAGTGAAGCGCATCATCAATGAACCGACCGCGGCAGCGCTGGCCTTCGGTCTGGACAAACAGGAAGGCGATCGCAAGATTGCCGTTTATGACTTGGGTGGCGGAACCTTCGATATTTCCATCATCGACATTTCGGAAATTGATGGCGAGCATCAATTCGAAGTATTGTCGACCAACGGCGACACTTTCCTTGGCGGCGAAGACTTTGACATGCGCGTGATCGAATATCTGGTCGAGGAATTCAAGAAGGAAAGCGGTATCGACCTGAAAAAAGACATGCTCGCCTTGCAGCGCCTCAAGGACGCTGCGGAAAAAGCCAAGATCGAATTGTCGTCAGCACAGCAGACGGAAGTAAATCTTCCCTACGTAACCGCTGACGCGAGCGGGCCGAAACATCTGGCCGTAAAGATCACCCGTGCCAAACTGGAAAGTCTGGTTGAAGATCTGGTTGCCCGTACCATCGAACCGTGCAAGATTGCGATGAAGGATGCGGGTGTATCCACCTCTGACATCTCCGACGTTATTCTGGTCGGCGGCCAGTCCCGCATGCCGATGGTGCAGGAGAAGGTCAAGGAATTCTTCGGCAAGGAAGCACGCAAGGACGTCAATCCGGATGAAGCAGTTGCCGTAGGCGCCGCAATTCAGGGCGGCGTATTGCAGGGCGAGGTGAAGGACGTGCTGCTGCTCGACGTCACCCCGTTGTCGTTGGGCATTGAGACCATGGGCGGCGTGATGACCAAGCTGATCAAGAAGAACACCACGATACCGACCAAAGCGTCGCAGGTGTTCTCGACCGCAGATGACAACCAGAGTGCGGTCACCATCCACGTGTTGCAGGGCGAACGTGAAGTGGTTTCCGGCAACAAGAGTCTCGGTCAATTCAACCTTTCCGATATTCCACCGGCCCCTCGCGGAATGCCGCAAATCGAAGTGACATTCGATATCGATGCGAACGGAATTTTGCATGTATCGGCAAAAGACAAGGCAACCGGCAAGGAAAACAAGATCAAGATTCAGGCCAGTTCGGGATTGAGCGAGGCAGAAATCCAGAGCATGGTGCAGGATGCCGAAGCTAACGCCGAAGAAGACCGCAAGGCGGTTGAATTGGTGACCGCCCGCAACCAGCTCGATGCGCTGATACACTCCACGCATAAATCCCTGAAGGAATACGGCGAGCATTTGAGCGCGGACGAAAAGTCGGCCGTCGAATCGGCATTGAAGGATGCCGAAGCAGCGGTAAAAACCGACGACAAGGATGGCATCACGGCGAAATCCGAAGCGTTGGCTACCGCGGCGCAAAAGCTCGGTGAGAAGATGTACGCCGCGGAACAAGCCAAGGCACAGGCTGGCGCTGCCGGTGGCAGCGGAACGTCATCCGGCGCGGAAGCAAGACCCGACGATGGCGACGTGGTAGACGCCGAATTCACAGAAGTAAAGGACGGCAAGAAGTAAACAGTGAGGCGGGGGATTGAAGGTGAGATATGGAATTACACTGCCTCCAACCCTCGTTCTCGTAATTAAGGGATTCAGTCAGGAGTAAAAAGGGAGGAGCACGCGGCGTTCACCGTAAGGTAAACCGCAGCATGCTCCTTCATCCTTTGACAGTTATGAGCAAAAAAGACTATTACGAAGTACTGGGCGTCAACCGCGACGCTTCCGACGATGAAATCAAGAAGGCCTATCGCAAGCTGGCGATGAAGCATCATCCTGACCGCAATCCGGACAACCCAAAATCCGAAGAACATTTCAAAGAAGCCAAGGAAGCCTATGAAGCCCTGAGCGATCCGCAAAAGCGGGCCGCTTACGACCAGCACGGCCACGCCGCTTTTGAAGCAGGCGGCATGGGTGGTGGTAGCCCGTTTGGTGCCGGCGCAGCCGGTTTCGATTTTTCAGATATCTTTGGTGACATATTCGGCGGCGGCCGCGGCGGCTCCGCACGCAGCGGCGTGCAGCGCGGTGCCGATTTGCGTTATAACATGGAGATCACGCTGGAACAGGCGGCACGCGGCACCGAAACGCAGATCCGCGTACCCACCATGGCAGAATGCGAAACCTGCCACGGCAGCGGTGCCAAGCCCGGCACCAGTCCGACGACTTGCACCACATGCGCAGGTCATGGTCAGGTGCGTATGCAACAGGGATTCTTTTCGATACAGCAAACCTGTCCGCGCTGTCACGGTTCCGGAAAAATGATCGCTTCGCCCTGCCGTGACTGCGACGGTAACGGTCGGATCAAACAGCACAAGACGTTATCGGTAAAAATTCCCGCTGGCGTGGACAATGATGATCGAATTCGCCTGAGCGGCGAAGGTGAGCATGGAGTTAATGGCGGCCCCCCGGGGGATTTGTACGTGGTTATCCACACCAAACCGCATGCCGTGTTTCAGCGCGACCACAATGATTTGCACTGCGAAATGCCTATCAGTTTCAGCACCGCGGCGTTGGGCGGTGAAATAGAAATCCCGACCCTCGATGGCAAAGCGGGCATTAAAATTCCTGCGGAAACACAGAGCGGAAAAATCTTCCGACTACGCGGCAAAGGCATCAAAGGGGTGCGCAGTACAACCCATGGAGACTTGCACTGCCACGTCGTAGTCGAGACGCCGGTAAAATTGACAGATCGGCAAAAGGAATTGCTGCGCGAGTTTGAAACACTCAACAATGCGGACAGCGACCGCCACAACCCGAGAGCAAAATCGTGGATGGACAAAGTAAAGGATTTCTTTGGCTGATGGGACACGCATAGGCGCGCCAAAGACCACACCATTGGTCAGTTAACTTTGCGTTGCGGCCAGCAACACTGGCCAGAACAAAATGTAATGCGAATAAACAAAACGCCCCGACAACGGGGCGTTTTGTTTGCACAGTGCCCGCCCTACTTCTTGGCAAATATTTCCTTCAGGAATACTGTAGCCTGCTGCCAGGAATCCTTGTCGGCAGCCTCGTTGTAAGCCAGAGGCAATTTGAATTCCTTGCCCAATTCGTCTGCAGCGGGGTTGGTAAAGGCGTGCTGGGCGCCGGGATAGGTAACCACCCGATAGTCCGCCTTGGCTCCGTCCATCTCGCGCTTGAACGCGGCAACGCTGGCCGCATCGATCATCGGATCCGCCTCACCGGAAAATGAAACGATGCGCGCCTTGATTTTACCTGGTTGCGCGGGGCTGGAGGTACCCAACGTTCCGTGAAAACTCGCCACGCCTTTCAGGTCTTCTCCCTGCCTTGCCATGTTCAGCACCACGCCACCGCCAAAACAATAGCCGATCGCCGCCATTTCGTCCGCATCGACCGTAGTTTCCTTGCGCAACAGATTCATGCCCGCTTCGAAGCGCGCCTTGGCCATCGGCATGTTCTTGCTCACCTCGGTTGCGAACTTGCCCGCCTCATCCGGATGATGCGCCTGTTTGCCATCGCCATACATGTCTACCGCCAGCGCGGTATATCCCAATGCAGCCAGCATGTCTGCACGCTTGCGCGCGTAGTCGTTATGCCCCCACCATTCGTGAACCACCAGCACTGCCGGGCGCTTGCCTTTGAAAGCATCGTCGTAGGCGACATAGCCCTTGAGCGTGACACCGTCTGCCTGATAGTCAACTTCCTTCCCCTGAATTGCTGAGTGCGCTGACGACATGGCAATACAGCATAAAGATAACAACGCCAATATTGATTTCATTTTGTCTCCCGGTAAACTTGAAATTGATCCCTTGGCTTCCAGCAAGCCGTTGGCTAGCTGACGCCGCCTACTTGCGCAAATATACAAAAATCAAATTACACCTGCATTAACTGCGTGCTTCACGTAAAAAACATCCAGTCCCTGGGTATGCACCCTGCTCAAAATCTGCTCGGTAAGTTCATCATCGAGAATGAACACCACTTGAACCGCCAATTCCCCCGCCAGTTCGAAAAATGTCTCTTCATGCAAGCGTCCATGTCGCCCGAATCCAGCGATCGCGTGAAACGCAGAGCCTCCGTGAACGCCGAGTGCTCGTGCCTCTTCCAACAGCCATTCATAAAAAAGCTTGCCGTCATGATGCTGTTTCGAACTAACGTAAAAAGTGAGCTGGTTCATCATGCCACCTCCTAGGATGCGTACAACCACTTGATCGTCTGTATACCCAGCAACGTCATCACTATCGAGCCGCCGAGGTGCGCGACTATGATAGCTGCGCCCCACGCATACTGACCACGCAATAAAAGCGTAACGGTCTCGGCTGAAAACGTTGAAAAGGTGGTCAAACCCCCGAGAAAACCGGTAATGATCAGCAAGCGCCACTCCGGCGTCAATCCGGGATGTTGCATGAAAAACGCTACCGCGATGCCGATCAGGTAACCGCCCAGCAGATTGGCCGCAAGGGTACCATAAGGCAATTCCGGCACAAGCGGATTCAGCCACAGACCCAGCCCCCAGCGCAGCCAGGCACCCGTCGCGGCACCCATTCCAATGGCGAGAAACGAATAGATCAGCATACAGCGATTCTACTCGACTACTCGCACCAGTGCGAAACCCCCACCCGGCGTCCGAAAATTCGTGGTCTGACCCTGATACAGGCGAGCACTGACCAGTTGAATTTCGCCGTCGTACACGTAGCAGCGCAAGTCATACTTCAGCGATACCACTTCGTCGTCGTTGATACAAACCTTGCGTTCGCCCGGAATGGCGAGTGACTGCACAACATATTCGGATTCAATTATTTCCGCAAACACCCGCTTGGTCAGTTTGTCGCCGCGATACGCGCCCTTGCTGCCGTAGCCTGAAATCGGTTTGAAAAACAACTTTTTTCTGTCTGCCCACAATGCAGCTTCTGCCTCCGGTGACACCAGCAGCGTGTGCGGAATACGCTGCTGCAGTAGTGCTATATCTTTCTCGTCCGCCCCCAGCAGACGCAAGCCGCTTGAGTCGCACAGTCGCCCCAGATTGCGCTTGTCCGCATAGCGATCGTAGTGCTCAACATCCGGGGTCAACACCACCTGAGCCTGCAGCCAGGCCTGCCGCAGCACAGCGTGGTGCCGCAACGAAAAATCCGTCAACCGGTTATACACCAGATCGATCCTGTGTTCACCAGCGTACAAGTTATCGCCAACAGATTTCAATTCCGATGGATCAACGATGTAAACCCTCAACCCCGCCGACTCGAACAATTTCTTGGCCAGCAGGAATTCGGGATAAAGGTACTGCTGCTGCGGATTTTCATCGACTATCGCGATGGTCTTCAACAGAGAATCGCGGTGCGACAAACGCCACTCGTTCGCAAACATGGCAGTAAATGCTTCCCCGAGAGTTTCGCCGCAAACAGGCTTGCCCGGCAAATCCGCACCACGCTGACTGTTGATCAACAGCGCGTTGAGAAATCCACCACCCGCGTTGGTATTGATTTCAATCAGATGCGCGCCTTGCATGTTCAGGTGAAAGTCATAACCAAAAAAAACACCCTTTGCTGACGATACACCGCGCAAGGACTCCGGCCGCCAGCCGGGAAGATTGGTCACACGATCTATTGCTGAAATCACCGCGCGCATTTGTTGCAAATGTTCGGCAGTGACAAACACAGGAACTTCTGAAAATAGATGAGGACAGCGCTCCGTAACCAGGTCGAACCACTCGCTACCCTCGGCAATCATCGCGCTGCGCAATGCCGCATAATTGAAGCCCTGGTTCTGGCAATCGGCATTTAGCCGCTCGGCTGCACTCACTGTTGCCCCAACAATTTGCTTTTCAGATCTTCCTGGACAGGGTGCTCTCCCAGCCATATCTTCATCAGTGTTTTGTAGAATGCCGTCCCGGCGATGGTACCCTGAAGCGCGCCGTTTACACTGACCCAAGTACCGCGTCCCGGCAGATAATCCAGCGCGATTACGTCCCCTTTGTTGACCTCTTTCATACGGCGAAAGATTTCTGCAAACTCGGCTAGCTGTGTCGCCATTTCGGAAATCTCCGACGAATTATGGTTTGCCGCTATGCCTTCGTTGAACACCCCGAGCATTTGACCTGTGCCTATGCCCCTCAACACATGCAGCGCAATGCGCTTTTCACCCACGTCGGCGAACACGGCTTCTGCTGTCGTTTTCTTCTCAACCAGATAGAGCGCGGCGATATATACATCAAGCGACAATTTGGTACGGACGCCCGCCCCGTTCAGTTGCAGATTATGACGGTCCAGAAATACGTTATTGGCGATCTCTACCCAGGCTGCGTCAGAAGCGCAGGCACTTGCAGAAAGACAAAACAGCAATCCAGCGACCAGGTAATTTTTCATTGACTTGCCTTGGGCGACAGTTCACCTGTCTTCGTTCCATTCCAATTCAATTTCTGTCTACCTTCCTCGAAACCAATTTCCCGTGCTCGATTGACGACCGCCACTAGTCGCCCAGCATGCCTTCTTTCAGATCTTCCTGTGCCGGATTTCTTCCCAGCCAAATTCGGAGTATCGCGCGATTGAATTCAATGCCGCCGATAGTGCCACGCAACGTCCCGTTGATGCTTATCTGGGTGCCGATTCCCGGCAGGTAGTCCAGCGTAATGGCATCCCCCTCCTTGACTTGTTTTGCCGCGTCGAATATGCCCGCCATCTGTTTGATTTCGGCCCCCATTGCGCCCAACTCGGCAGCACTGTGATTCGCTTCTATTGCGTCATTGAAAGCCTTGAACAGCTTCTCACTACTCAAATCACGCAGCATATGCAAGGCAATCCGATATTGGTGATCACCTGCAATTATCGCCTCGGCAGACTTCTGTTTCTGTGGAAGATACAGGGCCGCAACATAAACCTTGAAGAAGAACTTGGTGCGAACACCGGCACCGTTCAATTTCAAGAGTTGCGTACCAAGTTGAACTTCCGTGGCGGGTTTCACTCCCGCAATTTCAATTGCCCAGACATTGCAGGCGAAGAGCACGCAACAAAATACCAAACACAGTTTTTTCATCTTATGTTTTCACCATGGAAACGAGAACTCGCTGTCAATAACCTGACAGGGTTAGCTGCTTGTCCTCATCGAGACAAATCAAACCGGCACAATGCAAAACCCGCCAAGTAGCGCCTGGGGGCAGACGATCAATCCAGCTTTGCATCATAACGCTTCAAAAATTCCTGCCGCGCCCATACCGGTTCCAATGCACATCGTCACCATACCGTATTTCTGCTTACGGCGGCGCAAGCCGTGCAACAGCGTCGCAGTCCTAATGGCACCGGTTGCCCCCAGCGGATGACCCAACGCTATCGCGCCGCCCAATGGATTGACTAGCGACGGGTCCAGTCCCACATCCCGAATCACCGCGAGCGACTGCGCCGCAAAGGCTTCGTTCAGTTCGATCCAGCTCATGTCTTGGAGGTTTAATCCAACTTGCTTGAGTGCCCGCGGTATCGCTTCCTTCGGCCCGATACCCATGATCTCGGGGGGAACACCGGCCACGCTGAAGCCGAGGAATTTGCCGATCGGCGTCAGATTGTACCGCTTTAACGCTGCTTCACTGCACAGCAGCACCGCCCCGGCCCCGTCCGACATCTGCGAACTGTTGCCCGCAGTCACCGAGCCTTTTTGCGCGAACACCGTCCTGAGTTTCGCCAGTGCTTCCAGCGATGTATCCGCGCGTGGCCCTTCATCCTGATTTACTTCACGCGCGCTCCGTTTCACTTCGCGGCTATTCATATCTGCTGTATGTTCGCTGAGATGATAGGGGGTAATCTCATCGTTGAATTCGTTGGCACTAATCGCCGCAATAGCACGCTGATGGCTCTGCAGTGCGAATGTATCCTGGTCTTGACGCGACACTTTCCAGCGATCCGCCACTTTCTCGGCGGTCAATCCCATCCCGTATGCGATGCCGAGATTTTCATCACGCGCAAACACTTCGGGATTGAAAGCAATCTTGTTACCCATCATCGGTACCATGCTCATGCTCTCGGTGCCTGCGGCAATCATTACGTCTTCTTCGCCCACACGAATACGATCGGCCGCAATCGCAACCGCCTGCACACCGGAGGAACAAAAGCGATTGATGGTCATCCCCGGGACGCCTATCGGCAGCCCTGCCAGCAACAAGCCGATGCGCGCCACATTCATGCCCTGCTCGGCTTCAGGCATTGCACAACCGACGATCACATCGCCTATGGTGGCGGGATCCAGTGACGGTGCTTGTGCAAGGACGCTTCTCAACACATGTGCCAGCAAATCGTCCGGACGCGTATTCTTGAACATCCCGCGCGGTGCTTTTCCTACCGGCGTTCTGGTTGCTGCAACGATGTAGGCTTCCTGAACTTGTTTGCTCATCTTCATCTCCTTAGTTGCGCAGCGGCTTGCCGGTCTTCAGCATATGCTCGATACGCGCCTGTGTTTTATCGGTGGCCAGCAACTCCATGAAGTTGCGGCGCTCGAGATCAAGCAGCCATTGCTCGTCCACCATGCTGCCGGTTTCAACATCACCACCGCACATCGTTTCGGCGACGCGACTGCCGATATCGTAATCGTGCTCGGAGATAAAACCACCCTGCAACATATTGAGCATCGACGCTTTGAATGTGGCAATACCGGTGCGGCCGGCAACAGGAATCAGCCGTTGATGCAGCGGCGGACGGTAGGCCGTGGCAGTCAGTGCCCTGGCTTCCTGCTTGGCGACATGCTGCATCTCGAAACGGTTCATCACGATGCGGTCTGAACTCCTCACGTAACCCATATCGCGTGCGATCTCTGCGCTTTTGAAAACCACGCCCATGGCGATATTCTCGAAATAACGCCTGAGGTGCGGAAAGATGTCGCCACCCCTGGCTTCCGCAGCAGCGCGTTGCGCCATCTCTTTGCAACCGCCCCCCGCAGGCAGCAGGCCCACGCCAACCTCAACCAGGCCGATATAACTCTCCAGCGCCGCGACGATGCGCGTGCAGTGTAGGGAAAACTCGCAGCCACCACCGAGCGCCAGGCCATCGACAGCGGCTATGGTGGGCACCTGCGAATACTTGAGGCGTTGCGACACTTGCTGGAATTTCGCAACCACTGCTTCGACCCTGGGAACGTTGCCGGTCGCCGCGTTGAGTACGTCACCCAACCCGCCACCACCGGCAACGGTATATTTGACGCGGTTGGCGG
>JBARHR010000072.1:0-1734 GCA_049799335.1 Gallionella sp. | reverse complement strand
TGGATTATCACTTTGTCGTCTATCGCCGCAACAAATCCTGACCAGGCGGCACCTTTCCTGCAGCGCAAATTATTCCATTTCTCAATCAAAAGTGAACTATCGTAGGGTGCGCCATGCGCACCATGGTGCGTGGAACGCACCCTACAATATAGTGGCATTGAACAAAAATGGGCATCAATCCAAAGTGCGGCGGAATGTCTTCAGCCCCACTCCCAGCACCACCGCGATAAACAGAAATAGCGGCCAGACATGCGGGACCAGCAGTTCCGGTCCGTTGCCCTTGAGCAGTATTCCCCTGACCAGTTGCAGAAAATGTGTCAACGGCAAACAGTTTCCGATTACCTGCGCCCACAGCGGCATGCCGCGAAACGGGAACATGAAGCCCGACAGCAGAATGGAAGGCAGGAAGAAGAAGAACGTCATTTGCATCGCCTGCAACTGGTTGCGCGCCAGTGAACTGAAGGTGATGCCCAATGTCAGGTTGGCGCAGATGAACAACAGCACCACGCAATACAGCAGCAGTAGATTGCCCAGCATCGGCACATGAAATATCAAGCGTGCCGCCAGCAGGATTACCGTGACCTGTATCAGCCCAATCAAAATATACGGGACTATCTTGCCGGTCATCACTTCGAACGGCGTGGCGGGTGTCGCCAGCAGATTTTCGAAGGTGCCTCGCTCACGTTCTCGCGTCATTGCAAGGCCAGTCATCAGCACCATGGTCATCGTCAGAATAACGCCTATCAACCCGGGAACAATGTTGTACGAAGTTATCCCTTCCGGGTTGTAACGCTTCTGCACACGCAGCTCAACGAGTCCGCCCCTGGCGGGAGGATGGAATCCGGGCATATCCGGCTCGAAGACTTCATTGCCTATTCGGTTGAGCACAGACAGTGCGCCGCCGGTCGCAACCGGATCGGTCGCATCGGCCTGCACCAGAATTGCCGGGCGTTCGCCGCGCAGCAATGACCGCTGAAAATCCTGCGGGAAGGTAAGCACAAACTGCACGTCGCCGCGATCCAGCATGCGTTCCGCATCGCGTTCAGTCACCGCCGTACCGATCAGATCGAAATAACCGCTGTTCTTCATTGCGGCAACGTAATCACGTGTGTACGCGCTTGATTCATGCAGCAGCACTACGGTAGGCAGATGCTTGGGATCGGAATTGATGGCGAATCCGAAGATCATCAGCTGGATGATTGGTATGCCGAGGATCATGCCGAAGGTCAGGCGATCTCGCTTGAGCTGGATGAATTCCTTCAGCACGATACCCACCCAGCGATGCAGGCGCATGCGTCGCAGATTCCCCAGCATGGCTAGGCTCCGAACTGATCGCGCGCGTCGCGCATCAGGTGGATGAACGCATCTTCCAGGGTCGACGTGCCACGCTCGCAATGAAGGCCTTGGGCGTTTGCATATGACGTCAGCGACGTGGCCAATAACTCCTGATCAGTGCCGCTGACATGCAACATGGTGCCGTAGGTGGTCACCTGTTCCACTCCCGACAACTGCCGCAACGCTTCGACACGATCATGCACGCCTGACCCGGTCAGCACCCAGGTTTCCAGTTGCTGAGAGGCGACGATTTCTTCGGATGTGCCGCTCACCAGCAAGTTGCCGTAGGCGATATAGGCCAGCCGGTGACAGCGTTCCGCCTCGTCCATGTAATGCGTGGAAACCAGTATGGTGATGCCTGCCGCCGACAAGCGGTGAATTTCTTCCCAGAAATCACGT
>JBARHR010000071.1:0-3682 GCA_049799335.1 Gallionella sp. | reverse complement strand
GATTTCGCTGCAACACCTGTGGTGTCTCCATTGTCGAAATGAATGGTTGTGCAGCCGGTAGCCAATAAACAAATGGCAATTAGTACATGTTTAAACATTTGATACCCTTTTATATGTTGTCGGTTATGAAGGTCTAGCTGCACCAGACTTTGACGGTATGCGGGGAATAGATGCCCAACGTAACCAAACCCAGGAGTCCGTTAACAAAAGTTTGTTGCGTTTGCATTTGGGTGACTTTCTTGCCGCTGCAAATCTTTGTGACGTCGAATCTGAATTCTCCGGCCAGTCCCCAAAAGAAGAAGTTCTTGCTTTCTTCATAGGTGGGTTGTGTCACTAATTTTCCGGATTGCTGTGGCTGTATCGTCACGGTGGAACAACCGACCAAAAGTAAAATAAGCAATATTGGAACCGATCTTTTTATTTTCATGAATGAGTCCTTCGTTTAAGTTTCTAGAATTATTGCGGGCGCGATTCTACTTCAACCAAGGTGTCACGAATTGCAAAATTGGATCGGTGATTAGAGAAGCTAAAGAATGAAATTTCGGTGTCGCGCCAACACCGTTTTGTTTCTGAGTGAATTTGCTACTAGAGCAGGCTGCTTTGATGCAACAATAAAAGTCGACAAAGAAGCGGCATAGGAGGTGGGAATTGCTCGCGGGTGACCTCATGGCCAGCCAAGGCGCCTGCATGTGCGCTGTCGTTCGCGGGCTCGCAGCAGTGCTGCTCGGCTTCCCCACTCACCCGGGTCCGTTCCGGACGCGGATTTATTTCCTTGCGATCTGTACGCAAAAAAATAAAAACGACACCGCTAGGGTGCCGTTTGTATTTGTTGGTGGGGTGGAGGCACTCGAACCGCCGCGTATTATATGGCTTCCAAGCAATGCCGTCAGCGCGATACTCACATCAATACTCACACATATCCGATGTGATTCTTTTTCGGTGAATTGAATTCAACGCAGTTCGTACCAGACACCTCGTCCGCTTCCCTGTTGATTCAGATGGCCGCGTTCAACCAGCGCCCGAAAATGCTGTTTCAGCGTATTGCGGCTCGCCCCGGTCAGTTTGACAGCCTCGCCGATAGTGACGCGGCCATGCTCGCGGGCAAACTCGACGATTTGCAGTGATAGTTCCGGCAAGGCAGCCAGCACCAGTTTTTCACGCTCTACTTTCTTTTCAAGCCGCCTGACCTGTTCGGCGAGCGAGCGCAGGAAAAACACCAGCCACGGTTGCCAGTTTGGGGCATCGGTGCGGATCGTCCCCTGGGTTTGCCGCAGCGCCAGATAGTAAGCTTCCTTGCTTTGTTCGATGACGCTTTCCATGGAACTGTATGGAACGTGGGCGTAGCCCGCCTGTAACAGAAGTAGTGTCGTGAGCACGCGGGAGAGCCGTCCATTGCCGTCCTGAAACGGATGGATTTCCAGAAACACAACCACCCACAGAGCGATGATCAGTAAAGGATGCAGATGTCCGGCAGCGCGTTCCTCCTGCACCCAGGTGACCAACTCCGTCATCAGGCGCGGTGTATCGAAGGGCGAGGCCGTCTGGAACACAACGCCGATCTGCGCGCCGTTTGCATCAAGAGCGACGACGCTGTTGGACGTAGTCTTGTAGTTGCCGCGATGCCACGCATCTTTCTCGCTGTAAACGAGCAACTCCTGATGCAACTGCTTGATGTGGTTTTCAGTGAACGCGATGTCCTGCCACGACGTAAACACCAACTCCATGACCTTCGCGTAGCCTGCCACCTCCTGCTCGTCACGGCTGGTGAAGTTCTGGATTTTCAGGTTGGATAGCAGGCGTTCGACATCGCGGTCGGATAACTTGCTTCCCTCGATACGCGTGGATGAGCCTATGCTTTCAATTGTGGCGACGCGAAGCAGAGCCGACAGCCGAGCAGGCGCGAGCGTACCCAAGGCACGCCATGCGCCCTTGAATTCATCAATCCTAGCGATCAGTGACAGAATGTCCGGGGTGATCTGGATGGTATCGGTTCGAATCATGGAACCAATAATACACCCAATTACACCCATTTAAAAAGAGCTATCCAAATGCACAACCAAAAACATCCAAAGGATGGGAGAAAGCTGTGTAGTGTGGTTTGAGGTTTCAATCCGGTGCTTCAAGATGACATGGTCTGAAATAAGGGTTTGACGGTATGATTCGTAAATCCGCTCAGGGCTATAACTATAAAAAACGGGATACATGAACAAAGAACAACTCAAAAAGCTGGAAGCCGACTTGTGGAGTGCCGCTGACAAGCTGCGGGCCAATTCAGACCTGAAGTCCAGCGAATACGCCACCCCGGTGCTGGGGCTGATCTTCCTCAAGTTCGCCGACAACAATTACCGCCGCCACGAAAAAGAAATCATCGACGAGTACACCAAGCTCAAAGGCTCGCGGCGCGAAAAGAAAATCTCCGACATCGCCATCGAGAAGTGCGGGTTTTACCTGCCCGACCATGCGCGCTACGAGCATCTGCTGAATCTGCCGGAAGAGAAGAACATCGCCAAGGCGCTCAAGGAGGCGATGAAGGCCATTGAGGAATACAAGCCCGAACTCGAAGGCGTGTTGCCCAAGAACGAATATGCCGCGTTGACGCGCACGGACAAGACCATCCCGCAGCAGTTGCTGCGCACCTTTGCCGACATTCCCACCGATGCCACCGGCGATTTGTTCGGGCAGATTTACGAATACTTCCTTTCCGAATTCGCGCGTAGCGAAGGCCAGAAGGGCGGCGAGTTTTTCACGCCGCGTTCCGTGGTGCGCCTGATGGTCGAGATCATCGAGCCGCACGGCGGCAAAGTGTTCGACCCCGCTTGCGGCTCCGGCGGCATGTTTGTGCAATCTGCCCAGTTCATCGCGGAACACCGCAAGGAACTGAAAGGTTCGGAAAGCGGCGTGTATGTCTGCGGCCAGGAAAAAACGCGCGACACCGTCAACCTCGCCAAGATGAACCTCGCGGTCAACGGCCTGCGCGGTGAAATCAAGCAGGCCAACACCTACTACGAAGACCCGTACCAGAGTTTTGGCGCATTCGATTACGTCCTCGCCAATCCCCCGTTCAACGTGGACGACGTGAGCCTCTCCAGCGTGGAGAAGGACAAGCGCTTCAACACCTACGGCATCCCGCGCAACAAATCGAAAGTGAAGAAGGCCGACGCAGGCAAGGAAACCGTGCCCAACGGCAACTACCTGTGGATCAATCTGTTCGCCACCTCGCTCAAGGCGCAAGGCCGCGCCGCGCTGGTCATGGCGAATTCCGCATCCGATGCGCGCCACTCCGAAGCCGACATCCGCAAGACGCTGATCGAGCAAAACCTCATCTACGCCATGCTGACGCTGCCCTCGAACATGTTCTACACCGTCACGCTCCCGGCCACGCTGTGGTTTTTCGACAAGGCCAAGACCGACGACAAAATCCTGTTCATCGACGCGCGCAACATCTTCAACCAGATAGACCGCGCCCACCGCGAATTCAGCGAAGAACACATCCAGAACATCGCCATCATCAGCCAGTTGCACAAGGGGCGGCGCGAAAAATTCGTGCAGCTTATAGACCGCTAGTTCGCGGCAGGCATGCAGCGCCTGGTCGAGAACAAGACCAACGTCGAACCCGTCTCCGCGCAACTGCTTGAAGTGCTGGACGACGCAGGCGGCAAACAGGCCGTGGGCGAACTGGTGC
>JBARHR010000070.1:0-4360 GCA_049799335.1 Gallionella sp. | reverse complement strand
TTTGTATATTTCAACGCGATCAATTTCGTCATGTGCCATTTTCGCAAAGGCATCCGTAGGCTTCATCGCCGGCTGCATGTCGGACAGATACATCTCGGTCGTCATACGCGCCACATTATGCTTCTTGTAAGTATCGTGTATCTGCTGGCACAGATCTTTTAGCCCGACCCTTTCATACTTCGGATATGCCGCCGCAAATTCCGGCAGGATGCGCCAGATCGGCTGGTTGCGATCATAGTCATCCTTGAATTGTTGCAGCGCGGTAAGCAGGGTATTCCAGCGCCCTTTGGTGATGCCTATGGTGAACATGATGAAGAAGGAGTACAGCCCGCACTTCTCGACAATCACGCCGTGCTCGGCCAGGTATTTGGTCACCATCGACGCCGGAATTCCGGAATCGGCAAAGTCCCCATCGACATCCAGGCCCGGCGTGATGATCGTCGCCTTGATCGGGTCCAGCATATTGAAGCCACTGGCCAGATTGCCGAAGCCGTGCCATTTATCGGACGCCGTCAAAACCCAGTCCTCGCGCGAGCCTATGCCCTCGTCGGCGAGTATGTCCGGCCCCCAAACCTTGAACCACCAGTCCATGCCGAACTCGTCGTCCACCTTGCGCATGGCACGGCGAAAGTCCAAAGCCTCGGCTATCGATTCCTCGACCAGGGCAGTGCCGCCGGGCGGTTCCATCATTGCCGCCGCCACGTCACATGACGCAATGATGGCGTATTGCGGACTGGTCGAGGTGTGCATCAAGTAGGCTTCGTTGAAGACATGCGAATTGAGCTTGCGGGTCTGTGACTCACGCACCAGTATCTGCGACGCTTGCGATAAACCGGCCAGCAGCTTGTGGGTCGACTGTGTCGCAAAGATCATCGACTCTTTTGCGCGCTGACGGTGTTTACCGATTGCGTGCATGTCCTGGTAGAACTCGTGAAAGGCGGCGTGTGGCAGCCATGCCTCGTCAAAATGCAGGGTATCGATATGCCCGTCGAGCATTTCCTTGAGCATTTCCACGTTGTACAAAATACCGTCGTAAGTACTTTGGGTAATGGTCAGGATGCGCGGCTTCTTTTTCTTGTCCTTGATATAGGGGTTTGCATCAATTTTGCGCTGTATGCTTTCCGGCGCAAATTCTGATTTTGCTATTGGTCCGATAATGCCGTAATGATTCCGTGTAGGCGTCAAGAATACCGGCACCGCGCCAGTCATCATGATTGCGTGCAGTATCGATTTGTGGCAGTTGCGATCAACCACCACGATGTCATCGGGAGCCACAGTCGAGTGCCACACGATCTTGTTTGACGTCGACGTGCCATTGGTGACAAAGAACAGATGGTCGGCATTGAAGATACGTGCCGCGTTGCGTTCGGACGCGGCGACGGGTCCGGTATGGTCAAGCAGTTGGCCGAGTTCGTCGACTGCATTGCATACGTCGGCACGCAGCATGTTCTCACCGAAAAACTGGTGGAACATCTGGCCTACCGGAGATTTGAGGAATGCCACACCGCCCGAATGTCCCGGGCAATGCCAGGAATAGGAACCGTCCTGGGCGTAGTGGAGTAGCGCGCGAAAGAACGGCGGCGCCAGCGAATCGAGATAGGACTTGGCCTCGCGTATGATGTGGCGCGCAACAAACTCGGGCGTATCCTCATGCATGTGGATGAAGCCATGCAGTTCCCGCAATATATCGTTGGGAATGTGGCGTGAAGTGCGCGTCTCACCATACAAATAGATCGGGATGTCGGCGTTTTTGAAGCGGATTTCCTGAACGAATGCGCGCAGACTCTTCAGCGCGATCTCGGTTTCTTCAGCGCTGCCCGCGCCAAATTCCTCATCATCGATGGACAGCAGAAATGCCGAAGCGCGACTTTGCTGCTGCGCGAAAGACGTCAGATCGCCGTAGCTGGTAACCCCGAGGATTTCCATTCCTTCGGCTTCGATGGCATTCGCCAGGGCACGTATACCCAATCCACTGGCATTTTCAGATCTGAAATCTTCGTCAATGATAACAATAGGAAAACGAAATCTCATGGCATGCTCCCGTGCGTAGTGTTAGATGGGTGCGGAATTTTGGAAGGCGATTGTGCGGTGGAAAATCTGCGCAGACCGGCGTGCGGTTACATCTTCGGCAGGGTCACACCAACCTGCCCCTGGTACTTGCCGCCACGATCTTTATAGGACGTCTCGCACACTTCGTCGCTCTCGAAGAATAGCACCTGCGCGACACCTTCGTTGGCATAGATTTTGGCAGGCAGCGGCGTGGTGTTGGAAAACTCCAGGGTCACAAAACCTTCCCATTCGGGTTCGAACGGAGTGACGTTGACGATAATGCCGCAGCGCGCATAAGTGGATTTGCCCAGACAGACTGTCAGCACGCTGCGCGGGATGCGGAAGTATTCGACGGTCCGCGCCAGCGCAAACGAGTTGGGCGGGATGATGCAAAAATCGGATTCAACCTCCACGAAGGAATTCGGATCGAAATTTTTCGGATCGACGATGGTACTGTTGATATTGGTAAACAGCTTGAATTCACGCGAGCAGCGTATATCGTACCCATAGCTGGAGGTACCATAGGAAACGATCCTTTTGCCATTGGCCTCCTTCACCTGCGTCGGCGAAAACGGATCGATCATGCCATGCTGTTCCGCCATGCGGCGTATCCATTTGTCAGATTTAATGCTCATTGCTTGTCTTGGTGCCGCGAAGAACAGGCCGCGAAAAGTTGGCAGTACAGGCTTTGCATTTCGCTAGGCTGCTTGATCGCAATACACGCAACTCCCGGTCGGTGGTTTGAATGAGGCGCGATTTTACCTAAATACTCGACCGCAGGTGGGTTTTGCTACAATCGCGCCTCGCTTAACGGAATTCGCCTCATGACCCGCAACATTCTCGTCACCTCTGCCCTGCCCTACGCAAACGGCAGCATCCACCTCGGGCACCTCGTCGAATATATTCAGACCGACATCTGGGTAAGATTCCAGAAGATGCGCGGCAACACCTGTTACTACGTATGTGCCGACGACACCCACGGCACTCCCATCATGTTGCGTGCACAGAGCGAAGGCATCACGCCCGAGCAGCTCATCGACCGCGTGTGGCATGAACATTACGCGGACTTCGCCGCCTTCCATGTCGAGTTTGACAACTATGGTTCGACGCATAGCGCCGAAAACAGACTGTGCGCCGAAACCATCTACCTCGCGTTGCGCGACAAGGGATTGATCGAGGTCCGCTCCATCGAGCAGTTTTTCGATCCGCTCAAGCAAATGTTCCTGCCGGATCGATTCATCAAGGGTGAGTGCCCAAAATGCCACGCCAAGGATCAGTATGGCGACAACTGCGAAGTATGCGGCGCGGCTTACGCGCCAACCGACTTGGTCGAACCGTATTCGGCAGTGTCGGGCGCCAAACCCGAGCTGCGCAATTCTGATCACTATTTTTTTAAGCTCTCCTCGGCATCCTGCCAGCAATTCTTGCGTGAATGGACCCGTAGCGGCACCCTGCAGCCGGAAGCGGCCAACAAGATGCAGGAATGGCTGGGCGGTGAAGGCGAAAACAAACTGACGGACTGGGACATCTCGCGCGATGCACCCTATTTCGGCTTTGAAATCCCCGACGCGCCGGGCAAATATTTCTACGTCTGGCTGGACGCGCCGGTCGGCTATATGGGCAGTTTCCGCCAGTTGTGCAATATCAGGAACATCAACTTTGACGATTACTGGAAGCCGGGGTCGGATACCGAGCTGTACCATTTCATCGGAAAGGACATCCTGTATTTCCACGCCCTGTTCTGGCCCGCAGAGTTGCAACACGCCGGGTTTCGCACCCCGACCAAGTTGTTCACGCACGGTTTCCTTACCGTCAACGGCGAAAAAATGAGCAAATCCCGCGGCACCTTCATCACCGCACGCAGCTATGTGAATCATGTCAAGAATACCGAGTACCTGCGTTACTACTACGCCGCCAAGCTGAATGGCTCGATGGAAGATATCGACCTGAACCTTGACGATTTTGTGGCCAAGGTAAACAGCGATTTGATCGGCAAGTACATCAACATTGCCAGTCGTTGCGCCGGATTTATCAGCAAACGCTTCGGCGGCAATTTGGGCACCACCAATCCGGTCGCCACTGCCGCCTTCAGGGCCGCTTATGACACAGGCGAAATCGCGCAATGCTACGAGCAGCGCGACTATGCGCGGGCGCTGCGCGAAATCATGCGACTGGCGGACGTGGCCAACCAGTACATCGCCGAAAACAAGCCGTGGGAACTGTCCAAACAGGAAGGCAAGGGCGGAGAGCTGCACAGCGTGTGTTCGACCGCGCTGACCCTGTTCCGCGACTTGACGTTGTATCTCAAGCC
>JBARHR010000069.1:0-1935 GCA_049799335.1 Gallionella sp. | reverse complement strand
CTGATGGCTGGGCATGAAGAAAGAATAGCATGATATTATTGCTAGATCAATCAATGAGCAACCATGGCATTGGCTACCTTGATGAAACCGCAGATATTGGCTCCCAGTACGTAATTACCCGGAGCGCCGTACTCATCTGCAGTCTCAAAGCAGTTGCGATGAATGTTGACCATGATGTCTTCCAGCTTTTTCTCGGTGAATTCGAAGGTCCATGAATCACGACCGGCGTTCTGCTGCATTTCGAGCGCCGAGGTGGCAACGCCCCCGGCATTGGCTGCCTTGCCTGGTCCGTAGGCGATCTTGGCATCCAGGAACACCTTGACGCCTTCAGGGGTGGTCGGCATGTTGGCGCCCTCACCGACGGCGATACAACCGTTTTTAACAAGTGTGGCTGCGTCCTTGCCATTGATCTCGTTCTGGGTAGCAGACGGCATGGCCACCTGGCAGGGGATTTCCCAGATATTCCCTTTGGCAATGTACTTTGCGTCTTTGTGTTTGGCAACATAATCGGAGATGCGGCGCCGCTCGACTTCCTTAAGCTGCTTGATCAGATCAAGATCGAGACCTTTTTCGTGGTAGATCACGCCGTTGGAATCGGAACAGGCAACACATTTTCCGCCCAGCTGGTGAATCTTCTCGATGGTGTAGATAGCCACGTTGCCTGAACCGGAAACCAGGCAGGTTTTACCTTCGAAGGAATCTTTACGGGCCTTCAGCATCTCGTTGACAAAGAAGGTGGCGCCGTAGCCGGTGGCCTCGGTGCGAACCAGAGAACCTCCCCAGGTAAGACCTTTGCCGGTCAGCACTCCCGGCTCATAGCGGTTGGTGATGCGCTTGTACTGGCCGAACATGTAGCCGATTTCACGACCGCCCACGCCGATATCTCCGGCCGGAACGTCGGTGTGCTCACCCAGGTGGCGATAGAGTTCGGTCATAAAACTCTGGCAGAAACGCATGACTTCGTCGTCGGACTTGCCTTTGGGATCGAAGTCGGAACCGCCTTTACCGCCGCCGATCGGCAGGCCGGTCAGGGAGTTATTGAAGATCTGTTCAAAACCGAGGAACTTGATGATGCCCAGATAAACGGAAGGATGGAAGCGGAGGCCGCCTTTGTAGGGGCCCAGGGAGCTGTTGAACTCGACCCGGAAGCCGCGGTTGATCTGAACAATTCCTTTATCATCCTGCCAGGGTACCCGGAAGATGATCTGGCGTTCCGGTTCGCAGATGCGCTCGATGATCTTGCGCTCCAGGTACTGGGGATTTTTAACCACTACCGGTCCAAGACATTCCAGAACTTCGAGAACCGCCTGATGAAACTCGGTCTCGCCAGGGTTGCGCTTCAGAACTTCCTGATACATTCCATCAATCTTTTCATCCAGCTTTGACATAGTGCCGCCTCCTGATTAAATTTTCAGCTGGATTACCACAGTCAAGAAAAAATTGCAAATTAAATAGGCATTGTGTATATAGTTTGCGTAGTAAAGCCGCTTATTAGCCTAATTTTTCGACAATCTGCGCCGGTTTGGATTGTTAGAGCTCTGCCGCAAGATTATGCTTATAAGATAAGCAGTTGACCTCACAGGCAAAGCTGATACAATATCGCAGTGTTTTGTGCCTGCGTTGAAGGCATATCGCTGTAAAATTATGCACTGCCAATCGTAGAATTTTTATGCGGATAAAAACAAATTTATTCCTTATCTGTGCATTTGATTTAAATTTCAGGCTATTACGAGCACGCAGTCGATTCGTATATGCGTAAACATTTAATATGGCCAAAACGGCATACTTTCTGCTCGTAGCTTACATGCTCTTGTGACTGCACAGGCTTTTTGGGCATAGAGGCCCGGCATGGAATGCGTGCCGGGTATTTTTAATGTTACTTTCTGTTCAGGAGATCAATTTTCATGCTTGTTGTTGTCTGTATCAAACAGGTCC
>JBARHR010000068.1:0-1792 GCA_049799335.1 Gallionella sp. | reverse complement strand
TTCGGGTCGCATCCATGTCCTGACCCATGACACTCGCGATCATGAGTCCATCAGTGGAAATCAACGCGCTGGCCTCGATTCCGGGCGACGAGCTTTGCAGGGTCTTCAAGACTTTATTCAGATCATCAATACGCGTGCTGGATTCCTCTTTTTCGGTGTTGGGCAAGCTCGATTGGATTCGAGCGACAGAGGAGCTTTCGGGCGTATTGAACAAGACCTCGCGTAGCGTGCTAAGAAAGCCCCTAGGGGGGGAGTTCGGTGACACCAGGCCGGATAAGAACTCAAAGCCGGTTGACATGCCCCCGGGTTTTGATCGTGGCGTCTTGTCTGATGCCCCATCCGATGTCGTTGGCGCTCCTAGGTGGTCTTCCCCGTCCGTGAAGGAGGTGCGCGCGGATTCTGCTTTTGCACGAGCTTTTGCTTCGGCTTCCGTTTTGGCTTGCTCTTCTGCCTTGGCAATTGCAAATTGCGCCTTGGCTGCAGCCACCTGCTGCTCCTCCTTGAGATGTGCCGCTTCCGCTTCGGCCAAAATCATGGCTTCCGCTTCTGCCCTGAGACGAGCGACTTCCTCTTCTACCTTGGTTAATTCAAGTTGCGCTCTTTCTTCAGCTGCCTGCCGCTCCTCCTTGAGACGTGCCGCCTCAGCTTCCGCGAGAATTCGAGCTTCCGCCTCTGCCTTAAAGGCATCGAGCCGTGCCTGCGCGGCGACCACCTCCTGCTCCGCTTTGATTCGTGCCGCTTTCGCTTCGGCGAAAATCCTGGCCTCAGCCTCTGCCCTGGCAATTTCAAGCTGCGCCTCTACTGCCTCCTGCGCCGACTTGAGACGTGCCGCTTTCGCGTCAGCAAAGAGCCTAGCGTCCGCTTCTGCATTTGCTATTTCAAGTTGCACCTCGGCTGCAGATGCTACCTGTACTGAAACTTCTTCCTGAGCATTCTTGAAGAGTGCGGCTTCCGCTTCCGCATCGGCATTTTCTAATAGTGCCTTGACTGTGGCCGCCTCCTGTTGCTGCTTCAGACGTGTCGCATCCGCTTCGCCTTCGGCGTCGGCAGCGTTTAGTTGCGCCCGCGCTGCTACTTCCTCCTGCGCCGCCTTGAGGAGCGCGGCTTCTGCTTCGACACGAGATCTTGTAGTTTCTTTGCCGGTTAAAAGCGCTGGCGCCGCCTTACTGGCTTGCCTCTCTCTGGTTCTTGACTTTGCTTTTGACTCCCCGTCCGTTCTAGTTGTTGCTGACGGGACTTCGGCCTTGTCTGCATCAGATGCACTGATGTTTGGTGCGGGTTTATGCACTTCGGGGGCAATTGTAAGATCGAGTGACGCTCCTTCGACATCCGCCTTATCGGCCGCTGCCATCCTCGGCATGTTGCGCACTTTGTCTATATACTGGTTGAATCTGCCGTTGACTAGTTCCCGCAACCTGGAAATTGGCCCTGAGCGCAAGCTGGGAGCCGCTAGCGCCTTCAGTTTTGCGGTCGCAGATTTGTCATGGATCTGGATGAATCCTCCAAGGCGCAGTTCCACCAACATAGCAGACAACTCTGAGCGCAAGCTGGGAGCGGCCCGTTTTTTCAGTTTTTCAATCGTAGATTTGCCATCTACCAATGCCAGCGAGCGCCTGAGTTCTTCCGACAGATAGCTGGTTTGTTTTTTTAACTCCCCTACACCCTTGGTGGTCAAGACGAAAATGGTTTTGTTTTTCACGGTAAATATTCACCTAACGGACTTGGTGGCCGAACCACCACGATAAACAATCGCCCCCTGTCAAGAGAGCAAAAAATGATAAGGAGGTAGGAC
>JBARHR010000067.1:0-6514 GCA_049799335.1 Gallionella sp. | reverse complement strand
GCTCGTTCCTGCGTTGCCGGTGCATACGCCCTGGCTGTATGCTGCGCTCGCGGAGCTGAGCGCAGTCTGCATCGGGCTGGCGGCAGGGGTGATGCCGGCGCGTAAAGCGGCGCACCTGGATCCGGTGGAAGCGCTACGAGCGGAGTAGTGCGGCGCGTTGACTCTGAAATCGTACATCGCCAATCGTTTTTCGCTTGAGGTGGCAACCAATTTAACGGCGATATACTTTCAATACATTGTTTATTAATGATTATTTAGATATAATTGCAAGTGTAATGAAAATACTAAAGATCCTCGAAAGCGTGCCGATAACCAACATGTAGACTGGTATCAAGGCAAGGCGAAAAGTAAATTGAATGCAGGAGATCTATCATGGCAGTGAACCCGGTTAATACAGGCAATAACTATGTATCGCTAGTGCAGCCACAACCACAAACACAAGCTGAGCGTGTTGCCGAAAAAGAAAATGATGCGGATCGCGACGACAGTAACAAGGTTGCGGCAGCAACGCCCCCGGCGCAACCGACGGTGAATACCAGCGGTCAGAAGATCGGTACTGTCGTCAACGTCAAGGCCTGAAAAAACAGCAAAAAAAGTGCGATACTTTTTTGGGCGTGGTCGTCTGACCGCGCCTTTTTCGTCCGCATATATTTCTGTTGATATTGACGCTTAGCTAATCGTTGGTTACGGTGGCTTTATGAATTCTCCCCAATATCCAACTAGTACTCAGTCAGTCGGTACGCATTTGGGCCGGGTGGCCCCTGGCAGCTGCGATGTCTTTTGCAACGTAATCGATAACTATGGCGACATCGGTGTTTGTTGGCGGTTATCCCGGATACTAGTGGCTGAATTTGATATCCCGGTACGACTGTGGGTCGATGACCTGACGAGCTTTGTTAAATTGTGCCCGGACGCGGATATCAATGCCGGGCAACAAAGCTGTCGCGGCGTTGAGTTGCGTTTGTGGGATCCATCCTTTCCTGATGTTGCGCCTGCCAAGATGGTAATTGCGGCGTTTGCCTGCAAGCTACCCCAGGGATACCTTGAGCGCATGGCTGCACTGCAGAACAAGCCGGTATGGATCAATTTGGAATATCTCAGTGGCGAAGAATGGGTGGAGCGTTGTCATAAATTACCGTCGCCGCACCCGCGCCTGCCGCTTATCAAGTACTTCTTCTTTCCCGGCTTCAATAGCAACACCGGCGGCCTGCTATTGGAACAGGACATTATCGCGAGGCGAGATGCTTTTCAAAACGATGTCAATCGGCAAAAGGCGTTTTGGCAGGGCATGGGCACGGACCTGCCGGCGGGCAATACGTTGAAAATTTCCATGTTCGGCTATGAAAATCACGTGCTTAATCGGCTCTTCGATTGCTGGACTGAAAGTAGCGTGCCGGTTGTTTGTTTGGTGCCGGAAAGCAGGATTCTGCCGCAAGTTCGGCAATATTTTGGCGATTTCGCGGCAGGTGCCAGCAAGGTTTACTCGCTCGGAAAGCTGCAGGTGTTCGTAGTTCCGTTCGTCGAACAGGAACGTTATGATGAAATGCTGTGGGCATGCGATATCAATTTTGTGCGCGGCGAAGATTCCTGCGTGCGGGCTCAATTGGCGGCACGCCCGTTTGTCTGGCAGATATATCCTCAGCACGATGCGGTGCACGTCAAAAAGTTGGAAGAATTTCTTGCCAAGTATTGCAGTCAGCTAACCGGGCCCGGAAGTTCCGCCGTCCACGGCTTGTGGAGATTGTGGAATTCGGCGAGCGACGCCAAAGATATCGCGGCTACCGACTTTGCGGAGGCATGGGCGGCGTTTTCGGCCGCTCGCAGCGAGCTGGACGACCGCGCCGCGTTGTGGGCGCAACAGTTGGCAAAAAACAATCTTGCGTTGAATTTGCTGGATTTTTATCAGGAAATCGGTAAAATGCGCGCCTTCGAATTGGAAGGACTGCAATCATGAAAACAGCACAAGAACTACGCTCGGGTAACGTCATCCTGGTCGGAACAGAACCGATGGTGATACTAAAGGCGGAATACAGCCGCTCCGGTCGCAATGGTTCAGTAGTCAAGATGAAGATGAAAAATCTGCTCACCGAATCCGCGAAAGAGACAGTCTATAGCGCCGACGACAAGTTTGATCAGATTATTCTGGATCGCAAGGAGTGCACCTACTCATACTTTGCTGATCCAATGTATGTGTTCATGGACGAAGAATACAACCAGTATGAGATCGAGTCCGAGAGTATGGGAGACGCGATAAATTACATAGAAGACGGTATGCCGTGCGAAGTTGTGTTTTACAACGACAAGGCGATTTCGGTCGAGTTACCCAATACCATCGTGCGCGAAGTTGTCTACACCGAACCTGCTGTTCGTGGTGATACTTCCGGCAAGGTAATGAAGCCGGCAAAGATCAATACCGGATATGAGCTGCCTGTGGCTGCGTTCATCGAAATTGGCGACAAGATCGAAATCGATACGCGCACCAACGAGTTCAAGAAGCGCGCCTGATCAAGTCGGACAAATACGATACGGTTCCGCACCCAAGGCCAGCCACACAGGTTGGCCTTTCGTCTTCCGGCTACTCATCCCTTCCTGTTTAGAAGCCGAGCGGTTGTAACTACTCCGGTGACTCGGGCGCGATGGGGTATTATCTGCCAAGGCTTGTGTCTGGAATAATTCTGTAACCTGCAATAATGAATAAACACGCTGACGCAGATCATCTAAAACATTCCCATCGATTCGACGAAGGCAATCCGCTTGCCGAGCGAAACACCCTGCGCGTTGCAATACTGACGGCGACCATGATGGTCGTCGAGGTGGCGGGAGGATGGCATTACAACTCGATGGCACTGTTGGCCGATGGCTGGCACATGAGTTCCCATACGGTAGCCATGGGCCTTTCTGTGATGGCTTACTACTTCGCCAGAAAGCACGCCCACGATCCGCGATATTCGTTTGGCACCTGGAAGATCGAAATTTTGGGCGGCTATACCAGCGCCATATTTCTGGTGATGGTAGCCTTGCTCATGGTGTACCAGTCCATAGAAAGATTGATTACGCCGAGTCCAATTTACTACAACCAGGCAATTGCGATCGCAATGGTGGGCCTGTTGGTCAATCTATTTTCCGCATGGTTGCTTAAGGATGGACATCATCACGGTCACTCGCATAACCACGATCATGGACACGATCATCATGATTTGAACCTGCGCTCGGCCTACCTGCATGTTATTGCCGACGCAGCGACTTCGGTTTTGGCGATTATTGCGCTGTTCAGCGGCAAACTATGGGGTGCGGCCTGGCTTGATCCGGTAATGGGACTGATCGGCGCCGGTCTCGTATCGGTTTGGGCGTACGGACTGCTGCGCGATACCAGCCGGGTCTTACTCGATGCAGAGATGAATTCGCCCGTTGTAGGCGAGATACGCGAAGTCATTGCTGCCTCACCGATCGTGGCGCAACTTTGCGATTTGCATGTGTGGCGCGTGGGAAAAGGAAAATATGCGTGCATACTCAGCCTGGCGACCATGGTTGAAGTGGCCCCTGAATATTTCAAGGAGCAGTTAAGCATTCATGAGGAGTTGGTGCATATCTCCGTAGAGATAAATCGCATCACTGAATTGCCGGCATAAGCTGCGAATTTGTTTGATGGCCCGTTAGGTGTGGTTCTTCTTTGCAAGGATGGTTTCGGATTTTTCAACAATTCCGCCCCGCTTCAGCATGGCAAGGTGCATTTCCTCGCTCTCCTTGGTTATTTTCGTCAGGTAAGCGATATTCTTCTCGATCGACTCCTGGTAGAAGTTCTTCTCGGCGCCGTAGCGATCTTTGAAGTGGAACGTTAGCCGCTTGTAGATTCCGCCCAGATCTTTGTCCAGTTTCATGCGTATTTTTTCGTAAAATGACTGGGTCTTGGACAACATGTCATGGATGCTCTGTTAGTTGCCGAATTGTGCTTCTTCAAATTCCAGATACAGAAACAGCAGCTTCTCAAGATAAGTACGATCAGCCATTTGCCCGGTCAAGTCGGCGCTGCCGACAATTTGCCCGAGCAACCTGGTGCGTTCGTCAGGGAATTGGATTTTAGGTATTGATTCTGCCGGATCGGTGCAGCGTATGATGAATTTGAGAGGTTCGGCCAGATCGCCCGGAAACCCCTGCTGGGCGTTGTAACGCTGCATAAACTTTATGCCCCTGCCAACGTGTGTCAGCGTGAACTGCGCACCGGTTCCAGTAGCTTCGCCGACGCGCTGTGCGTAACCGATATCATGCATCAGCGCACCCAGCATTATCAGTGTCAGCTCCCTGTCCGATAAACGTGTCCCGGATATGTGTACGCCATGCATTAATCTCACCGCGCACAGGAATACGTCCATCGTGTGATGGCGATTGTGGTAGAGCGTCTTGATTGGGCAGTACCCTGGATAAACGCCTGTGAATAGTCTAATCACGTCCTCAAACGTGGTTTTTACTATCGCGAAGTCATAAGAGGGGCTGATGAGCTGGACTGTGGAGGACGCTTTGAGCCATACCGCTTTGCTGTCTCCGTTGGCGAAGAGGGTATCAATTTCTAGACTGGAAGGCGCACTCTTCATACCTGCATTTTCGGCTCAATCGGTTATTGTTGAAACGAATCATACGGAAATTTTTGAATTTGGCAATTAAACGGGTCGAGATACGGCCCGACGGCTTATTAGGAGTGAGGTACCGATTGTTCCGGGAAACGGAAGTGCATCATGTAAAAAACAGAAACGCCACCCGGTGCGGTGGCGTTTGACGCCGCGCAGCGTTCGAATCGCTAGCTGTCGCTATGCTTCGAAGGCGTATCCATTTTATTGCCCGCGGCCCATCCCACGATGAATACGCTGGCGAGCACACAAACCATGCCCACAGCCATGTTGAAGACCAAGCCGCCCAGTAGCCACAGAATTACAGCAGCGATTACGGCTAGTACCAGCACAAGTGATTTTGCATCCATATAATTTACCTTCCAATAGATTAAGTGATTGAGACTAGCGGAAATTCTGGCTCGGAGGAAATGATAGCGTAAAGTTGGCAGGAAATGTTACTGAAATGCTAAGCATGTCCTGATTTTGGGGATTCAAGTCATGCGTAATTCGGTCGCGACTCCAACCGGTCATTAAATGCAACACGACCCATTTCGAACCGATCGTCCCATTTTCCCTTGTATTGCGTGGCAGAAACGCAGCGACGCGGATTTATTGTCATTTGTGCAATCTAATTAGATAGATATTCTCTTTGAGGGCACTTAGGCCGCGTTCCTGGAAACGCGGATTGGCGGATAATACGTCAAACTGACCAAGGGCTTCGACTTCACCATGTGGCGAATAGAGCGCTTTAATTTCTCGTGTCGTAACCGAAAACGGCGGTCCCTGCATTTCTGCTTTGGGATATTCCATTGTAATGAGCAGGATTAATACTTCGGGAGGTAGTATCTGCACCAGATGGTCAACGTAACGTTTGCGCATATCCGGTGGTAATGCAACTAGCGAGGCCCGGTCATAAACAGCCGCAACATCGCCGGTCTTCGAGAAGTCCAGGTCAAAGAAATCTCCACACAGTATGCTGATACCGTCGTATTTGCAGCCTTTGAATTTTCCGGAAGAAAATTTCTCGGGGTCGTGTTCGAACTGGCCGAAGAAATCACTAACCGCTTTTGGACTAAGTTCAACGCCCAGGACGTCATGCCCTTGTGTGCGCAGCCAAACCATATCGAGGCTTTTCCCGCACATAGGTACGAATACCAGGCTGTTTGGTGCTAACGTTAGCGATTGCCAATAAGTACGTAAGTAAGGGTTGATTTCCTCCTGATGGAATCCGATCTGATCGTTCTCCCATCGTTCATGCCAAAACTCTTTTTTCATCGCGTCGACTTTTCAATTGACAGATATTACCAATGGCGGGTGTGAGACCCGCGATCACACTCGTTGATGAATCGCACCCAGGTGCGAGCAGACACCCGGAACTGCGGTAGGGCCAAGGCACTCAACGAACTTCCGCCATATCAGTGACCTATCGTTTGATTGTGATGACGAATGAACTTCTGATCGGGAATGCTATCGTAATGGACAACTTCAGGACAGTCCATGCTGTAGTCAAAATTCGCAATTGAAGTTGTCTCGAGATGGGCGCTTCAGTCAGGTAGTTAAATTATCACTAGTGTCTGACGACGCGACGCGCAATCCTGGATATTTTTCTAACATACTTTTGGATGCCACATGAAACGACTCACAATTTTGCCAGGTGCCGCAGGAATCATTGCTTTGACCGCAACCATCGGTTTTGTTGACGGCCAGCGAGAAGTCGAAGCCGAGAATTTTTCCAGAGAGAAAATTAGCCTTGTGCTCACGATGCACAACAATGTAAATGCAGCAGGCGTTTCCGCAAAGGTCGCCGGCGCCCACGAGACCATCGCCTATCTTGTAGAATTCAAACGAGGCGACAAGGCGGGCCGGATATTAATAGATGCAGCGACAGGTAAGGTCATACTGTCTTAGCT
>JBARHR010000066.1:0-3426 GCA_049799335.1 Gallionella sp. | reverse complement strand
ACATATTGGTGCAAAGGGAAATCATCGACTTGTTGCCCAAGAATTTTCAAATGGCGCAGGAGTGGTGATTTTCCGGACTACATGTGACACCATCACCACCAATCAAGCCTGCAATTGAGAGCAAAGTTTCGGGCAGGAAGTCCTTGATGCACATCACAAGTGTTCGCATTGACCATCCGGGCAAAAATATAATTTGCTCAACCGGACGTGTCCCTCAAAAATTAATTCACGAACACTCTTGAAATAGCGCTTCGCCGCCCCGATTATTGGCACTCACGGGAAGAGAGTGCTAAACTTCGCTCCCGCAATTTTATTACCCTTAGTTAACCCTTTGTTTTAGGAGATTTAGTATGAAAATTCGTCCTTTGAATGATCGCGTGATCGTAAAACGCATGGAAGAAGAGCGCAAGACCGCATCCGGTATCGTGATTCCCGATGCTGCCACCGAAAAGCCGGATCAGGGCGAGATCATTGCCGTGGGTAAAGGCAAAGTCAGCGATGACGGCAAATTGCAAGAAATGAGCGTTAAGGTGGGTGACCGAGTTTTGTTCGGCAAATACGCGGGTCAAGCTTTCAAGATGGATGGCCAGGAATATATGACGATGCGCGAAGATGACATTATCGGCATCGTAGAAGCCTAATAGACATTTGTCATTCCGCGATCATGTGAATTTAATTCACTAACCGCGCCGGATTCCGGGTCAGCCCCGGAACGACGAAAACAAACAATTTCAGGAGAAATAACATGGCAGCAAAAGACGTAAAATTTCACGACTCCGCACGTAGCAAGATGGTGGTCGGCGTAAACATTCTGGCCGACGCAGTCAAAGTGACTCTGGGCCCCAAGGGTCGTAACGTAGTTCTGGATCGCTCATATGGCGCCCCTACCATTACCAAGGACGGCGTATCGGTCGCCAAGGAAATCGAACTGAAGGACAAGTTTGAAAACATGGGCGCACAAATGGTCAAGGAAGTTGCTTCCAAGACCTCAGATGTCGCCGGCGACGGTACAACTACCGCGACCGTACTGGCACAATCCATCGTTCAGGAAGGCATGAAATTTGTTGCGGCCGGGATGAATCCCATGGATCTGAAGCGCGGTATCGATCAGGCAGTTATAGCAGCCGTTGCTGAGCTTAAGAAAATCTCCAAGCCGTGCACCACCAGCAAAGAAATTGCGCAGGTAGGCAGCATTTCGGCGAACTCGGACACCGTCATCGGCGAAAAGATCGCAGCGGCCATGGAAAAAGTCGGCAAGGAAGGCGTAATTACCATTGAAGATGGGCAAGGTTTGGAAGATGAGCTGGACATCGTTGAAGGTATGCAGTTTGATCGCGGCTATCTGTCACCGTACTTCATCAACAACCAGGATCGTCAGCTGGCCCTGATGGAAAATCCATTCATCCTGCTGCATGACAAAAAGATATCCAATATTCGTGACCTGCTACCGGTGCTAGAGCAGGTTGCCAAGGCAGGCCGTCCATTGCTGATCGTCGCAGAAGACGTGGATGGCGAAGCACTGGCAACGTTGGTGGTAAATAATATCCGCGGAATTCTGAAGACGGTCGCCGTCAAGGCGCCTGGTTTCGGTGATCGCCGCAAGGCCATGCTGGAAGACATTGCCATCCTGACTGGCGGTACAGTCATCGCAGAAGAAGTGGGTCTGTCTTTGGAGAAAGCCACGTTGAATGAATTGGGTCAAGCCAAGCGCGTTGAAGTGGGCAAGGACAACACCATCATCATCGACGGTGCAGGTAAGGAAGACGCCATCAAGGGTCGTATCGGCCAGATCAACAAGCAAGCCGAAGAATCCACCAGCGATTACGACAAAGAGAAGCTGCAGGAACGCAAGGCCAAACTGGCCGGTGGTGTTGCAGTGATCAAGGTTGGCGCTGCCACCGAAGTTGAAATGAAAGAAAAGAAAGCACGTGTTGAAGACGCATTGCACGCGACCCGCGCAGCCGTTGAAGAAGGCATTGTTCCCGGCGGTGGCGTGGCGTTGTTGCGTGCCAAGACCGCAGTGTCCAAGCTGAAGGGCGATAATCACGACCAGGACGCCGGTATCACCATCGTTCTGCGTGCCATGGAATCGCCATTGCGTGCGATTGTAGCCAATGCGGGTGATGAGCCTTCAGTGGTGGTTAACAAGGTGGCCGAAGGCAAAGCCAGCTTCGGTTACAACGCGGCTACCAGCGAATACGGTGATATGCTGGAGATGGGCGTAGTTGATCCGACCAAGGTGACACGAGTTGCTTTGCAAAATGCGGCCTCTATCGCAGGATTGATGCTGACCACGGCATGCATGGTTGCCGAATTGGCTGAAGACAAGCCAGTAGCAGGAGGTGGCATGGGTGGCGGCATGGGCGGTATGGGCGGCATGGACGGCATGATGTAATTGCTGCTTGCGTTCGCGTAACAGGACAAACCCCGCATTGCGGGGTTTGTCATTTGGGGCGTAATCGGTATAATGCGCGGCTTCCGATGTTGGCTGAATTTAAGGGTTAACACGAGAACGTAGCAATGGCCTGGTAGCTCAGTCGGTAGAGCAGAGGATTGAAAATCCTTGTGTCGGTGGTTCGATTCCGCCCCGGGCCACCAGATTTCGCATGCGTCAGCGTGCAAGAATCAACAAGCTGGTTCTTGTTTGTTTTATAAGGCTTGCTGAGATGCAGGCCTTTTTGATTTTCGGGTAATCTATCCCATACCACTAATATGTCACCATCAAGTTTAGCTTTGAACGGTAGTGGTGGTGTGTTCAGGGCGATTTTCCGCTGACTCGTGAAAGCGCGCATCGTTCATTTTTCTCGGCATAGTGCGGGCCATAGCATCCGGCATTTCCAATCGAATTTTCCACCTGCTCCAAATTCAAATTAACGGACCAGAAATGCTCAAGTCCGCCACCCAAGAAATACGCGGGCCGACGATGCCACGCTTGGATAGTGAAAAATCCGAGCAAGTCCACAAAATTGACTTTTCTGGAAGATGAACTTGGCGCAGTGGTGAAACCGACACATTTCGGTCGCTCATTGATGTCAGAATTGGCCGTTCGTAGCCGTACGCAAGGCTAGGTATGCACAAAACCGTTGAAAGTTCGGACCAGTTACTTCGCTGTCCATATTTCACCAATTTCCGGCATCCCGATAGGCTTAGAGTCCTTATGATGCCTGGGGTCAACCTACTGACCCAGGGTCATTCCAAGTACGCCCTGCAAAATTTGCTTAAACACCCCAAAAAATTCTGTCGCTCGACTACAATCAAACTCTCTAAACGCCCAATAGGAGAAATACATGGCACGCACCGATGATCTGAATAAAGTCTTGAAGACCCTGCAAAGCTCGTCGCCCGGAATCGAGGCCAGCGCGTTGATTTCCACTGATGGACTCATGATCGCGAGTGTCATGGGTCAGGACATGGATGCGACCCGAA
>JBARHR010000065.1:0-3366 GCA_049799335.1 Gallionella sp. | reverse complement strand
CGCTACTGAGTCTCGGAACTCGGGCCGGCACGGAACTGCGCCGCGGCGAGCTCCGCGAGGTCATTGTTAGTGGTGATAACGGCTACGCGGTGATGGTGAGCGCCGGACGAGGAGTCTTGCTGCTGATATTAGCGACCGAAGCAACGCCATTGGGGCTCATATTTTTCGATATGCGGGAGGCGGTCAAGGCGGTCAAGGTTATTCTTTAATCGGTGGGGAATTTGGACGCTGGTAAATTCCGCGTCAACAACACGTTGGTGATTGCAACTGGGAGGCTTTAAAGATGGCAAATACAATTTTGTTCGATAATGGCAATCACAGGAATATCCTGCTTGAGGATTTTGACGCGGGCGGATTTGCCGTTCAATCCAATCAGCACGTCATCATTCACGGCGATTCAGGGATGATTCTGGACCCGGGTGGGCACAAAGTCTATAACCGCGTGTTGAGCGAAACCTTTGCCACCCTTGGCAAGGCGAAGTTGTGTCATATTTTCTTGTCACATCAGGATCCGGATATTGTTGCGGCGGTGAACGGTTGGCTCATGACAACCGATGCAGAGGCTTGGCTTTCTCAGTTATGGATAAGGTTCGTAGCACACTTCGGCCTGGATCACCTGGTCGAAGATCGCCTGCACCCGATTCCGGATGCTGGCATGCTGCTTGATCTGGGTGGCTTAAAATTGCCTATCCTGCCGGCTCACTTCCTTCACAGTGAAGGAAATTTTCAGCTGTACGATCCGGTATCCAAAATTCTTTACACCGGAGATCTGGGTGCCTCCATTGGAATTGACTACCTCCGTGTCCAGGATTTTGACGCCCACGTGAAGTATATGGAGGGATTCCACCGTCGCTACATGTGTTCCAACAGCGTCATGAATGCGTGGGCGAACATGGTCCGAACTTTGGACATTGAAATGATCGTGCCACAACACGGGGCCTACTTTCAGGGCAAGGACATGGTGCATCGATTCATTGATTGGTGCGCAGGCCTGCAGTGTGGGGTGGACCTGGTTCTTCCATCTTTCCGCGTACCGACCGCTTGAGCGTGGCAGCCGGTTCCCCGACTTGTATATTGATAGAGACGTGCAGATTGTGGTCGATCAGCGTCAATTTGACCGCATTGCGATTAGAGGCGGTGCAGCGTGAGTGAGGCTCGTACCACCGATCAGTTTCCGTTGCACATTGTGTACGGCGAAAACGCACCCAAGAGCGTTATCGTTGTCCTTGTGGCTGCAGGGTTGTTGCTGGCCGGTCTTTCCCTATGGTTGTCTCAAGACTCGATATTCGACGTGCAGGATCCAATAGTTAAAGACGTGCCTGCTGAAACGCGCTCGATCACATCACAGGGTGCAAGTATCCAGTCGACGGTTCAGTTGCAGCCAGCAAGCACACCAGTAGTCGCCAGCGACAACAGACCAATATGCCCCGGGCTTTTTTCATTTTATTTCGCCACCCGTGCAACCTCACCATTGGCCGAGGATGCGCGCGAAGGGTTCGACGCCGTCGTCGACTGGGTGCGACGCCATCCCAGCGCAAAACTCTTCATCGAAGGCCATGCCGATGTTGTCGGGGTAGATGAATATAACGTGCTGCTAAGCTACCAACGTGCCAAGGTGGTCGCTTCGCTGCTGGAAAAAAGCGGCGTGGCACCACAACAGATACAAATCTCAGCCATGGGAAGCAATGGACTCATTTCCGGAATTCCAGGGGACGCACAAGGCAACCGCCGTGTAAACGTCCAGATCAACGACACCGACAATTGTCGGCCTAAATCAGACTAAAGAATTATGATTCTATTAATTTCGCTTTTGGTGTTCGCTGCGGCGCTGCTGGTATTTGCAGCCGGATATCTGGTTGGTGCAAAAAAAGGCACCGAGGCTCGAGAGGATCTTCGCGAGCTGAACCGACGCTTTGCTAAGGAAATGGTGCGTATGCGCAATCAACCTGTCGTCCCAACTGGAGGAGACGATCGTGACTTGCGGACGACAATCCAGAACATTTTGTCGCCATTGGTTCGACGAGAGCAACTTTCATATGAGATGTCACACTTGGAAGGTGGCAAAGGTCAACAACGGGACCTCACTGCAACGCTTGATCAAATGGCTGAAAAGGGAAATTTTTCTTCCGTGCTTTTGAGCGATGACCAAGGCTGGTGCGTTGCCTCAAGCAGCGCTACCAAGGACCCCGAAAGACTGGGTGCTACGGCGTCACTGCTGTTGGTTTTGGCGGACCGAATATCGCGCGATGGGTCGCCTACGCCGCTATCAATGATGCTTTACGACAGCGCCAATATGACCACGCTGTGCCGCTCGTTTGCGGTCGACAGTCAACGCATGACATTGACGGTTGTTGCCAACGGGGCGCAACTCACTCCAGCGGCAATCGACCCGGCCTTGGTCAAACTCAATGCAATGCTATTGAACAAGTAGGCGAGCCAGGGCACCCCATTGCTGAAGTCATACTTGGTCTGTGCGGTAGATGCTTTGGGGGCCACCACACTATCACCGGACGTTAGGTACATAAATTTCAGGCCTGTTCTATCTGCGCCGAGATGCGCAGCACTGCCTTTACCGATTGAGGAAGCGGACCTTTTTGCCAAAGGTATGGCCAAGCCTGCACGCAAGACGTTCAGCGTGCGTTTATTTGTGAAAAACGGCGCTGCACAACTGGCCCTTGGTGGAATCAAATTCGGGAGTTTGACGATGTTCTGTTCACTTCGCGCGCATCATGCCTGGTCACATGGTGTTGAATTTCCTATTCCCAGTAACTGAAACGCAAGGGTTTTGTTCACCAATTGTGATCCCTAAGGCGTAATATAGACAACCAGTTTGATCAGGTTTAAGGAGGCAACAACATGAGCTCGCTTACTCTAACCGAACGTATCCTCATGCCTCTTATCGCGTCAAGTCAGGTCGAGATTTTAATCGGCGACTAACTTGTCAACGGATTGGAAGTACGTCGGGATGATATTGCCATCATGCAGGAAACAAAGGCCTCGCACTTGCATCTCAAGGCGATACTGGATTCCAAGAATAAGTGATGGAAGCCATGCTGCGTCCAATTGTGCAGGCCAAGCAACTGGTTGCTGCGCTGCAAGAATGGGAACGAAAGGACTTGTTGGTGCTGAGCGCCCCAATCTACAAACGGCTGCGTGCACAGAAAAGCCTCTTCAATTTCATCTTCACGTTGCACACAGCGTCAATCTGCTGCGCGCGTACGCATCGGCAGAAAAATATGTCGAAGTCATCAATCGCTTTCCCACACTCGGCGCGGAAAAAAGAGGGGCGTTAAAACCGGGGACTGAGTTTGGTGCGCGGTCGATATGCCATTGTCCTACATCCTTATCATTTTTTGCTCTCTTGAC
>JBARHR010000064.1:0-4086 GCA_049799335.1 Gallionella sp. | reverse complement strand
GCTTTGTTGTCCGCGCTGGCGGAAGCATCAAGCGTTCGCAGGCCTTCAAGCGTCACATTCTGACCAAGAAGACCACCAAGAACAAACGTCAATTGCGCGGCATCACCGAAGTGCATTCAACCAATACAGCATCGGTTCGCGCCATGATGCCTTACGCATAAGGAGTAGAGCATGCCTAGAGTTAAACGTGGAGTAGTCGCCCGCGCCAGTCACAAGAAAATTCTTGATCTGGCAAAAGGATATCGCGGCCGTCGCAAGAACGTATACCGCATCGCCAAACAGGCGGTAATGAAGGCAGGGCAGTATGCCTATCGTGACCGTCGCCAAAAGAAGCGCCAATTTCGTACCCTGTGGATCGCTCGTATCAATGCCGCAGCGCGCGAGCAGGGTCTTAGTTACAGCGTATTCATGAACGGATTGAAGAAAGCATCGATTCAGGTCGATCGCAAGGTATTGTCTGATATTGCGATATTTGACAAGCCTGCGTTCGCAGAATTTGTGGTTCAGGCGAAAGCCAGTCTCGGCGTCTAAGTTGGCTTCATGACATAAAAAGGAGGCGGTATGCCTCCTTTTTTGTTTGAATTTCGCAAGCGCTGTGTTTTGCATATTCAGGATGTTGGACAAGAAATGACCCGATAATTCAAGGCGGAATCTTGGTGCCATGAAGCAGGGGAGAGTGTAAAGATGCTGGAATTACAAGCCATACTGGAAGATGGATTGAAGTGCTTCGCGGGAATTGACGATCCGGTTGCACTGGAAAATGCGAAGGCAGTCTATCTCGGCAAGGAAGGCAGCTTGACCCTATTGTTGAAGGGTTTGGGCAAGCTTACTGCGGAGGAAAGGCCGGCTGCCGGAGCGCGCATCAATGAGGTCAAGCAGCAACTTGAAGCCGCGCTTCAGTCTCGGCGGGACGCAATCAGGCAAACCGAGCTAAACGCCAAGTTGGCCGCCGAGTCCCTTGATGTGACTTTGCCCGGCAGGGGCATGAGTGTTGGCGGATTGCATCCGGTTACCCGCACGTTGGAGCGTATTGAAACGCTGTTCCACTCGATAGGTTACGCGGTCGCTGAAGGACCCGAAATCGAGAATGATTTTTACAATTTCACCGCGCTGAATATACCGTCGGATCATCCGGCGCGTGCCATGCACGACACTTTCTATGTTGACGAGCAACATGTATTGCGCACACATACTTCGCCAATCCAGGTTCGCTATATGCAGGCACATGTTGCCCGGTACAGCGATCTGGATACCATGCCGGATATACGCATCATCGCGCCTGGCAGGGTATACCGCGTCGATTCCGACGCTACGCATTCGCCTATGTTTCACCAGGTGGAAGGCTTGTGGGTAGGAACGACAGTGAGTTTCGCCGACCTTAAAGGCGTGATTTCGGATTTCCTGCAAAACTATTTTGAAACTGACGATATGCAGGTTCGCTTCCGACCGTCGTTCTTTCCGTTTACGGAACCGTCCGCGGAAATGGATATGAGCTGGAAAGGCGGTTGGCTGGAAATCGGCGGCTGCGGCATGGTCCATCCCAATGTGCTAAAGCATGTCGGTATAGACAGCGAGAAATACACCGGTTTTGCGTTTGGTATGGGTGTTGAACGTCTGGCGATGCTGCGTTATGGCGTCAATGATCTCAGGATGTTCTTCGAGAATGACCTGCAATTTCTTAAGCAGTTCAATTGAGCTATGAAGTTTTCTGAATCCTGGTTGCGTACTTTCGTTGATCCGTCGCTTGGCAGTGAGGAGTTGTCGCACCTGCTAACCATGGCAGGTCTTGAAGTAGAGGAGATGACTACTGTTGCTCCGCCATTTGACAAGGTGGTCGTCGGACAGGTTATGAGCATGGTAAAACATCCCGACGCGGATCGACTTAATGTCCTCACGGTTAATGTTGGGCATGCAGAGCCGTTAACCATCGTATGCGGGGCACAAAACGTGTCAGTTGGCATGAAAGCGCCGTGTGCCTTGGTTGGCGCGAAGCTTCCTGCGATGGAGATCAAGCAAGCCAAAGTGCGCGGGATCGCTTCATACGGCATGATGTGCTCGGAAAAAGAGCTCGGTTTGGCCGAAGAAAGTAGCGGATTGGCGGTGCTGGCAGCGGATGCAGAAGTTGGCCTAAATATACGTAAGCACCTTGATCTGGATGATCGTCTGATCACGCTCAAACTTACGCCGAACCGCAGTGATTGCTTGTCGTTGCATGGAATAGCGCGCGAAGTTGCTGCGCTAACAGGTGAACAGATAAAAGAAATCCCCAAAGTGATCTTCGCAGAGGCGGAGACCCGAATTTGCAAAGTGACCGTCAAGGCGAGTACGGCCTGTCCACGCTATACAGGGCGTGTAATCGAGGGCGTTAACGCCCAGGCAGTGACGCCTGTCTGGATGGCCAATCGTCTGGAACGTTGCGGTCTGCGTAGCATCAGCGCCTTGGTTGATGTAACCAACTACGTGCTATTGGAGTTGGGGCAGCCGCTGCATGCATTTGATCTCAACAAACTGGAAGGCGATATCGCGGTGCGGTACGCGCAGTCGGGTGAGCGCATCAGACTGCTGAACGAGCAGACGGTAAGCTTGCAGGATGACATGCTGGTGATAGCGGATAGCAACGGACCGGTTGCGTTGGCTGGCGTGATGGGCGGCGCAGAAACTGCCGTTGACGATGCGACTACTGATATCTTTCTGGAGAGTGCCTATTTTTCACCGGAAGTAATTGCCGGTAAGTCGCGGAGACTCGGATTCGGTTCTGATTCATCGTATCGCTTCGAACGCGGCGTCGATTTCGCCAGCACCGAAATTGCCTTGGACCGTGCCACGCAATTGATAGTCGATATCTGCGGAGGTAGGGCCGGGTCAACTTGTGATGTGCAGGGCGAATTGCCGGTGCGCAATGAGGTGAAATTACGCGCTGCGCGAGTGCAACGCATCCTGGGCATTACACTGACAGCTGAGGAAATTGCCCGGATATTCGAAGCCCTGGGTATGACATTTCGTCAGGATGGCGATGAATTTCTGGTTCGGCCGCCAAGTTACCGTTTTGATATCGCTATCGAAGAAGATCTGGTCGAAGAAATCGCGCGTGTTTACGGCTATGAGAAGATACTCCCCGTTCCTATACAGGCGCGCATGGCCGTTTTGCCGAATGTTGAGTCGCAACGTCCACTGTCAAAGGTGCGCCAAACGATGGCGCTGCGCGAATATCAGGAAGCGATCAACTACGCGTTCGTCGCGGCAGACTGGGAGTGCGATTTAAACGGAAACCCGGTTCCCGTGGTATTGAAAAACCCGATTTCGAGTCAGATGAGCGTGATGCGCAGCAGCCTGTTGGGCGGATTGCTTAATTCCTTGCAGACTAATCTTGCGCGCAAACAGCCGCGCGTGCGCTTTTTTGAAGTGGGTGGATGTTTTTCAGAAAAGGATGGCAGCTATCTTCAGCAGGAACGTCTCGCCGGACTGGCCTATGGCCCCGCACTTCCTGAACAGTGGGGTTCGCTCTCCAGAAATCTGGATTTTTATGATGTCAAAGGCGATGTTGAAACGTTGTTTGCGCCGCGTGCGCTTCGCTTTCAACCGCTGCCGCATCCCGCGTCCCATCCAGGCAGGTCGGCCAATATTTTGCTGGATAATCGTTCTATCGGATGGATTGGTGAATTGCATCCGCAGTGGCAAAACAAATACGGACTAGCGCTGGCACCTGTATGGTTTGAAATTGAATTGGCAGCGTTGATTTCTGGTGTTCTGCCAACGGCCAAGGAAAACTCGCGATTCCCGGCAGTTCGTCGCGACTTGGCTTTGCTGGTCGACGAAATGGTCCGTGTCGAATCGTTAATCGACGCAGTAAAGTCCGAAAAATTGCCCAAAGTTGTCGAGTTTGAATTGTTCGATGTGTATCGCGGAAAAGGCGTGGAACAAGGTAAAAAAAGCCTTGCATTCCGTGTGTTATTGCAAGATACTCAAAAGACTCTGACTGAAAATGAGATTGAGGAAAATGTAGCTCGTCTGGTTGCAGCTTTGCAACGTCAAGGCGCGCAGTTGCGAGTGTAAGAGGGGAATATGACGACATTGACCAAGGCTGAA
>JBARHR010000063.1:0-3545 GCA_049799335.1 Gallionella sp. | reverse complement strand
TCTTTACAGTTACGCACGGAAGATGGCGGAACGTTAGTTCTTCGCCCAGAAAGCCAATTGAACGTTGAGACATTCGCGTACAACGGAAAACAGGATGGAAGCGAGCATATCTCATTGGCTCTTTTGTCTGGCGGTTTCCGGGCTATTACAGGCATGATCGGCAAACTCCACAAGGAAAACTACAGTATTCATACACCCAATGCCATAATCGCAATACGCGGCACGGATCATGAAACTGTTTTCGTTGGCAGAATGCTACCGGGGCAGACGGCGGTCGTTGAGCCAGGTACCTATAACCACGTCATTTCAGGCGCAACTCTGCTACAAAGTGATCAGGGGAAATTGCTGATCAAGCCGAATCAAACTGGCTTCGCATCACTAAACGGAGGAAGCCCGATCATATTGGACAAGCCTCTGCCAATCTTTGGTTACTCGAAATTCAAATCTGGAGATAAACGAGAGCACCATGACGACGTGACCAATTCCAGTAAAGATGATAATAGCAATGACAATTTGAGTGGTTCGGCTTCTGGAACAGACCAGAGCAAGCTTACCCAAACTGAAACATTGGCTAACAGCTCCGTGGATCTCAATACGTTGGAGACGGACTCGTCTCCAGCTTTGCCGGGTAGTGGGGTAGTAGGTGCGCATATGGCAGCAGGATTGTTGACCAGTGGCGGTGCTCAAGTTGGCGTTCAAGGAAATAAGTTGTTCGTAGAAGATGGCTTCCCTACCAGCTACTCTAATGACGCCACGGGCTTTAATTACCTTGCCAACGATGCCCCGCCGATCCAGTCAAGTACGGCCATGGTGGATAGTGCCAAGGTGACATGGGGGGTCTATGCAGGAGGGGTCGCTTTCGACTCAACAGGAAATGCCATCGCGATCAACTATCATTCTTTTGCGTACACATCGGAGGGGGCGACCGCGCCAACAGTAGTTTCTAGCATAGGTGGAACTGCGACATTTTCAAGTGTGGTTGGCTCGTCTACAGTAACCGAGTCAGGGAATATCAGCAGCAACAGCGGAGTGACTCTGAATGTCGGCATCGATCTTAGTACGGCCACTTTGAGCAGCTATAATCTGGCTGTCACCGACGCGAATTCCCGGAATTGGACCGGCACGCTTAACAGCCCAGTGAATCTTTCCTCTTTTGTGAATGGCGCAGCGCTTGCTGTTACTTGCAGTGGAGCGTGTTCGGGTACGGCAAGCGGGGGTGCTGCGGGGATGCTGATTGGACAAAACGCCAAAGGGTTGATTTCCTCCTTCGCATTGGGCACAACAAATGGGCAGGCAGTAGCTGGGGCAGTAGTCATGTCGCGACCCTAAATTAAATAGAAAAGCAAAATCAATAAATACGTGCGTTCTATATTCTTCTTGCTGTTGTTTAGCTTGGTAATGGTTTCAGCTGTTGCTCAGGCTGAACAACTTGACCTCGAGTTTGCGCGCAAGTTGATTTTGGAAGGCAAACCGGCAGAGGCATATTCCCTTCTCGAACCTTACGAATTTGAACAGGCTGGAAACACGAAATTCGACTATCTGTTGGGATTGGCGGCACTAAATAGTGGGCAAGTAGACCAGGCGAGCATCATCCTTGAGCGTGTATTGGCGGTTGATCCATTACATGCGGCAGCACGTGTTGATTTGGGAAGAGCCTATTTCATATTAGGTGATTCAGAACGGGCTCGTGCAGAATTTACCCGTGCGTTAACCTTAAATCCCCCGCCATCAGCCATTGCTACGATCACGCAATACCTTAAAAAAATTGAAACTCCTGATAAAAAGCAGACTACCAAGTTAAGTAGCTATATTGAGGCAAGTATTGGTTACAACAACAACATAAACAATTCCACCACGCAAACACAAATTGCCGTGCCCGCGCTGTTGGATACACAGTTCACCCTGAATTCTGCGAACGTTAAAACTGCTGACGATTACAGGGGCCTAGCTGCAGGCGCGGAGGCCGTTCATCCGATCTCATCGGATTGGTCTGTTTATGGCAATCTGGATATGCACAGCCGCAACGACCTAAAGCACACTAATTTTAACTACATCTCTCTGGACGGCCGGCTTGGTGTAAGGTTTAACAAAAACGCAGAGCAGTTAGATGGTGGGTTAGTGAGCGGGCAATTTGATCAAGGTGGAGCGGTTAATCGAAAATCAAATGGGTTTAATGCAGATTGGAAGCATGCCTACAATAGCGCCAATCAGGCAATATTGTTTGGCCAGCGTATTCGCTACCGTTATCCCGACCCGACATTAGCTTCAAACGATTTCAATCAAACAATCGCCGGTTTGGGTTGGTTGCATATTATTGCCGATGGACGTTCAACTATTTTTGGCAGCGTTTTCGGGGGTAACGAACAAGACATGAATCTGCGCATCGATGGTGGCAAGAAAATTCAAGGTGTACGTCTTTCTAGCCAATCTTCAATTGGAGAACAACTGGATTTGTACGCTTCAGGAGGAAGACAGTGGGGCAAGTATAATCGAATCAATAGTGCATTTTTGGTTGTCCGTGATGACCGCCAATATGATCTCATAGTAGGGTTAAACTATCGATACGCCGCTAACTGGATATTACGCCCACAACTCAGCCTTCTTAATAATCAGTCCAATATCATCGTAGATCATTATAATCAAACCGATTTCTCACTGACTTTGAGGCGGGATTTTAAATAATGACATTGCAGATCTCAGTAGTGCAAATAGCAAACACTCTTAAATGCAAGTCCACTTATTTCCTGTCACGTCCGTCCGCTGTCTTGCAAGATATTTTACACCTGCAACCGGCAGCAAATGGCACGGAACACCACTTCATGGGTCGATATTACCAGTTTGGAAGCGGTCACTGGTGACCACGCGAAGAGACAAACTCACTCATTCATTCATATTTCACCCCTTGCAACCGAAAATCTAGGTGTACATAATGCCGCTTCGGGGATAGTGCAGCCTCCCCGCATCAAGACATATCATCGTCCAAGGGTCTGATCTAAATTGGATATTCCAAGGATAGAGTTAAGGACGCAAAGAAACAGCAATCTTCAAGCAATATTACACCTCCGCATCAAGTCACACTCGCTCAAACCTTCTGGTAATGGCGAAAACTGGGATTCATCAGTTTTGGCGGACCAGCCGGTCAGATTTCCATCATGCATCAAGACTTGGTCGAGCGAAAGCGATGGATTTCGGAACAACTCTTTTTGCATGCGCTCAACTATTGCATGGTGCTGCCTGGGCCAGCAGCACAACAGCTCGCAATCTATATCGGCTGGCTCATGCATCGAACCTGGGGCGGAATACTGGCGGGTGTATTGTTTGTGTTGCCGTCGCTGTTCATCCTGATTGCGTTGTCTTGGATCTATATTGCTTTTGGTGATGTGCCATTGGTGGCCGGGTTGTTTTTCGGCATCAAGCCCGCGGTGACCGCCATCGTTGTACAGGCTGCTCACCGTATCGGTTCACGAGCGCTAAAGAACAGTTTGCTTTGGACGATTGCAGCAGCAGCCTTTGTTGCCATCTTCGCGCTCAATATTCCGTTCCCG